>DASVXH010000040.1:0-10942 GCA_036392795.1 Saccharimonadales bacterium (SeqCode)
TCCATTTTTGCATAAATTTTGCCTCAGGAGGGGTAAGGGTAACGTTTTTGAGGTCTGGTATTTGCATTGTCCCCCCATAAAATAGGTAATATTTACATTAATAAAACCGCCTTGGGACGGTTCTAATTCGAAATTGGTGGAGCTACAGGGACTCGAACCCTGGACCTCTTCCATGCCATGGAAGCGCTCTAGCCAACTGAGCTACAGCCCCAGAAAACTTTCAATGAAAGTTTTTGTAGTTATGTGCGAAGCGTCGGACTAGAAGATGATTTACGCAGGCACCAGCTACTACAGAAAGGTATTTTACCAGATTACCCCTGGTAAGTAAACGGCTTAAAAGCGGACGCTTAAAATATCCGCTTGGTCCTTCCAATTGCAAAAGTAAACAGACAGAGCGCGAAGCTCGTTACCACAATGACCGGATACGCCCAGGGCTTATCATGAAACGGAAGGCCAATATTCATGCCATACATACCAAATATGACATTTGGAAGCGTAATGAGCACGGTCGCCCCGGTCAGGATTTTCATAGTACGGTTTAGGTTGTTCGAGCTAATCGACGAATATGCCTCACGAATGTTGACGATCGATTTTATATTTGAGCTACAAGCCTCGATCGACTGTTCGTTGTTTAGCAGAAGATCTTCAACGATATCCTGATCCTCCTCGAATAACGGAATATAACGGCCGCGCAATAAACGTCGGAGCGTGGCGTTGGTTGGCAGCAGCGCCGCCAAAAACTCGTTCAACTCATCTTCGATAAGCACAAAGTCTACAAAATCCTGGTTGCTAATCTCGTGGCCGCGCAGCCGCGAGCGAATAAGTTTGATCTGCTTACTAGTGCCATTAATAAAGCGATCATACTGTTCGACGATTTCGTGCAAGACTTGCAAAATAAATTTGGCGCGCTGCGTAGTGGCAAATTCCACCTTGCCACTCAAAAATTTCTCCAGACAAGGAAGCCGAACCAAAGAAATGGTAATTACAATGTCGTCACTAAAAATAAAAAGTAACGGTACGGTTACCAGCTCTGCTTCAGAGTTTTTGTAAGCGTAGCGCACAAAGATATACGACTGGTCGCCTTCTTTTTCCAGACGGGGCATTTCGTCTTCGTCCAAAGCGTCCTGGACATGACCTTCGTCTATCTTAAACTTATCAACCAAAAAGCCTACTTCTTCTTCGGTTGGCGCCTCTACATACACCCAACTTCCCCGCTTGTATTCCGAGAGTTCTTGGACCTGCTGACTGCGCAGGCTTTTGTAATAGTACTTGATCATGGCTATTCCCTTCTGGCAAGCACGTGTTTTTCGTTGCTTCTATTGTAGCAAGGAGTTGATAATTGATGAATTTTTTTAAGCAGACCATCCGGTCCTTGGGCGCACCAGCAAAAAGAACCGCCCCGTATATAGGGGCAGTCCTTTATTTCGTGCGCGCCCACCCGGCGGCGCTGCAAATGGCTTTCTTTTTGTTTTAGAAAGTTTTTTGTTTCACGCGCCGCTATGGCGCACGATTACCTTAAGCATAATCTTTTTTCAGGCAATGTCAAGCAGACCGTTAGGACTCCAGAAATACCCGCAGTTTTTCAATTGCCTGCTTGCGATGACTAAAAGGTTCCAGCTCTTCGTCAGTCATCTGGGCATAGGTTTTGTCTGATCCGTTAGGAATAAAAATGCTATTCCAGCTAAGGCTGCTTTTCCAAGCCGTGGCTTCATCGCTCCGACGCGGTTCCGGTGCAACAACTCCATCCACATGACCCTCAAAAAATTGCATTTCGGTACCATCAAAATAACCATACATAATAGATGCTGTAGCGCGTCGATCATCAAAATTCTCTATCATCTGGCATAGGCCCGTCGTACCGACTTCCTCCAGGAAATATTTGACAAAGGTCCCAGGCAATTTGCCCAGAGCCGAAAAAGCAAGGGCCACATCTTCTACTAAGACGGGTTTTTGTACGGCAGCATATGCACCGCGCGCTTTGTGCTCCACAACAGTCTGCAAATCGAGTGTCTGTAATTCCTCCAAACTCTCCACAGCCCGATGGTCAATCGGACCGCCAAGCCACTTAGCTAGATAGTCCGCCTTATGCTGGTTGCCGGTTATAAATACAAATTCTTTCATCATTTCTTCCTTTCAGCCGCCACCAGTAGTGTAACCAATTACTATACCAGCAGCACGGCAAATCAACACATAGTGACGAAAAACAAATTAGGGTGTTTTGGGCTCGTTTTTTCAGCCCTTCATGTTCACAGACCCTAACCTTTTAGTAAGTGTAAAAAGGCGGCCTCGTCCAACTGTTTGGTGCCTAGCTTTTCGGCTTTGGCCAGCTTGGCAGCACCTACGTTTTTGCCAACAACCAGATAATCTGTATCCTTTCCGAGACTCGATTGGAACACACCGCCCAAAGACCGCACTTTTTCGGCCGCTTCGTCGCGGCCCATCGATTCCAAGGTGCCAGTTACAACAAACGCCTTGCCCTGCAAGGGGCCGTGAGCGTGCGACTGATATGTGGGGGCCACACCTATTTTTTTAAATTTTTCCAACATGGCCGCGTTATCGGTATCGGCAAACCAGGCCACGATTGATTCGGCCACCACTTCGCCGATACCTTCGACCGCCAATAAGTCCTCCAAAGTAGCATGTTGTAGTTTTTCCAGCGAACGGAACTGTTCGGCCAGGTCGATAGCCGTCTGCGACCCCACATGACGAATACCCAACCCATAGATAAACCGGGGTAGTTGCGGCGTCCGAGCGGCAGCAATGGCATCTACCAGCTTACCGGCCGAAATGTCAGCAAAGCGTTCCAACTTCAATACATCATCCTTGGTAATGGTATATATGTCCGCCAGGTCGTGCACCAATTTGGCATCCACCAATGCGGCCACGTTTTTGTCACCCATACCATCAATATCCAGCGCTCCCTTGCTGGCAAAATGCGCCAAGGCTTGCTTTAGCAATACCGTGCCGGTCGCACCCTTTACTCGATAAACTGCCTCGCCATCGGGACGCTCAAACGAAAGTTCCGGATATTGGCGTTTTAGCTCGGCCTCCATATCAAAAGGTTTGCTCTTTTTGGGACGCAGATCGGTTAATACCTTAAGCACCTGCGGGATAATATCACCCGCCTTAAAGATTACTACCGTATCACCTACACGAATATCTTTGCGAGCGATCTCGTCGGCGTTATGTAAACTGGCATGCTGCACGGTCGTTCCGGCAACCACCACAGGGTCAAAAACAGCCACCGGCGTCGCTGCGCCCGTCCGGCCAATACTTAGAACGATATCCTTTACTACTGTTGTTGCTTCTTCGGCGGGATATTTGTAGGCTACGGCGGCGCGTGGCGCCTTGCCCACTACGCCCAAATCGCGGTACAGCTTGCGGTCGTTTAGTTTTATAACCAAGCCGTCGGTATTAAAGGGTAGATCGTGGCGCTTTTCATCCCATTCGGCCGCAAATTCCATGATATGTTCAAGACCCTGCAGGGTACGCGCCTGCGAATTAATGGGAACGCCGATCGCACGGATAGCGTCGTAGGCCTCGCGGTTTGTGGGTAATTCCGTCGGATCGTCACGTAAAATTTCCCAGGCACGAAAACGCAGCGGCCGAGCTGCCGTCAACTTTGGATCCAGCTGACGAATACTGCCAGCTGCCAGATTGCGAGGGTTGGCATATACGGGCAGACCCTCTTGTTCACGCTTGCGGTTCAACGTCTCAAAATCATCTTTGTGAATTATAATTTCGCCGCGGACTTCGGTGCGCCCCTTTAATAAATGCTCGTGCGCCGCGTCGGTTCGCAGCCGCATGGGAACACTTTCGATCGTACGCACATTGGCCGTTACATCCTCGCCCACCTGACCATCGCCGCGGGTCACCGCCTGTATAAAAATACCGTCCTGATAGATGAGCGCGCATGCCAGACCATCCATTTTTAGGTCGGCAAAAAATTCCAGCTTTTCGTCTCCCACCAGTTTGACGGTACGCTTTATCCACGCAGCGACTTCTTCTTCGTTAAAGACATCATTTAGACTGATCATACGGGTCTGATGCCGCACTTGCGTGAAGCCTGGCAATGCTGCTCCGGCCACCCGTTGCGTGGGGCTATCAGGAGTTACTAGTTCCGGATGGTCGGATTCCAGCTGGGCTAATTCATGCTTCAAACTATCGGCGGCGGCCTCACTCATGATCGACTCGTCCAAGACATGATAGTGATACCGATAGTCGTTAATGAGTTCGCGCAGTTTGCGCACCCGCTCTTCGGGACGCTCTTTATTTAGCTTCATCAATCAATTCCTTATATAGACCGAACATAAAACCGTGACCCAACGGCAACAGCAGCATACTCACGATAAAGAATGTCACAACGGCAACCGGTGGCGCGAATAAAATGGGTGGCACCATGAGCACGAGCATAAGTACCGCAAGAATAACAGGCAGGACAAGGAAGCGACGAACAATAAGCAACCGACGATATTTAACCAACTTGCGGGCCGAACGCAGCGCGGTCATTGGAGTTACCGCCGGCAATGAAACGATATAAAGCGCAAAAATCGAAGAGACCAACATATAGAGCGACAAAATCGCTAAAAGGAATAATGTTATCGACCACGCAATAATTTCGGCGCCATTTACCGAATATGCCCCCGGCCCAACAATCGCGAACAAATACGTTCCCAGCACCAACGGCAACAATTGCAAGCCAATCACTAAATACACTAGCAAAAAAGGAATAAGTGACGTCATTCCCCGATATAAACCATCCCGGACACGCAGCTTTTCACCATCCTGTGCGTGGCGGAACATCCAAATGAGTGCCAAACTCATAATTATCAACAAAATAAACTGGTAGACACCGGCAACATCATTATTCAGGGAACGACTACCGCTAAAAAATTCTGTGAATACGCCAATGGCATTACCAAATGCGTTGGGCCCGCCATCGAATACCGACTGTAAATTCTGTCTTGCCGACTGAACGTCGAATCCACCCAGACCCTGTACCAACAGCAGATTGAGAACGCCATATATAAGGGAGATACCCAAAAAAGCCCACCAATGTCTTCTCAGCGTTTTCAGCAGTTCACGAAATATCTGAAAACCGCCCAAAGGCACTCGCTGGTTAATAGGGTGTTTGACTTTTTTTTGTAGGCGGAATGATTTATAGCCAGCGGACTTGAGCTGGCGAGTCTTCGGTGGTTGCTCTTTGGATTTTGGATTTTTCGTTTTTTCTTTGGTCATACCATTATTCTACAGATGACTGCCCATTTTTCGCAATCGTGCGATGCGATCATCAACCGGCGGGTGCGTGCTAAACAGGTTGGCCATATTTTTACCCTTGAGAGGATTTGCAAAGAATAAGTGAGCGGTCGCAGTATTTTGACGCTTCGTGGTCGAACCATGGTCACGAATTTTTTCCAGGGCGCGCGCCAACCCTTCAGGGTAACGCGTAGTCATCGCACCCGTACTGTCGGCCAAATATTCGCGGCGACGCGATACGGCCATCTGAACCAACAGTGCGACAAAAGGAGCCAAGATACTGGCACCAATAGCCAGGATAATAAATACCGGATTAGGGTTATCATCTCCGTCGCGGAACCACATAGCATATGCCAGCATATCGGCTATAAACCCGATAGCGCTCACTAGGCCAAAAACGATCATCATTACCCGAATATCGTAATTTTGTACGTGACCCATTTCGTGGGCCATCACCGCCTCTAGCTCTTCGTCGTCCATAATATCCAGTAGGCCTGTGGTGGCGGCCACGATGGCATGTTGCGGATTACGGCCCGTGGCGAATGCATTGGGCGCCGGATCATCCATTACATACACTTTCGGCATGGGCGTACCAGTGGCTATACTGAGGTTCTCGACCGTCCGGTACAGTCTCGGCTGGTCTTTTTTGGTAACCTCTTTGGCACCATTCACGGCCACGGCCAATCTGGCCGCAGCGAAATACTGAATAAGCGCGTAAACACCAGCTATGATCAGCGATAGATAGGTAAAATACGGGCGCCCCAGCACACCACTGGCGATCCAGCCCATCAAGCCGATTAGTAGCGCGAATATGCCAATCAAAAACCAGGTTTTTCGCTTATTGGCTGCAATTGCAGAATACATTTTCTTTAAACTCCAGGATCAACCTTATGAAGACAACTATACCTTCTTCGGCTGCAAAATTGCTCTAGAAATCTAGAAGTTAACAGCGACAGGCTTTTCAACCGAAGCAACGTCTTCGACTTCAAAGAATTCGCGCTTTTTGAAGCCGAACATGCCGGCGATAATATTGCTGGGAAATGTGTCAATTTTGATGTTTAGATCGCGGGCGGCACCGTTATAAAAGCGGCGTGAAGCCATTATTTTGTCTTCGGTGTCGGTCAGTTCGGCTTGCAACTGCTGGAAGTTTTCGGATGCACGAAGCTGCGGGTAGCTTTCGGCAACGGCAAATAGACTTTTTAGAGCGGCTTCAAACTGGTTTTCGGCTTGTGCAGTCTCTTTAACGCCTTTGCCTTGGGCGTTTAGGGCATTGGAACGAGCTTCGGTAACATCCTGAAAAACCTTGGCTTCGTGTTTTGCGTAGCCCTTTACGGCATTGACCAGGTTCGGAATCAGGTCATAACGACGCTTCAGCTGGACAGTAATATCACTCCAGGCTTCTTCGACGCGAATTTTAGTACGAACGAGAGCGTTGTACATTACGATCACGGCAATAACCAGTACAGCCACGACAACAATCGCGATAATTGCAGTTGTCATATCTTTTAGAACTCCTTTGTTACATGATTAGTATAGCGCCATAACCTGAAGACTCGCAAGATAATCAGAACATATTGCATGTATGATGTACAATGTATAGTATGCGTAAGACTCATACTCGCCCCGGGCGGTTTAAGTCTCGGCTTATCCGTCTATTTTTATTTTTGGCAATTGGCGGTCTTTTGTGCAACTATTTTCGTCCACTGCCTCATGCCGCTGCGGCCATCCATCCGCTCTATAATGCTACCGAAAAAGTTCAGCTGGATTGGCCGCGCTATGGATCGGCAGCACTCGGCGCCCAAGGCTACGGTATCTTGGCCACTCGCGGCCCCGACAAACAGCGCCCAATGGCTAGTATTGCTAAAATTGTCACCGTGTTGGCCGTACTAGAAAAACACCCCCTAAAAAAGGGCGAACAAGGCCCCACCATTACCATCCAGGCCAATGACGTTGCCCTATTTAACAAGTACTATGCCAATGGTGGAGCATACGTGAAGGTGGAGCAAGGCGAACACATCACCCAGTATCAGGCATTACAGGCTATTCTACTGCCATCGGCCAATAATATGGCAGACTCTCTGGCCATTTGGGCCTTTGGATCGATGGACGGTTACTTGAAATATGCCAATGAAATGCTACAGCGCCGCGATCTGAAGCAAACGATCGTCGCCAGTGACGCTAGCGGCTTTCTACCCGGCAGCAAGAGCACACCCGGTGATCTGATAAAACTGGGCGACTTGGCCCTGCAGAATCCGGTAATCACTGAAATTGTTAGTCAGCCGTCTGCAAACATTCCGGTGCACGGCATCATTTACAGCGCCAACTCTCGACTGGGGATAGATGGTGTTATTGGCATTAAAACTGGGCTCACAGATGAGGCTGGCGGCTGTTTTTTGTTCGCCGCAAAATATACAGCTAAGAATGGCAAATCCGCAACGCTCGTTGGGGTTATCATGGGCGCACCAAATCTTCGGGATGCACTTGTGGACAGCAAGCCGCTGCTTAATTCAGCCAAACACTATTTTTCGGTCAAAACACCGGTCAAAGCGGGAGAAATTTTTGCCACACTAACGACCCCATGGCTTGAGACATCCAAGGTCATAGCCAAAACCGACATTTCGCTGCTGGCATGGAATGGCAGCATATTACAGCCTCGCATTGAACTGGCCAATATCAACCGCTCACTACCGGCGGGAGCCCAAGTGGGCACTGCTATAATCGCGTCAGGCGCGCACAAAGCCACCACGCCACTCATCCTCGAAAAACCAATAAACGGCCCCTCCTGGCAGTGGAGATTAAAAAGGTTTTAACTTTTATATAAGTCGTCTTGCATGCCGGTCGGGACACATGTATACTCGTGGAGTCTACAACCTACAATGAGGGTCATTTTAAATCTCAAATGGGCAGCCATTGTATCCAACGTGATTTAATATTCTCGTTGTAGGTGTAGACAGCCAGCAATGGCTGTCCTTTTATATATAACGCGAAATACTTGGAGAAGATATATGGTTGTCTACGCCGGCCTTCTGCATGACCAAATTTCCGCACAGTGTATAATTTGCGAGTTGCCTCAGCCGCTTGCCGGACTGACACCGGGCTCGCTTTATGCCGACAAAACCCAGGCCTTTGCCTGTACGGCACACCTCTATGACAGGGAGCAATGGATTATTGCTTGGGCAGTGTTCGATGTCGAACAGGACCTGCATAATTCATGGCAGGAGCTATAGCATGTATCTGGACATTCGCTCCTTTGACTCCACCGAAAAAGCCAGCTTGGATATTAGCCGCCACTTGCCGGCACGCACAAGAGTTGGGCCGGTGGCAATAATTACTGAAAGGCCAGCCGTATTTTTCTCCGTTCTTCGGAAACGTTGGTCCAAGATAGTCGGCGAGGTCCGCCGCCAACGCGCCAGTACACTGGACAAGCGCAAAAAGAACGGTTTATATAACGAATTATGCCTTTTGGAA
This sequence comes from Saccharimonadales bacterium (SeqCode), assembly GCA_036392795.1. GTDB lineage: Bacteria > Patescibacteriota > Saccharimonadia > Saccharimonadales > UBA4665 > JARIHD01. Next base: position 8,725 of record DASVXH010000040.1, read on the forward strand.
CGCCTAACCTTTTCATTAATCACCAAACAACCCTCCGCCGATATCGTATTCGCCGATCTACATGACATGCCTTTATTGAGCAAATATTACACCATTTATATCTACACCGACCCAGACCCGACACCCCAGGAGATAAAGCTACTTGCCCGTGAGCACTTGCATCCGAATGGTCTTATAACTGCCTATACCCATGACGCAGATTTATACATTAAAAACTTATGTCAAACGAGGTTTTAGTTCGTCCTGCTTCTTTTCAATGAATTGTCTCAAAAAATCATCAATAGGCCGTATGCCATTAATCTCTCTTACCGACTCAAGGGATTCCAGGGCAATCTGGCTCCAGCTACGAGCTCTAGCGCCGCGCACAATTATTTCGCCGGTTGGAGCAGGCGCACCTTTTACTAGTTGCCGAAAGGAATGATGCCCAATCTGCCTTGACAATGAAGCGATATCACCCGTATGACAGCCAAAGTTTCGGGCCTCAACAAGCAGCTCGTTAGCATCTACAAATGATCCCTGCCAGTCGCGAGGCTTCAAATCTTCGGGTATGCAAATACCCGAGACTACTGTCATAACGTCCAAGGCTCGTCCAACGTCTTCGCTCATGTTATGATTTTCCAGATCCCGATCCAGGACAAACTTTGCTAGAGCCGTCCTGACCATTGCCCCAACTATGATCTTCCAGGGCCTCTCCGGCCCACTCAATCGCAAGGCATACGGCGAGGGTGACTGAGCCAGCATGGCATAAGCCCGGTGTCGCACCTGAAAATCAGACCCAGAACGCCCATCTATAAACGATCCTGTATGTGTAGGCCCATAAAATCCCACCGTCGGCGCATAAAGGTGATGACCAAGCTCATCGTTAACTACTTTCCCAGAACCAATTTCATTTCCTACCTGCTGCAAGGCATCGGCCGCATACCGCCCCCACCACGGATCACCCCATAACCGTTCCGAACAATCCACAAAGCTTGTGGCAGTAATATCGGGCTGGCTCGCTCCTGATTCTATGGATTGTTCAATTGTACTCATGGTGCCCCTCTCTTTTTGTATTCCTATTATTCTATAAAGGAAAAGGTCTTGCAAATAAAAAGAAGCCCCGGCTGGGCTTCCTTAAGAATCAATATGGTGGGCGATGAGGGATTCGAACCCCCGACATCTTCGGTGTAAACGAAGCGCTCTAGCCAGCTGAGCTAATCGCCCGGATTAATACCCACCAATTGTACGCCAATCTGTTGATTTTGACAAGTATAGTATTCTTTCCGTATGTCTAATGTAAATAAAAAACCATGACCGCGTTATAATAATCTTCATTAAAGTTAAGGAGATGACTATGGCCAAAAAAGGTCCCAACCATGCATTTAGGCCCTTATTTGACATACCGGCACATTACACGATTCCCCGTACGGGTACCAAGCTGGTAGAGATTGCGCAGCACCTTGATTACGTCATGCAGCAAGTGGCTGTCGAAACCGTACGTGCGGATAGCAACTCTACTCTTCACTGCCTGCCGTCTGTAGGCATACCATGCAGCGGATCTCTGCAAACCCCGGAATTAATCGAGGAGATTTTAGTAGAGAACACCAAGTCCCCGGCAGCCCACGAGTTTCGCCTTGGACGCGCACTCTTATTACTGGAAAAGAAAGTGCCACAAAAACAAATTGTGCGAGAGCGAAGTATCGACGTATTTACCGACGCGCATCCGCACATCGGGAAAACCGTCATGGCTAATCAATTTGAATATCTTTTGGCAGCCGATGATGCATATGATTTTTTGGAAATAAGAGTCCTACCTAAAACGGCAGATGAAGAAACGCTCAAGGATCACTCCGGATACATGATCTTTAATCACAATGATGGTAGGTATCCTAACACTTTTGCCACTCTTGAACGACCAAATAAAGACTCCAGCATTGTTGATCAACTTCAGCAGCAGCATGCCAATGCACATGTACAGCAAGCTTTCGACATAGCCCTATCCCCGGAAGAATCAAGAGACTGGCTTCGAACCACTGCCGCCAAATGGCAACAATAGTCCACCGCTAAATCCGCAACGACATACTGTGATACACTTGCAGGATGTCATCTTCCTCAGAACCTGAGCGACTTTCTATTCCCGATCAAGCGAAAGAACTACTTGTACAAATCGACGCCGTCACAACCCGTGGCATGCCTTTGATGGATAAGTTTTTCTACGTCAGTACCGTAGATAGTATTC
>DASVXH010000041.1:0-12855 GCA_036392795.1 Saccharimonadales bacterium (SeqCode)
TACGAATAGACTTCGACGCGTCTACCCTGGACTTCAACTTCAAGATGAGGGTAATGTATTTGATAGCCGAGCCTTACAACATCAGCGCCAAGGCGGACATTTTGGCGCGGGATCTCTTCCTCAACCCTTTCCCCGCCCGACATCTTATACCATATACGAACGCGCTCGCCTCCGTCATCGTCTATCTGATAAAAAACGCCATTATGTCTGGCGACTACAACCTCTTCTGGTCCGTATAGCGACTTCTGGGGAAGGACATCAAACATACCCGTTTCCACAAAATGGCGATGCCCCTGAGATACCTCAGGGGCCCATTCTGGCATATCTTGACCACCAGTCTCATGGGACATAATAGGATTATTATATCACAATATTATATTTTCAACCACCCTTGCGCTTGAGGCCATTCTTCACCTTAAATCCTCAAGTACTTCGCGAAGATAGGGATCAGTATTGAGCTTAAGTCCATCGGCTACGGTTACCCATTTATAATTCTGGTGCTCGTTACCCAAGCTTACTTCACCAACCATTTCCGCGGTATAGGTAAGCCTCACGACATGTAAGTCAATATCAGCGATGAGGATGTCTTGGGCGGCAATCAGGACGGGCTTGACGCGTAAATCTACGCCGATCTCTTCACGTAGTTCCCTTTTTAACGCTTCTAGCAATTTCTCGGAGGCATCAATGCGCCCACCGGGTATATCCCACCTAATTCCAGTGCCGTCAGGCAATGACTCACTTCGCTGCAATAAAAGGTACTGACCAGCTTCGTTTTTGATAAGGACCTTAACGCCAACTTGTAACTTCATGCCCCCATCATAGCAAAAGAAGCCTCAAATTGAGACTTCTTTGAAATTACTTATCTGGCGGGCCCGACCGGATTCGAACCGGCGATCTTCTCCGTGACAGGGAGACGTGATAGGCCTCTTCACTACGAGCCCAAAATGCTTACATGGCATGCCCGCCATTGCAAGAGAACAGAGGTAATGATAGCAGACTTTAACAAAAATCGCAACAATTATTGCACCCTACGTCTACTGGCCAATGAAGATACGGGGTTTTTGCTGGGTTTTGAGCGGACCAATGTATGCTTCGACGGGCTTGAAGGTGATAACTATATGCGCAGCCTGCACTCTACTCTCTTCTTTGAGCTTCAGGCGAAGGATCTCGAGACCGCTTCCTGTGTTCACAATTTTGGAGGTCTCGCCTACATCCATCTTGAACAAAGTATCAATAACTTGGGGTGACAGGTTGCGGTCAGAGGGACTAATATCGTAGCCGTAGTCGCCGCCGTTATCCTTAGTTGCCGGGTCACTGGAATACTGTTTGGCAACAGCGGCAAAATCTTCGCCGTTCAGCAAGCGTTGATGCGCCTCTGCCGCACGAGTATGCGCCTCTGCATCAAGGGTAGAGACAACTTTTTGACTTAGAAGCTGTTGCTTTAGCTCACGCTTGAAATCTGCTACGGACCAGCCCCAGAATTCGCGCAGCACATCTTCGAATACTTGATCGTTGCTACCTAGGCGATTTTGATCACGCACCAAGTGAATGGCATCCTCTAACTCGCGGTCGCTGATCGATATCTTCTTGGCATCAGCAAGTTCTTTGATGTAAGCATAGTCCACAACCCTGCTCATAGCTCGTTTGCGGAATTCGGCCAATTGCTGCCTGCCGGACTCACTAGAAAAATCAACTTTTTGCTGCGTCTGGTAATAGTGAATGTAGTGGCGCAATTCGAACAAATAATTTTCGTAGGCGACCATCCGGCCACTAGCCTTAGCCACAGGGAACGGTATAATCTGTGAAACGCGGTAAATAAAAGTGTTGGACGACTGAAATTTATAGAGCGCCAGCAGACAGTAAGTAAAGAAGGCAACGATCATCGCCACCAATAAACTGATCGAAATTATGACCACTCGGTGTTTGGAGTGTTGTAGCGGATAAATGTATTTACGTGCACTGGATAGCACCTCTTCGCGGTGCTCGGCAACTGTCTCATTGGTAATACGAGGAATACCTGCGGCGTTTTCGGCCGCTTCTGGCCCCTGTTTTTTACGCAAACTGCGCGGGCGTTTTTTTAGAATACGTTTAACTTTATCCTTCATTTTCCTGTTCTTCAATCTCTAGTTCGCGTGGCTCACTGTATGGACTAGCGCTCACGCCTTGCTCGCGCAAAATTTCGAGCAATTTTTTTTGAATCTTGGCAGGATGCGGAATTTCATGGATAACCAAGTCTCCCACAAATGTCTGCATCATAATTGTACCAAACCCCAACAAGGTCTCTTGCAAACCCGCCACCTGATAGTTTACCATCTGTATCTGATTCAATCCCATATCGATAACGCTCTTGTGGAAAAAACCTTTTTGCGTCACCTGAATTAAACGTTTGTCGGTCACAATAAACACACTAAAATACCAGGTGACCCAGGATGGCAACATGATAATGGCTCCAAGCACGAGTCCTCCCAGCACTCCCAAAAGAAATGCCATATAGGTTGCCTGCCAGAAAACTACCAGCGATCCCAGCAGAACACACAGAAGACCAGATATAAGTCCTTTGCGCATCACTACCGGGTGCTTACGAAACACAAACAGCACTTCTTCGTCGTCAAACTGATCGGCAAATGCTTTTTTCGCCATAGTGCTATCTGTATAATCCCCTCTGTCAGTCTTTCCTGCTATTATACCGGAAAATGTAATTTGGTGCCCCCACCACGATTCGAACGTAGAGCTTCTCCTTAGGACGGAGTTGTTTTATCCATTGAACTATGGGGGCAAGTAAGGAAAGATAGATTGTGTTTACATAATCTATCTTTCTGAGCGCGCCCACACTCTGGCGAGCAAGCGACATAGTGTGGGCAACCAAAGAATTCAACCCTCAGCTGCGAAGCAGATGGGCGAAGGACCTTCTTTCATTTTAAAGTACGGACAGTCTACGACTTCGGCTGCGTAAAGTGCGCGTGGACATTATCGTAATCTACCATTTCGCTCTCGCTAAACCAGTGAGCGATCTCTTTCTCGGCCTCGCTAGCATCAGCGGAGGCATGGATTACATTTGGTACACCACGCTTGACATTGGTAGCCTGGCCGTACGTCATGTGCGAGTAATCACCCCTGATAGTGCCCGGCTGGGCAGCCTTCGGCTCGGTAGGTCCAACCATTTTGCGAACCAATTCCACGGCCTCAACCCCCTCAAGCACCATGGCAATAACCGGACCTTGCTGCATTTCGCGTAATTGAGTTTCAAAAATTTCGTCGCCCTTCCGGCTTTTTAGTCCGCCAATACCCTCATAGTGGTGAAAGAATTGATCGTAGTCGGGTTGCAGCATTTTAGCGCCAACAATTTTTAGGCCGACTCGCTCAAAGCGCGTCAGGACTTCACCAACTATACCGCGCATCACTGCATCTGGCTTAAAAATAATCAGGGTTCGTTCCATTAGAAATCCTTACATTACTAGTATCTGCCCTATTATAACAGATGTAGGCCTCAATAAATAAGATAAAGGCCGGAATGTATCCAGCCTCTTCCTAGAAATGATCTACTAACACTAAGCAGCAACAGCCAATAGGTCCCTATTGTCGTGCGCGGTTATCCGGACGCTATCGTCCAGGGCGGTAATTCTCACACTGTCTTCTGCGGTAATTCGCACGCTTTCATCCTGCGCAGTAATGCGGACGCTGTCGTCATCGGCGGTAATACGTACACTTTCATCAAGTGCAGTCCATCCCAACTCTTGAGCCCAGAGCATAAAGTGACGACTTTCTTTCGATTCCTGTTCCCAAAGAGAAAAGTCATGTGCTTCTTGCAGTTCCTTGGCTGCTTTCGTCCAATCTGTCGAAAGCTGGGGAAGAAATTTCCAGTCAGTTGGCATTTCGGCGCCCTGCCAATCGTTTGGCATTTGGGCCAATTCCCGGCGTAGTATTAGCTTATTCATGGTCAAAAATCCTTATTTAATAAAGATTTAATGTTAAGTATCTTACATTTTATGACTTTTTCACGACGCATGCAAGCATAAAATATCGTAGAATATATTCATGAAGTTCAGCAAAGCCAAAGTTGATTTCCTGGAATATATGGAAATCGAACAAAACCGGTCACAAAAGACCATCCGCAACTACGATCACTATCTGACACGACTCATAGATTTTGCTGGCGATATCGACATCAAGGACATTACACCCGAACTGGTGCGTAAATGGCGACTTTGGCTCAATCGCCTGGGCACCAACACATCCGATGAACTCGGAAAAACAACGCTCAATTATCACCTGATAGCGTTGCGCAGTTTTTTAAAATTTTGTGCCAAATACGATATACCCGCCCTGGGAAAAGACAAAATCGAATTAGCACGCACCAAACGCAGCCAGGTCACCTTTTTAAACGAAGACGAACTGGCACGACTATTTTCGCAGCCTGATATTACTAAATCGAATGGGTTGCGTGACCGTGCGATACTGGAACTACTATTCTCAAGCGGACTGCGTGTTTCGGAACTAGTGGGATTAGACCGCGATCATATCAATCTAAAGCGCCGCGAATTTATGGTGCGTGGTAAGGGCCAAAAAGACCGTCCGATTTTTATTAGCCCGCACGCCGCAGAATGGATCACCGCCTATTTGAGCACAAGGGACGACAATACCCGGCCCCTCTTTGTGCGGTACAGCGGGCGTAAAACCATTGATTTGAGCGGTAATTATCACCGTCTAACCGCGCGTAGTATTCAACGTCTCGTGAGCCGCTATGCCCTACTGGCAGGCATCACCAAACACGTGAGTCCACACACCTTGCGTCACTCTTTTGCCACTGATCTGTTAATGAATGGGGCCGATCTACGCTCGGTCCAAGCAATGTTAGGTCATAGTAACATTTCGACGACACAGGTCTACACACACGTGACCGACCCTCACCTAAAGAGTATTCACGAACGTTTTCATAGCAATAATGTCAACGAGTAGTCACCTTATCTGAATGAGACCGCGCCAACCAACTATGGCTTAGGGTGACGAAAATGCTTGGCAGAGACCCGTTCCGCCAGGAATACTGCCGGGATCACTAGAGATGTAGCCTTGCATGATTGAATAACGCTTACACAGCGAGCCATTCATTTCGATCGCATAATCTGAATGTAGATTTTTGCTTGTAGTACGAAGCGGGATGGCGACTTTTATGCGACGCAGTACGTCCTGAGCCTTGCCGGTTACATCAATGACCGCCTGCGCACCTCGAATCTCCAATGCCGTTCCAGCCGCATTCTGGCCTTGTACACTGAGTGTGTTTTCGCGGTAGATGGACGAGACTCTCATATGAAAACTATTGGCTGCGGCACCGCCCGGAATATCTATGCGCAGACTACACCCATCAATATCGTCACATGCAACACCTATTCGGTTATTGCTGTTGCCGTAGCTAGGTGCATAGTTTATAGCCGTTGCGCCACCGGATGCAAAAGGAACAGCAAAAACAGTCATAGTATCATCGCGCAGGCTATCGGCCGTTAAACTTCCCTGTGTGGGAACCAGGTCAATCCTGAGCACCCCAAATCCGCAAGGCCAGCTTCCGCCGGTATTAGGAACGAAGGTATTAACACTCGTTGGGCAACCATCGGTGGGAGTATCGGTATCTTCCTTGGTATTCCACTTAAGCTGTACACTCCGAATGTTGGCGCCAGAGTCAGAGATAAGCGGTATCACCGTAGCCGGGTTGCCGACATTACTATACTGCAGCGTCTTTGGAGAGGCATCTACCAATAAACAGGTATATTTAATATTTTTATCGGTATCAATATCGGGATTAAGCGCCGCATAAAAACCACTAACGCCACTGCCCCCACACTGCGTCTTGTCCGTAACCGTCAGGTTGTTATTAACTGCTTCCTGAATTATTTTGCGTGTATCATTAATGCCGGTTTCTGCCGCATAAAACGCCTGGGTACTTAATTGACGATCCAGTGTTTCGCGCTGGTTACGGCGGGCAATTTGCGCAAAGCCAAGCACAATCAGACTAATAACGATCATCAAAACGATGGTAGTCATAATAGCAATCATTCCTTGTTCCGACTGGCGAAGATTGGTTGGTGGCTGCATGTTGCTCATGGCTATTCTATTTTACCCTTTTTGTTACATTAGCGGTAATATCGGCGACTGCACAAAACTGCGCACCGACACGAATACTGCGACACGCCGCATTAGGGCTACGAAATCCCGTAGCATCACCTGGACTGGCAGGATTGAATACAACTTCATCATCACCGTAAATCAGGCGAACACTTATGCGGTAGTAGTCACCACCAACGCTGGTTATGTCCAGCCGTGCTACACGCATGTTGGGCTCTAAAAGTTCGCGGCCATTCAGCGATGGTGTCCCTTTTACGTCCTGAGGAGCTGTGGTGGATTCGCACCCTGGCTCATCAGAGACTACGATGCCATGAAACGCTTCATTAGCGCCCGCGGTCTGCGACACTGAATAGCCAGTTGTATAGCTATAAAGTGAATTGCCGACACAAAATGCGTAATTGGTGCCGGGTGTAGGAGATACGGCAGTACTTGTGACATCTTGGCCGCTAAACTGAATGGACTGGGCAATACCATCCACCAGACTACGGGCCGTAGACTGAAGCTTTGCTTCAGTTACTCCCTTGTAATACACACGGGTCAGCTGCAAAATCGCGGTAGCAATAACCAGCAAGAGCACGCCGAAGACAGCCGTCGCTATCATCAATTCGGTAACCGTAAAGCCTTTTTCGCTGCGAATCTTCACTAAACGACTCATCGGTATACCCTATATTTCAGCGTTACATTGCTCGCGGTGCCGGTCAGGGCCTCCCAGGTTACCAACACAGTAAAGTCATTTGACGTCCGAGTAACACGAAGATTGTAAGATGGATCAGCCGTCGTCGGACTACCATCGGCATTCACTCGGCAAGCCGCGTCCGACGCATTAGACGCCGTTACTGTACCCGTCAGACAAAAAGCTGCCGGTACCGATGCACCAAAAATACTATCTGGCGACGTGCCAGCCAGGTACTTCAGTTGCTCAACCTGCCCTTCGGCGAGTTTGACAGCGCTTTGACGCTCCTGCGCATCTCGATTGCCCTTAAAACTGCGGTCGGCCGTCACAAAGGCGCCGCCCAACAATAAGCTGACGACCGCAATCGAAACCAGCACCTCCACCACGGTATCCCCACGTTCCGTCAAACGTTTAAGCTGCAGCCCTAACATGAGGTACCATTCCTGATACTAAGCGTTACTGATAATTGACGGCCATTGCTGCCGATCGTGATAAGCCCGGACTGATTAGTGCCGCCACTCTTAAAGCAAAGACTAACGCCGCCAGCCGGATTGACTGTACTACTTCCCAGATTGCTGTTAATACGCTGTGCTCCAACCTGTTGAGTTAAGCCGTATGGGGTATTGGTGACGGGAATAACATTTACCTGTTGCTCTCCCGATATAATAGAGTCTGCGCTGGCAGAAAGTTTGTTAACAAAGGCTATGGTACCGGTGGTGTTCGTGCCGGTTGTTGTTAGCCCGTAGAGCAAGGGCTTAACCTCACTGGCATCCGGGGTAGAAGGACTACTGGTACTCGGAGCGACAACCCTCGCCTCTGCCTGGTCATAGTCGGTGGGCTCATCCCCGGCCGTCGTGCGTTGGAGGCCGGCGATAGTGTAGATCTTCATAATTTCCGGATCTGAACTACCCACTTTAAACTGGATAGCCTTCCCGAGGAATGTACAACCAACATTTTCACCTTGATCAGTTGATCCCGCAGCCGCGAATACTGGCCCCGATCCGCCTGCGGTACAGCTAAAGTTGTTTGTGTTAGGGTAAAACCCTGCGCCGACTTCGTTGATGGTTTGCTGTATCTGCGAACGCACCTCGTTAATGCCTTGTTCGAACTGGGTTTTTGCCTGTCTGCCGGACAAACTAGCGGCTACCACCAAAAATAGTCCGCCGGTTACAGCCAGAACAATCAGAGTTTCAGTAATAGTAAAGCCGCGGGCCCTTTGACCACCCTTCATAACTTGTAGTATAGCATAAGCTCTTTGGTGGACGCACGGCATTTTAGGCATAGAATAACCCGGTATACCACCCAATAATGGCAGCGCCAAAAAGTTTCACCACGATGAGTCCCGCGATAAGCAGCGGTCCAAATGGCATCTGCGTTTTGCGGTTGGCTTTGCCCTGCAAAATGAGCGGCAACGATACCAACATTCCTAACACTGAAGCCGTAAATAGGAGTAAGAATCCTTCAATAACACCGCCCGCCAGCAGGCCCAAAGCTATGCCCAGCTTGACATCTCCGCCACCAATCCAGGTCCCTTTAGACATCTGAAATAACAGATAAAAAATACCACTCACCACCAGCGCGCCGCCTGCCGCACCAGCCACAATCCGCCAGTTCATATCTAAAATTGCAACCAACACAACCTGCAGAACAGCCAAACCAATCAATGGGAATACCACAGTGTTGGGCAGCAAATACCATCTTAGGTCATATACCGCCAAGGCCACGAATCCAACCACAAAAATAAGCCAAAAGATAAACTGAACGACATTTGTGCCAGTTAGCTCCAGTGGCCAAAAATGATACGAGAGCACAAAAAGCACCGGTACAGCCAACTCAACCAGAGGATTATCGTCGATCTTTTTATGACAGTACCGACATTTACCGCGCAGCCACAGCCAACTCACCACCGGAATAAGATCCAACGGCCCAAGCACATGGTGACAATGTGGGCACTCAGAACGACCATTAACCCAGTCCTTGCCCTCGTGCAGACGCCAAACTAAGGCATTTACAAAACTACCCAGGATAAGCCCCAGACCAATAAGCATAACAATAATCATGCTGATATCGTATCATAATCTCCTGCCCCGATGGCACAAATAAAAAAAGCAGGTGTTACCCTGCTCTTTTTATAATTGGCTAATCTTCTAGGAAGATACACATTGGGTGCCAGATGGCTCAGTTGCGAAGTATGCAGCGTAACTTCGTGCACTACCACCAGTTAAGGTTGGAGTGTTGCCGTTACAGACAGCACCCTTCACAATAACAATGGTGTTGTTGTCTGGTGCGGATGGCACGGAAGTAGCCAAGGTTACGGTACCGCTGTTAAAGTAACCAATCTTAGCAGTGGTTGAGTTGGTACCACTACCGCCAGCGATAGTAACATCGTTACCACTCACTGTTAGCGAGGTGGGAACCTGACCACCATTATTGTTGGTGTATTCCGAGATACCGCCCAAGATAGCTGCGGCATCATTCTTGCGCTGTGTGTTACGTGAGTTACGCTGCAATGCAGGAACGGCCAGGAAGACTACCAGCAGGATCAAACCGGCGATAGCAAGAACGATCAGCACCTCGATGATGGTGAAACCTTCTTGTTTACGTTTCTGTAAATTTTGTAGCATTGCAAATGCCCCCTTTGCTGTTGTTTTAAATGCTTATGCTAATTGGAATAATACGGTTTGTCTGAGAAAAATGCAATACATTTATACACAGGTATTACCTTATATAAATGACTTGCCTGCCAGACCATATACCGGCAACAACACCGCAGCCACAATTATGAAGGCTACAATACCTAAAATGACCATCAATACCGGCTCAATAATAGTGGAGATGGCCTTGATTTGGTCGTCAACCTCTTTTTCATAGTAGTCGGCACTTTTGGCCAACATCTGCTCCAGTGAACCCGACTGTTCACCAATACGGATCATATTCGGCACGAGTTCCAGGAAGTTCGGATCGTTTTGCAGGGCGTCAGATAATGCTTTACCGCCCTTCACTTTTTCGGCTGCGCGATGGATAGAGTTCTCGACATGAACGTTGTTAACCGAGTTGGCGGTAATATCCAGCATCTGAATAAGCGGCACGCCACTTGCTACCAACGTTGTACCAGTCCGGGCAAAGCGCGCCATATACATTTTCATAAATAGTGGTCCGATTGGCCACATATGCATCTTTGCCTTATCAATTACCTGCTTGCCGCCGAACGTTCGCGCCCAGCGGGTTGTAACAAAGGCCATAAATCCCAAAAGAGCCACAACCAACCACCAAAAATCTATAACAAAATTGGATACGGCGAGCAAGATCTTGGTAATCAGGGGTAGTTGTGTGTCACCACCCAGGCCAGAATACAATACCTCAACCTGCGGCAACACCTTAACCATCATAAAGGTCAAAACACCGATCATCACCGCAACAACAATTAGCGGGTACACCATCGCGCCCCGGACCTTACTAACAAGATCGGCATCTTTTTCTTGCTGGATAGCCAAACGCTCTAGAGCCTTATCCAGAGTACCAGATGCTTCACCGGCGGCGATCAGGCTTATATAGACCTGATTGAATACCTCCGGGTGCTTACCCATTGCTACCGATAAAGTCGCGCCGGCTTCAACGTCGGCGATCACCTTATTGATAACAACTTTGAGCGGCTTGCTGGTAGTCTGGTTATTTACATTACGCAAACTCTGAACCAGAGGCAACCCTGCATTGATCAGCGTCGAAAGCTGCCTGGAAAAAAGCACTTTATCTTTGGTTTTAACACGATTCAGTCTTCGAGCCAAAAAACCGTTGGCTGCTTTTTCGGAAAGCGCGATGTCGATCGGTACAAAACCCTCTTTACGAATCAGTTTTGCGGCAGCTTGCTCATTTTCGGCCTGAACGTCTGATTTGATGTATTGGCCAGTTGCCGGGTCACGCGCGGTGTAGCGAAAATTAAGCATCGGTGTTTACTAACCCCTCATTAACCGATCAAGTTCATCCAAATCGACGGCGTAGTTGCGTGCGTCATCGTAACTAATAGTACCGGCGTGAACCATGGCGGCAAGTGTCTTGTCCATGGACTGCATCCCGTATTCGCTACCGGTCTGAATAACTGCTTCCAGCTGGTGGGTCTTGCCCTCCCGGATGATATTGCGAACCGCTGGAGTGGCGACCAAAATTTCAGCCGCAGCGATTCGACCACCACCAATCGCAGGAACTAACCGCTGTGAACAAATCGCCATCAAAATATTAGACAGCTGTGAACGAATCTGGGGCTGCTGATGGGGCGGAAAAACGTCGATCATACGGTCAATAGATTGTGCTGCACTGTTAGTGTGAAGCGTAGCAAACACCAAGTGACCTGTTTCAGCGATAGTAATGGCCGAGGCAATAGTCTCAAGGTCACGCATCTCTCCAATCATCACAACATCAGGGTCTTCACGCAGAGCCGAACGAAGCGCCGCCGAAAATGAATAGGTATCATAATGTACTTCGCGCTGAACAATCACCGATTTTTTGGAACGGTGGGTATATTCAATAGGATCCTCGATAGTAATAATATGCTCGCTGCGCTCCATATTGATCTTGTGAACCATGGCGGCAAGGGTCGTGGATTTTCCGGAACCAGTCGGCCCAGTCACCAGTACCAAACCACGAGGATAACTGGCAAACTTGTCGACAATTGCCGGCAGCCCCAGCTGTTCGATAGTCAAAATCTCATTGGGAATCAGACGCAGGGCGCCTGCCAGATTGCCCCGCTCATGAAAAGCGTTGACACGAAAACGACCCAAGTCACCAAAGGCAAAACTAAAGTCGAACTCCTTATCCTTTAGCAGGATCTGTTTTTGGTCCTCATCCAGAATCGCAAAAACTAGTGCCTCAACAGCTTCATCGGTTAACACATCAGCGCCCGATACCGGCACCAGCTTGCCATCAACGCGCAACATCGGTGGCAAGCCCACCTGTAAGTGAAGGTCTGAAGCTTTTTTCTTAACAACCTCTTCCAGAAGTATCTCTATTCTTGGTTGTCCGTTCATGTATTTATTCCACCCTTTACTTTCTTATGCGGCATCATTGGCTGCAGCTACGCGATTAATTTCGGTGAGCGTCGTGCGCCCTGCAAGAGCTTTGAGGTAACCATCTTCTCTCATCGTTACCATACCCTGCTTCCGGGCAATCTCCTGAATCTCGGCACTAGTTGCACGCTTCAGAATTAGCTGCTGGATTTCCGGGGTTATATTGAACACCTCATAGATGCCCATTCGACCCTTGTACCCACCGGGAGTTTCGGGGCTATCTTTGCCCTTGTTTAAAGTATAAGCTTTTTGGTCGCCAAGTGGCAAGGTTTCGTAGCCCAGATCTTCGGCGAACTTTTTGACTTCATCTTCTTTCTTGGGAAGTAAATGAGCAAGTGTCTTTTTGACAGCCTCCGTCTCGACATCATCGGATTGATAATTTTCAGAATTGGCTCCGATGCGTCGCACTAATCGCTGGCCAATGACGGTACGCACGGTCGAGGCAATCAGGAACGGTTCGATATTCATATCTAGCAGACGAGGCAAGATACCTGCAGCACTATTGGTGTGAAGCGTACTAAACACTAAGTGTCCGGTCAGTGCCGCCTGCACCGCCAGCTCTGCGGTTTCTTTATCGCGAATCTCCCCCACCATCACTACGTCTGGGTCCTGGCGCAAAATAGAGCGTAGACCACTAGCAAAAGTCAGGCCCACGTCGGCATTTACCTGAATCTGATTGATGCCGTCCATTTTATATTCGACCGGGTCTTCCAGAGTAACGATATTAATAGAGTCGCTTTTAACTTCTTGCAGCAGTGCATACAATGAGGTCGACTTACCCGAACCAGTGGGGCCGGAGGTGAGAATCATTCCACTGGTGCTCTTGATACCTTCGCGAATGGTGCGCAGTGCGCGCCCCGCATAGCCCATATCTTCTAGTTTCAGACTGGTACCAGATTTGTCCAGCAGACGAATAACCACCTGTTCGCCCCAAATTACTGGCGAGATGGCAATACGAAGGTCAATCGTTTTGCCAGCAGCACTAATACTGAATTCACCATCCTGAGG
>DASVXH010000042.1:0-10926 GCA_036392795.1 Saccharimonadales bacterium (SeqCode)
AAATAATCCTGGGCAAAGTTATAATCATGGAGACTGGAGGAAAAATTCACACCACTTTCCAGCGGAAAGCAAACCAATTCATTTATAACCGTTTCCCCCGCAGCCGCTCGCCGTTCTGCAATTCCCTGTGGGACGGTGGACCATTCATGCGGGACGGTCCTGGATTTGCGCTGCGCTACCACCGCGTACGCGTCAGGATGCCGGGCCCCACGATCTACCAAATGCTGCGTTAGCGTGCGGGCCGTACGACAGAGATCAGGAAGCTTGTCTATCAGTTCTTCACGGTCATGGGGATAAACATTGGCATACAAAAAGGGTTCTACACCTCTAGACATTGAAGTACCTTACCATATTTAAAACATATCTGCCACTATGAGATATTGCATATATACTAATTATGTGTTAAAATATTACATTAACCAGCCCTCACTACATGCGGTCACCAAATAACCTCTACAATTACAATTTTACCGAGCAGCAGTTTAATTTCCGGTACCCTAGCCCCGATATGGCCATGGCTCTTTTGGAGCACGCTTTTACTATCGCACCTTGGCAGGACGACAATGATACTGATGTCCTGATGTTTTCGGGCAGGACTTTGGAGGTTCGCATCGATGCCACCCCTGACGAGCAGCATTGTTTCGTTCAGGATGGGCCGTTTGAGGTTGGCGCCACCATCATACAGCAGGAGGACGGCACGCGCGCTTTCCAGCCTCGCGTCGATACAATGGACCGCGAAGGCTTTAACCGCAGACATCCTGACATGTTTGCCGGTCGCCTTCTAACCCGAAGTGTCACACTTTTGGAGCAAGCCTTTTTTGGAGGCCAACCACTCCAGCGAATGTTATGTGCCTGGGCAACCGGTCAAGACAAAGCATTGCCTCCAAGCGATAACTACATCGAGTACAAAAAAGGCCAAGCAGCCGGTTTATCTGAGGAAGAAGCTGTATTTGGAGCCTGGAGTGGCCGTTGGGCTCGCGCACATGGCTTTGATACTATTAGCCTAAACTGCGATGACGGCAGTCATCATGCAGTTACATTCGAACGCTCAAACTAATAGTGCCGACTAAAATACTGTCCCTGGTCGCCCGGCGATAAGTTTAGTAATTGACTCACCGTAATTAACTGATATTGCTGCTTTAGCCGAGGCATGGCAGCGTCCAGGGCATCCGCCGTAGAGGGGTAGATATCGTGCAGGAGAATAATCGCTCCGGGGCGCGCTGTTGCAACGATCTGCTCAGTTAGCTTTGGTGCGTTATGATTTTTCCAGTCTTCGGGATCGACATTCCAGCGAACAACCGACAGGTGATTATGAGCAGCAACCATTTCATTGACCGCACCATATGGCGGCCGCAAAATGCGAGGCATGGGCACACCCGCGTCAGCAATTGCGTGCTGGGTCAAAGTCAGCTGCTCTTCTACTTGCTCTGGCGGCAGCGTTGACAAGTCTGGATGATTCCAGCTGTGATTGCCAATTTCGTGGCCCGCCTGGTACGCGCGGCGCACAATCGGCTCGTGGCCTGCAACACGGGATCCCACTATAAAAAAGGTTGCATGCACCTGATGTCGCGCTAAAATATCCAACACACGTGGGGTAACTGTCGGATCAGGGCCGTCATCAAAAGTTAGGGCAACACATGGCACAATATTACAGCTGGCTTGGGTGACGGGCACAGGCAGGGGCGAAGGTAGCGGTCGATCAAAAATCAGCACAGGCACTGTCCGCGAGCGCTGGATGACACCCAAACCGCCAACACACAAGCAGATCATTATAAAAACGATCAACAATTGAGGCCGGCTTAGCCATCGGAACGGATGGCGCAACGTTTTCATGCTCATGTGGCTCTAAAACTGTTTTAGGTAGCTGGTTGCAAAGCTAGTGGTTATAGACTGCTTCTTGGCAAAGCGTTCCTGTGCCATGTCTACCAGTTTTTCGACAAGTTTCACCGTGGAAATACCGGCCCGACTCCAGTTGTGAGCATATAAGCTACCTGGCAACGGATTAACTTCGTTGAAAAATACGCGTTTTGTTTTGCTATCGATCAACATGTCAATGCGTGCAATACCCTCGCAGCCAAGTGCACGGAATACATCCAGTCCAATGCTTTCGGCTTCCTCATACAGGCCCTTTGGTAGCTCCGCCGGGATACGACTATACCCTTGTGCCCCCTGGCCTTCTTGACTCGCGACCGCGCTGGACGCGCCGCCTTTGCCCTTGCCTTTTCCGCCCTGCATGTACTTTGTTTCGAAATCAAAGAAGTCTTCGGATTTGAGCAAGGGCTCCTCTAGTAGTGCCGGACGCAGTTTACCGCTACCAATAATTGGTAGAGTGACTTCGATTAGGTTTTGGACACCCTCTTCCACCAATGCCTTGGTGTCGTAATGCAGGGCTACTTCTATGGCATTGGCCAGGTCTTTTTTGGCAGCGACACGGCTGATACCGATACTGGACCCCAGGTGCGCGGGTTTAACAAATACTGGGTATTGGAGGTCGTCATTAATTTTTTGTTGCCAAAATTGTGGCGATTCTTCGTAGTCGAGCTTACTAAAATTCACGAATTTTGCGGTTGGGATATTGTTGGCCACAGCCACTTGCTTGGCAAGAACTTTGTCCATAGCAATTACACTAGATTCGACATCGCAGCCCACATATGCAACGTTCGCCATTTCGCAAATGGCCATCAGCTCACCATCTTCACCATGCGTCCCGTGCGTGGCCGGAAAAACAACATCTACGGCATGAATTATTTTACGACCCAAACGGCCCTGTTCAACCAGTTTTAGGCCATCGTCGAACAGTAAGGATACCGGCGTTGTAGCCGCCAGCATTGTGTCCAAATCGCCGGATTGATAGGTTTTGATGTCCTTAAACCGATCACCTACGTACCATTTGCCCGATCTAGCTATATAGACAGGTAGAATGTTGTATTTTTTTGAAATCTCTAGCGGCTTGATCACTGATGCTAATGCGGTCAAGATCGAAATATCGTGCTCAGTTGAGCGTGACCCAAAAACGACGGCGACAAGCGGCTTTTTCATAGATTACAGTATATCATTGATCGGTTCCGTCTACCTACGCCTACTACCGGTGACGGCTCTCTATTCTTGCGGTACTAGGCGTAATTGTCTGTCCAGTCGTTCTGCATCAGTACTATATCGCCGGCTGCCACGAATGATGCCAAATTTTTATAAAAGTCTAGCGGATCGTCTTCTAAGCGCAGTTCCCCTGTATATCCTGCCGCCTGTAGCCCTCGCTGGATATGCGGCGTGGTCGAATTTTGCATCAGTACTACGACGTCAGGCCGTGCGGCAGCAATCAACCTACCCATCTCTTCGTGAACATGACGGTGTTCTTTGCCCTGATCGACGAGACCGGGGGTAATGTATATCTTCCGATCAGCTGAAAGCTCGCCCAAGAGTCCAGTACCCACACGAATACCCTCAATATTGCCGTTATAAGTGTCGTCGATAATCCAAGCGCCAGCCAGTTGGTAGGGCTGCATGCGGTGTTCAAAAGGTTCGGTTTTTGCAATTCCCGCTTCTATCTGTTTCGAAGTTAGGCCAAAGAGCTCGGCCAGAGCAGCGGCCAGAGACAGTGGGCCAATCTGGTGCCGACCAATAAGCTTACTGTGCAAATGCAGTTCTTTGTTGCCTTTTATCAGCGTAAAAGAAGTGGTATTAACCGTTATATTGACATCTCTAACAGCCCAGCCCAAAGCCCCGCGCTGGTCGTAAGGCTGGTAGGCTTTGACCTTTAAATAGTCTTCGGTAAATGGCGACTCAGCGTTCACATATACCTGGGAAGCTTCAACAAAATTTCCAACCGAAAAGATATCAGCAGCCGCTCTTTGCACCGTTCGATAGCGGTCCAGATGCGCTGGTGCGATACCGGTTACAACGGCATGCGTGGGATGCGTGGTCTTGGCGAAACGTGCAATATCACCAGGAGCACCTTCGCCATATTCGATGATCACAATATCTTCATCACCCGCTAATTTTTTGGCAAAATGGGCATGCGAAATAGGAACATTTTTATTAGCCGGCGTCGCGGCAACCTTTTTGCCCTCACTCAGTACCGTCAATAATAATTCCTTCATGCTGGTTTTGCCGTAGCTGCCAGCAATAGCCAATCGAACGGCAGAATGTTCACGAAAAATCTTTTCAGATTGCCTGATATGCCGTCGCTCGCGCGGTCTGATAATAAATAGACGGCCTAATGCCAATGGAATTACTACAAGGTGAGCCCAGATGAGTGGATATGAAAGCAGCAGAGCCAAACCAAACTGCCACGCACCCAATGCGCCCCGATCAAACCATATAATCAATAGTGTTAGTGCAGCGACTATTTGCAAAAACATTCCAGCCCTAAGCGCTATGAGCAACAGGCGTGCCGGCCCGGTATAATCCAGCGTTCGGCGATACGCTACGGCATTAAAATTGCTTGTCCTCCAAAACCATTTTATAAATGGGCCTGCTTGGTATTCCGTATTCTGCAGCATATATACCAGAACTGCCGGATATTTCCAGGAATAGAGGCTAACCAGACCACGCAACACTACAAGAACTCCCTAATGGATTTTTCGACGGTATCCGGACGATCGATATGCACAAAATGTCCGGCGTCCGGCAAAATCTCCAGCGTGGAATCGGTCATAAGTTCATGGAACTGCTGGCCGTACCAAACAGGAGCGTCTTCGTCTTGTTCGCCGTAAATAAGCAACACGGGCAGGGTCAGCTGGGCGGCGTCGGCCCGCACATCATCGGTGACAACCCGCTTGAATGTCTCTTGCAAATGTTCGGCAACCAACATATCAGAGCCGACAGCTTTGTACACTTTCCTTCGTAATTTCTTCTTGACATTGGCAGGCAGTGGTGTCGAGAGTAATTTGCCGGCCTTGGTAATGATGCGCAGCGCACGATTACGGCCCTTATATTCATTTCGAATTCCCGCGCTAGCCAGCAAAACCAACTTTTGGGCCTGCAGAGCGTCTTCAGCCAAACCACGGATGGCAATAGCCCCGCCATTGGAGTGAGCAACGTAGGCGTAGGTATCCTTTACACCAATCTTTTTCAGGAAATCGTGCACGAATTGTACGTAGTCATCCAGTCCCCACGGCGAAAGTGGGGCTTGCGTACCACCAAAACCGGGCAGGTCAACAGTAATAACATCGTAGTCTTTTTGCAGGGCAGTCGCTAGGGTCCGCATACCGGCGACACTATCCGCCCAACCGTGTAATAAAACTACGGTCTTGCCCTTGCCGCTGCGTTCGTAGCGCGTCATAAGAGAATTAACAACAACTTGCATGATCTAGATTATACGCTAAGCTCGCCGGTTCGGCAGCAGTTAGATGACAAAGAGCAGCAAAGCCGCAACGATAACAACTGCGGCTGCTATGCCCGCGATGAGCAGAGTTTTGTTTGTTCCTGGGTGAGCAGGTACCGGTGCCACATCAGTGGAGCTAGGTACGGCGGACGGAGATGTGGTGGCAGTTGGGACATCGTCTGGTTGAGTAGGCAGCGGAGCGCCCTCGACAGGATCAGTGGGAGCTGGCACGGGACCATTACTACCCGGCGCTGGGTCAGCGTCGCCCTGACTTTGAGCGGGAGCAGGAGTGGATGCCGGAGCGCTTTCGACGGGATCAGGGGGCGTCACCGAGGAAGTCGCCAGCTGATCGGCGGGCGACTCGGAGGCAAGCGAAGGAAAGTCTTCGCTTGAGACACCGGCTGGCGCAGCGCCTGCAGCACTGACCGTCGGATCAGTTACTGGCTGTTCGCCGGGCTCGACAGACGCATGTCCATCACTCTGTGCCGAAGATGCATCCTGGAGGTCGACATTAATTTCCGGCGTCGCCGATGTCACATCTGTACTGGGTGTAGTATTTTGCTGTTCGTCGGATGGCGAATTAGTAGAGTTATCTTTTGGATCCATAGAAAACTTCCAAGCTTAATTAATGTTTTATATATCTATGTATCGATTATACATAAGCGTTACGGATTACCAAAAACGTGTTCGCCCGTGCGGGATTTATCACCAAAGTCCTACTCTTTTATTAGTTCCCAATTGCCGGAGTAGATGTCTGCGGCTTGTTTGTCGTGATCACGACCAATTCCTACCCATTTGCCAGTCATTTTTTTGCCATCCTCGCTAACGAGCAACTGGACAGCACCACTGTAGATCATGCCCTGAAATTCACCACTCGGAGAAGTTGTTTCGTGCCAATGACCGGTAGCTACGTTGTCGTCAACAGTTAGACGAATTAAGATATATGCGCCCATTTCGTTGGGCTGACTTTCGAGTACAAGGCTATTTCCCTGTTGATGAACAACGACTACATATTGACTTGTATCTTCACCGTCATGATTATTGCTTGGATACCAGTAGGTCGATTTCCACTTGCCTTCAAAAGATGGGTAGTGCATTGTCATGTGTTGCCTCGCTTACCGTTAATCTGCCTCTTTTGGAAACTTAATTGTACCAGTCATTATATATCTATTCCACTCGTTATCAACAGGGAGCGAACAATAAATAAGTCGTACGATATTTAGTTTGGTTACGCTACGGGCCATAACATTCGGGCACGCTCATGCTCTATGCGGGGAAGATTCGACTCCATAGCCACCCTTGATAAGGATACTGCACGCCCAGAAACGTCGGGTCTGAAAGTTGGATACCAGACACCGACCCCTTCAAGATATGGCGGACCGACCGATCATCTTCTCCCTGATGAAACAACACCAGGTCGCTCTTGCCATCACCAGTGATATCAGCAACGCCACCTTTGGTTTTGGTCAGATCCCAGCCTCCACTGCTTGCCGTCAACTCAATTTGATGATGCGGGGCTAGACCGACAGCCGATCCCTGGTAATTATAGAGCGCAAAGTCACGGCCGTTGGGATAGGCGGAGAGCGCCAGGATATCACCCTGGCTATCACCATTAAAATCTCCGGCGCCCACAATGCGCAGATTGCTCCATTTCCATCCCTGGGAAGGGCTCTGTAACGACGTCATGGAGGGATCAGGCGACCCAATTCCTTCAGTAGAACCCTTAAATACATGTCGGACTATTTCATCATTTTGACCCTGATGAAAAATGACCAACTCGGCAAAAGTGTCGCCATCAATATCCGTCGTCCCATATTTCATACGCCGGAGATCCCAGCCTCCGCTCCATGATACAAGCTCACGCTGAAATTCCGGCACAAGGCCAGCGACCGAACCCCTAAATAAGTAGAGTGCGCTATCCCGGCCGTTCGGATAGGCCGACAACACGGCCACATCATCTAATCCATCGCCATTAAAGTCACCTGCTCCGGCGATCCGAATGTTACTCCACTTCCATCCTTGGTAAGGAAATTGGGTCGCCATCATAGTCGGATCGCCAGCCGTGAGACCTGCTTGCGATCCCTTGAATACATGGCGAACAATCTCGTCGTTAGGCCCTTGATGAAAAATGACAAGGTCTTTGTAGGCGTCGCCATTAATGTCCGCTGTGATCATTTTTGACTTACTGAAATCCCAACCACCATTGGCAGGAGTAAGTTCTTGCTGGAATTCCGGATCGTCCAAACCGTCAGCAGATCCTCTATAAAGATAGAGTACCGCTCCCCGTCCGTCAGGGTAAAGTGAGACCGCTAGAATATCTTCATATCCGTCACCATTAAAATCGCCTCCGGTCGTAAATTCGGCCGGACAGCCATGTAAAAAGCGACTGCCATAAACCACTGGGCAAGCGTCATTGATATCAGCCACGGTGTCATTATCCGTATCGGTCGACAATGTATTCATGCTGGTGTTCGATACAGCACAGACCTGTTTTGCGGCGGTATTTTGTGAACCCAAGACGCCCAAGGCAGTTCCTTCGGCCAGGCTTATTCCCGCAGTAAAACGATTCGTACTTTGATTAATGTAACATGAGAATGATCCTTTTGCCTCGTTATCTAATTCAACATGAACATGCTTGCCCCGACCTCCAGGATTACAGTCTAGATTCGCTATTTTGCCCACTACCATGCCATTTACGGGCTCAAAGCCGAGTGGTGCAGCTTCGGTTAGGTGCGTAAATTGCACCCTCCCTACCTTCGTTCTGCCTGCAAAAATATTTACCCTTCGTGTTTGGCCGCATGTAGTAGACGCGGTAGTGTCCCAAGTGAAACGGAGGGGTTCATTACTTTCTGTCTTCAATCTTACTTCGGTATTCGAGGCGGCATACAGATCCACCGACCAGTCACCAAAATAAGTCTCGTGACACGAGGGATGCGAAGTCCTGTCATAAGTCTGTCCACAAGTGGCCGAGGTTTCATCACTATATGCCCATTTCCCGGCGAAGGGCATCCCTACGGTCACCCGGGGAACATCGGAAGCCAGCCCCTCCGTATGGTCGGGCGACAACCCGACAAGCGCACCCGCAGCGAGTACGGTTGCCAGCCCCAATCGTCTTGCTCTTGAGTCCAAGTTAGATACCCTATTTTCTTTATTAGACAGTGCCACCAAATAGTCTGGCGGCACAGCAACGGGTACAAAAGACGTCTCTGCGCTCATCATTTTCCTTCCTGCGCCAAGACCTCATGCACCAAGGTCGATTATGTGGTTGTTAAGCCACGCAGAACTAAGCTATATGGATCTCTAGCCATACGCCTGCTGTGGTATTGTCTGAAAATTAATTTAGTTGAATAGTCTGTATCGCCTTTTCTACCGTACTGACATCCTCTACCTCGCCCTCGTTGTGATAAATGGAGTAAACCACATCCAACTTTTTGCCATTACCAATATTAAAGACATATTCATAGAGCGTTTGATCAAGGTCGCCCGAGAATACTCCTTTGTAGCGTTTTCCACTCAGCTCGCCGATTGCAAAATTCTGAGCCGACTCCTCTAGGTATGGCTGCGGCGACTCCCATTGAGGTCCAAAACCGGCGCTTCCAACAGCCGAGATACTCGCACGAAAACGAAGCATATGACCAGCGTATTCGGCATCGGCCCTCTCGATTACAGCCGAGGTACCAGCATCATAAACAATTTCAACGCCGCCCAAAAAGTCCCCAGGATACGAGGTAACAACCCAACCGTCCGGAACCTTCATGCTGAAGGCCTTATTTTGTGTAACCACCCTCGTCCATCTCTCGGTCTCATCGGGTGGTTCATTAGGCGGCTGTTTTGATTCAGGCCGAGATACTTGATTAATAGTTTTTTGGTGGTCGCTCGTCAAATGATCTTTTTTCCAAATGAAAAAACCTGTCGCGACGAGTCCGATCGCAATGAATAGCACCATCACAATCTCGATCACTGAAAACCCCTTATTTGATGCCCTTTTTAGCATGATAACCCCACACTTATGTTTTTATGTTACCAGGATTATCTGAAAGGCTCGCCCTTTTTGCAAACGAAACTCAAAGAAGTTATCCGTGTCTTTTCAACAACAGCCCGCCAACCATGAGTCGTCCCACGATCTGATTGCACGTTTAGATTACACCTTTATTGATTAGACGGCCGTTTAGGGCTTTATCACGCTTCTCACCCAAACGCTTTTCCCCATTCACCCAATCCTGGCAAGCTTTAAGCGGATCAGATATATTACTCAATGCCAGTCGTTTTCTGACGGTGCCAGTAAAGGCTTCGGCGGTCAGTTCAGTATCCCAGTCTAAATATGCCGCAATATTTTCGTCACTCAAAGTAAACTCTAGGTGATACTTGACCCTTTCCAATGCAGCCAGCGGGTTCAAAATACTAGATGCAACAAAACGTTTTCGCATGAAAGGCGAGAAAGTCGCATGCCATTCCATCTGTTCTTCCGGCGGCATCTGCCGCGCCGCAAACCATGTAGATAAAATATCGCCATTAAACCACTGCCGACTAAATTCCGGCCCCCAGCAACTGATAACTTTCACGAGGGTTTCTTGGTCACTTTTATTCTTTTGAATGTCAAAACCGTTATATTTGTTAGCGGCGCTCATAATTGCGGCGGCCGTTTCGACCACTAGCCATCTCTTAGCGTCAATCGCGGTCGATACTAAGGGCCCTTGACTGTTCTTGCTCCGTGTTATCTCCCACTGTTTAAGGACGTCGCAGACAAGACCTCCCACCAACTGCCGATGTTGATCATCCGTAAAAGCAAATATCGCCTTTTCGTCACCCTCTCTTGCCTGAGCATCATGGAACTCCAAGATATCGTCAATCGCATGCGGTAAATCATCCAGGCGCCGTCTTAGTACCCGTGGATATTGACCAGTGTGCCGAACCGTTGCTCGGCACAGACCGGCCATACTCATATTTGCCCGGTCTATATCCGTATCCGTGGTAGATTCGGTTGGTATTTCGCCGGCAAAGAGAAACTCGTAGCTTGCGACACGATGATCTATCGGGTGTAATTGCGATTGATTAACTTCAGACATCACATTATATTGCCGTAAATCGGATCTGGCGGCAATAGTTTTATAGCAAAACGGTAAGGGTAACCGGCCCCATTATTACTCAATAATTTTCGGGGTTACGTACGAATGGATAGCTGCAGCTATAGAACTAGCTGCAGCTTTGTATGTTAATAACTCATTCATTCTATCCTCCTGAGCAAGATATATTCCCCTGTCAGCTGTGACTTCATCTATCTCTTTCTGAAGCTCAACCATCTCCTCGCTAACACTGGCGCCAATATATTCGGCGGTCCACAGAAAAGTCCCCAGATCCCCCTTCTCTAGCGAGATAGGTCCAACTAAATGTCGCTCCACCCCGGCTTCATCCTTCGCTGCTTTGGCCGCCGCCTCCAAACTCGCCTCCTCAAACCATCTTGCCTGTGTACTTTCCAGCACCGGCGTGTCAGCAACAGAATTAATAAGCGCTATAGTCGAAATGGGTGCATCCATCCCAGCAAGTTCAGCCTGGGCACCTGGTGGATTTTTTTGTGCAAAGGCCAGACGCGCGGCGCGGATCCT
>DASVXH010000043.1:0-3730 GCA_036392795.1 Saccharimonadales bacterium (SeqCode)
GTCCGAAATATCTATTCCGCGGGCCGCAACATCGGTAGCAACCAAAATGGTAACGTCGCTGGCCTTGAATCGTTTCAGCGCGCGCTGACGCTGGCCTTGCGATTTGCCGCCGTGGATAACATCGGCGTCAAAGCCGCGTTCGACCAATTCTTCGCCGAGACGCTCGACGCTACGCTGGGTTTCATCAAAGACCAATACTTTGTTGCCGCTGCCGTTGACCAGAATTTCGTGCAGGCGTTCAATTTTTTCGTGATCGCCGCCGTAGTGTATGACGTTTTGGTCAACATTATCGGTGGTTTCGCCGGTTTTGACAGAGATCGAAATAGGCTGGTTGGATGATGCCTCGATAAGTGAACGAATTTTATTATCCATGGTTGCCGAAAAGAAGAGCGATTGCCGCTGCTGAGGCAGTTGTTCCAGAATAAAGCGAATATCATCAATAAATCCCATGTCCAACATGCGGTCAACTTCGTCTAGAACAACTTTGTTAAAATTGCTCAGGCGCAAACTGCGGCGCTCTAAATGGTCTTTGATGCGACCAGGCGTACCAATGACTAGCCGTGGCCGAAAACCAAGGTTGCGCAGCTGACGACCCATTGGCGTACCGCCGATCAACAGACAGGTAAAGATGCGACTGCCGCGGGCAAAAGCACGAAATTCGTCTTCGATTTGCTGGGCAAGTTCACGGGTTGGTGCCATGATTAGCGCACGGGCATTAGGGTCAGCGATGAGATGCTGTAAAACGGGCAGCGCAAAAGCCGCGGTTTTACCAGTACCGGTGTTGGCAATCCCAATAATATCGCTGCCAGTCAGTGCAATAGGGATGGCCTGATCCTGGATAGGCGATGGGGTTGCAAAGCCTTTATCTTGAATGTTGCGGTGCAGGAGAGCATCAAAAGCAAAGTCTTTAAAGGTGTTTTGTGGCGTGTAGGGTGTTTCTTCAACTGGACGTGCAGCCTTTATGAAGCGCGCTGGGTCGATAAAGTCTTTCCTTGGGCCACGGCGTGAGCGGCCCTGGGCGTGGTAGGCGCGGCGTGAACGCTGTTGGCCACCGGAGTTAGATCGGCCGCCGGAACGTGAACGACGACTAAAAGAATGATTGTTTCCAGACATATAAAAAGAATCCTTTTTGGTTTGAATAATATTACGATTGCGGCAATGACGCCCGTAATACTCTTACCAATCGGGATTCATCGAAACAAACTTACGGAGTAATTTTAGCATAAAAGGAGTTCTCGGTCAATAACGAGGTATACTGTGATTAGTATGGCTACCGAAGAAGACTTTTCCTATTCCAATCATAGTGGCCGTGGCCAGAGTCTGACACTAAAGCTTGCCTCCTTGTTTTTACCTGGGGTGCGTAAAATCCAGAGGCAAATTGCGCCGTACGCTGAGGCGTGGATGGCGGTAAATACTAAGGCTTTACGCGCCAACGGTCCGCTTTGGGTGGTGCTTGGCGATTCGATGTCGCAAGGCGTAGGCGCTTCTGCTTTTGATAAGGGTTGGGTGGGCCAGCTGCGGGATATATTAGCGGCTCGGGGTATGGAGTACCGCATTGTTAATTTATCTATAAGTGGGGCACGTACCGAGGATGTGCTCGAATTACAGCTGCCGGCAATGTGGCGACTTGGCCTGAAGCCGGATCTCGTAACTGTACTGATTGGTGCCAATAATATTTCGCGCAGCAAGCACCGGCGACATATTGTGAATGATCTGGAGCAATTAGTAGAGCGATTGCCTAGCGGTACCATCATCGGCAGCATCACCGGAACGAGTGCGGAAGCCCGGCGAGCCAATGCACTGCTGGCTGAGCAGATAGATAAACGACATTTTGCCATCGCCGATATGAATTACGCTTTCCGACCGCCAACCAAGGCCAGAATTTCTGAAGATTTATATCACCCAAACGACCTGGGCTACGCCGAAATTGCCAAGGTATTTGCCGACGCAATCAAGCGTCAATATTCTGGTAAATAGCTATTTATTTTTGAATACCTTGCCCGGAAATAGGGCGCTGGATCGGTAGCCATCCGGTATCCCAGGCTAGATCACCTTCGGGATTTAAAGGGTTGGGTGTTCTAACGCGCATGTGACTGTAAAGTTCGGAATGTGGGGCATACTCATCGAAAGGGTTTCGTTTCGTGTATTCGGTTATTGCAGTCAATTCGTATTCGATTGCAGGCATTCCCGGACCAAAGCCCTGGACTAATTGTTCGTCGCTCATATTTCCCAGGTAATAGTTATTGAATGCCGATATACACATTTCTCCAGAAGTCGAAATTATTAACTGCTTTTCGTAAGGCCTATCAAGAGCAAAATAAAATAAAATTTGATTAAGTCGAAATTGTGGAACTTCATAATGCTCACCTTTACGGGGCTGCCACTTACTGGGAGCTGTATCTCGCAGTAATGCTTCTTTCCGGAACTGCTCATAGAAGTCTTGCTTCGAAATAAGAATGGGGCTATCTAGACCCCGATCACGCTCCCGTAAGTGATGATCGGACACGACGAGTGGGCGTTTTGATTCCGGGTATGCCTTTACGAGCTCTTCTGATGTTTGAGTGTGACGCAAGCAGTCGCCCGACAGGCAGTATCCAGCAAAAGGAGCGATAGTGGCCAAGCGTTCGCCGGCGGCACGGCTCTGTCGAAGGCCTATCTCTTTTAATGCTTGGTTTTTATCAATTTTCTGTACGCGTTCGCGCCAGCCGGGTCTTTTAACGCTCGGCCGTTTCACTTTGTCGCGATCGGGTTGTCCGTGACGCAACAGGAAAAGATCTGTCGGCCAACGGTCGGCAAATGGCCACTGACTAGCTGATTCCAGACTCGACACCACCTAGAGCCTCCTTACATAAGTTAATTATAACACATAATAAGAGTAAATACAACTGTTATGCATGAAAGTATTGACTTTGCAAAGCCTTTATGTTAATGTATTAACTTATGTCAGAATTATATACTTATCCTAAACCAATTGTTGACGCCTATGTCCATAGCAGCGAAGCTTATCAATACACGGAAAGCGCATCTGTTGTTGCCGTTGGAAGCGTGGCATCCCAGATGATTAATGCTGGTGAGTACACGTGGCAGCGGCTTCTTACGGACCGCCTAGAAAGTCATCAGCTTGAAGAGCGCATTGCTCTTGATGGTAAACCGCTTCGCATTAAGCAAGATGCTGCCTATATGCGTGGCATTGCTTATGGCGTTGCTAGTATAACTGCCAACGTTGGCGGTCTGCCCGAGGCAATAGATGTGGCGGCGGAAACAAATGAACGGGGTAAAATGCACCGTCCTGCCGACGCGACACTCCTGCCTATTGCGGCACTGCAAGACCTTGCCCAAAATGATAAAAACCAGGCCCAAAACATCGCCAGGCTTTTTGAGGTGTCGGCCGACACGATACTGTCCGGCGATGCCACCGCCGTAAGTCTGCGCCAGGAAATGCAGGAAGCAGTGTCCAGGCTAAGGGCAGCTAATGCTTGTCTAAGAGAGGACCCCGAGAATGGGCTGGCTTTAGTCGAGTACCAGTCTATCCTGGATTCTGTTGCAAAGGTCCCAAAGCGTCTTGGGCAGCTTATGGCTGCCGGTCTTACGCGCAACCTTGAACAAGATATTCCTCACCAGCTTGTCGATCGTTTTATGCATAAATTCACAAAGGAACAGTGCCATTTTAACTGCCTAGCCTGCCAGGCGAGTGCTTAGGCCTTTGCCCTTAAACTCTTTGGCTACAAAC
>DASVXH010000044.1:0-52249 GCA_036392795.1 Saccharimonadales bacterium (SeqCode)
TGGCAGCCTTCGAACATCACTTCTTTTAGCTCTGCAGCCTGAAAATCTGCCTCATTTAATACGCAGTTAATGAACTTCACCCTTGTTAGTTTGACGAACCGGAAATTTACCATGTCTAATTTGCAGTCTTCAAAAACCACATCCTTTAGCGTGCTACGACTAAAGTCAACGCCGGTCATCCGCCCGCCATTAAAACGCACTCGAATCAATGAACTTTCCGAGCAGCGCGCCGCAGACAGGTCGCAGGCCTTTAATTCAACGTCGCCAAGACTCAGTTTTTCTAACCGTGCTTCGATAAATAGTACTCGTTCTATAACGGATTCTTCGATACTGACGTTTGCTGCTTTTATACCCGTGGCATCGCCGGCAAGGAGCGCCTGTTCGATCCTTGCCTCTGTGCAAAGGCTGCTGGCGTCGGTGGCATCCAAAGCGGCTTTGTTAATCGTCGGAGAGCTTAGTTTCATCAATTAATAATAGCGCATCGTTTGGCGTGACCCGAATTGTTTTGGGCGATGGGTACTTCTTTTTCGCGCGTAATCTGCTAAATTCCCAGTGATCGGCGTAATGTGGCCAGTTCGCCGGCCGTTGGCCACGGGTTAAAGGTACAGCCTTGCAAATCTATAGATTGCTGCTGCATGACCGGAGCGGGTTGTCCTGGACCTCCGCACTGGGCATGGCCAAAACTCAGCCAGTGACCGGTTTCATGGTTGATGACCATGTGGCGATAGTCTTCCAAGCTGCCCCGATTGGCATTCCATGCCTCGCTGGCGTTTTGCCAGCGGTCAAAGTTGATTACCACATTTGGTCCGACGCGGCAACTCCATAGCGAATCGCAAATAGCTCCAAAGCCAGGCATCAGGCTGGCGGCCGACAGCCACACGGTAAAATCGCAGCCGCTACTAACTTCACGGTATTCTACCAAGCCATCCAAAGACCAGCCGCGGGCATCGCTGTATGTGGCCTGCAGCCGGGTACGAAGACCAGGCAGGTATGAAGCGTCTACGCCTTTGGCGGCCGTGCAGTAGGTGAAGGTTTTCAGGGCTTTTTGCTCAACTAAAGGGACGGCTACGGATTGACGGCCGTTAACGCCTTGTTCTATTTTGATGGCGGTTGCTGACGCGTCTTTGATGCGAATGCCAAATTCTTTGCCTGTGGCTGCAATGTAGGCCAAAATTTTATCGCGCGCCAACGCATACGTTTCGCCGGATTCAACCATCCAGCTGGCAATTACATCAGGTCCAGCCTGTTTTGTTTTGCCCGAAAAGGTAAGGGTGACCGGAGTTTGCAGGCGACCTTCCAGCTCTTTTTGTTTGTCGGTCAATGTATTGGCCAGAATTTGTGGGCGGGCTGGTACTACTTTTGGTGTAGCTTTGGCCCTGCCCCGATCCAACGCGGCTATTAACGCAGGCCGCAACGAATTATTATCTACGCCATAGCCTGGCACTTCTTTTTGAACCGTGACTGTAGTGCCATTCAACTTCAAGCGGGCGCTGACTGGTTCTTTGCCCAATGTTGGCGCGATTTTTTGCGCTGCCAGATTGAGTTTATTCTGATCAACGGTTACGGGAGCTAATAGAACGGGTCTTTTAAGTAGATTCACTAGCGGTAGCCACGATTTTTGCTTTTTGGCGCTATCTACGGCGCGCGCTACATCTTTTGTAATACCTAATTCTTCGGCTGGTAATTCGATAAATTTGCCGTCATACGTAAAGGTAAATTTGGCCGGAATCAGCTGTAAATTGCCCACTTTTTGACTAAGATCATCGTACGCAACGCTACCCAGCTGCTTGTTCATTACCATGGTTTTTGGATAGGTCCGATTGCGGTACATGAACCACGTAATAGAATTGGCCACAATAAACAATCCGACCACGGCCAAAAAACTCGCCAAAAAAACTTTGCGGGCGCGCGGCGATAGAGCAAAACGCCGCCGGATTTTATGCCGTTTCATCGCAATAAGTATAGCATGCTCATGCTTTATTTTTGGTCAAGACTCTGGTGTTGTAGATCTTGTAGTTGCTGCTGAATACGCTTCGATGAACGCTCAATTTGCGGCGGCACTATGCGGCCGCGGCGATGAATACAGACGATGTGCCGAAGCACCCGAGGGCTATTGCCAATGTCAATGCTAACAAGTTCTCCCGTAGGCAATTGTTGACGCACCAGCGAAAACGGCAGTACCGCACTGCCCCGTTTGGCCAGCGTTAGCTGCAGCATAATCCCAGGGCTGGTTGAATAAAACGCCGGACGGAGGTTTACGCCTTGTTCGGTAAAGTGATCGGTAATCAAGTGTGCGGTCTGGGATGATTGATTGTAGCTTAGAAACGACGTAACGCGCTGATGTTTTGTCATTTCGTCTAATACACTGCCGGCAATGTCGCGGTGGGCTACAAAAATGAGCGGCTCGGCCGCCACCACTTCGGCTTGCAGAACAGATGGCAGCCGCTCTGGCTTGGCTATAAATGCGGCGTCAAGCTGATCGTGCTCCACCTGTTCGATTAACCGTGTGGAATTGTCGACGGTGAGTGACAAACGAGCTTGCTCTTCTAGTTCATCTATGGAATGTTCGTCAGCAAACAGCAGTTCGGCAATGCTGTCGATCATGCCAATGTTAACCGCGAGCTTTTGGGCCCCAGTCTGGCTGATTTGTACCTGTAAGTTTTGGGTTTGGGCCAGCAACGATTTGCCTGTTTGGTAGGCGATTTTGCCGGCTGCGGTGAGAGCCAACGAATGGCGGCTGCGTATTAATAAGTCGGCACGCAGTTCCCTTTCCAGTTTTTGAACGGCGGCCGTAAGTGCAGGCTGGGAGATGCGCATTAGCCGCGCGGCGCGTGTAAAACTGCCGGCATCGACAATTTTGGCAAACTTGACCAGGCGATCTTCCATAATTATTAATTATAACATCATAGAATATCCATATTTGTTATTTATGCTGCCTTCCACGTATGATTCCCTGTAGCAAGATTAGGGAGGAACAGTTTTATATGGCTCGTAAAAAGATTCGTGTAGCTATTATAGGTGTGGGCAACTGCGCTTCGTCACTGATTCAGGGTATTCATTATTATAGGAACGCCCGGGACGACGAATTTGTTCCCGGCGTCATGCATGTTAATTTTGGCGGCTATCACATTAACGACATCGAAGTTGTAGCAGCCTTTGATGTAAACAGTAATAAAGTCGGCAAAGACGTTGCCGAAGCCATTTACGCCGAACCCAACAATACGGCCGTGTTCGCTCAGGTGCCAAAATTGGGCGTAACCGTGGCCCGCGGGCCGGTGCTGGACGGCGTTAATAAATACACCGCCGAACTCGTGCCCGTTAAAGATGGCCAAGTCGCCGTGGACGTGGTGCAGGTGCTAAAAGACGCCAAAGTCGACGCCGTCATTAATTACCTGCCCGTTGGCTCTCAGCAAGCTACCGAATTTTACGCCCAGGCAGCCATCGATGCTGGCTGCGGCTTCGTAAACTGTATTCCGGTCTTTATCGCCTCCGACCCCAAATGGGCGGCCAAGTTCAAAAAAGCCGGGCTGCCCGTTATCGGTGATGACATCAAAGCCCAAGTGGGCGCTACCATCACCCACCGAACCCTTGTTAATCTTTTTCTCGACCGCGGTATGAAAATCGAGCGTACCTACCAATTGAACACCGGCGGTAATACCGACTTTCTGAATATGCTCGAAAGAGAACGCTTGGCAAGTAAAAAGATATCAAAAACCGAGGCTGTAAGGTCGCAGATTGATGCTCGCGGCCAGTCCATAGCTGACGAAGATATCCACGTGGGTCCGTCTGATTACGTGCCATGGCAAAAAGACAATAAGATTTGTTTTTTGCGCATCGAAAGCAAACATTTTGGCGACGTGCCGATGAATCTGGAATTGCGTTTGTCTGTGGAAGATTCGCCCAATTCGGCAGGTGTAGCGATTGATTCGATTCGTTGCCTAAAATTGGCATTAGATAATAAGTTGGCTGGCGCGATTATCGAGCCAGCTGCATACTTCCAAAAACATCCGCCTAGGCAGATCGAAGACCGCACTGCCCGCGACATGGTAGAGAAATTCATTATCAAATACGGTCAAGCTGCGGCTACGTCGGCCCGTAAGCTGGAGCGGCGTGCAGCGCTGGTATAGTGGCACTACTGATCTGAACGAAATCATGCGGTAATATTTTTACTTTGTCATATAATTGACTCTACGATAAAGATGTAGGTATAAATATGGCCGCTGAAAACGTCGATGACATTGTTTTTGAACCCTGCCAAATAGAAGCATTCAAGGAATGGTTTCGGACCGCCAGCCCGGACTATAGACCGGATGGTCGATCGTTTTGGCAGCGTGTAATAGCGGTGAATTTTTCGGTCACGTGCGACACCTCGGCAATGGATCTGCCCCCCGGATATATGGCGCCAAAAACCACCCTTGCCGGCAATTTTGTGAAACCTCCCGAAATGCCGGAAGGTGTGCTTAGTCTGTATCTGCATGGCACCCCAGGGGAAATAACTCAGGATCAGCTCGGCTATCTTTCTTATTCATCTGCTCGGCCTGCCGACCGACCCGGTATCTCGCACATTCTGCAAACCGTTATCGGTGCAGAGCTGGCGGATTTTGCACACCCCAATACCATACTAGACCGCTTGCGTAGATTTCCCCGCTTTGGACTGCGACGAACGCAAATAATCCAGAAGACGTTTGATCCCGAAACAAACGGAATTATGGAGAAAAATGCTATTCATTTATCATTGATGCGCCATCTGATCCATGTACCTAATCAGCCAAAAAAAGGAATAGCGATCAGCCAACTACGTCTGGGCCGGCCGGCAGTTACCTCTGGTGAGTTTTTTACTTATTGGCAGACATTGCAGTCTGATCCTGGTAAATTGACAGTAATGAGGCCTGCCGTAGAGTGTTTTTATTACGGCACTTTTTTGCCTACACCCGATTTGGGGCAAAGGTTTGAAGGCGTGAATCCGGGCCATATCGGCAGGAAGCTGGAATCAAATCTGGATGGTCCTTTGACGGGCGATTACCGGTACGATTTGACGGCTTTTGAGGATCGTTTGCGCGCCTTTGCGACTAATGAGCATATTAGTATTGGCGCGTTGACGGCTCGTGATGCAGTGCGTCTAATCGCCGAACCGCTGGATGAGCGGTTGCGGCTACACCTGGACTAGTCTGTGCTTGTTGTATGTCCCTCCCTTTGGCGATTGAAATTTTGCAATTTTTAGGCTAAAATCAATCTGTTGCAAGACATATTGGGATGTCGCCAAGTGGTAAGGCACCGGGTTTTGGTCCCGGCATTCGGGGGTTCGAATCCCTCCATCCCAGCCATGTAATCATTTTCAATATTTTTTGTCGAAAACAGCCGATTTAGCTCTATAGCAGCGGCTGTTTTTGGTGTTCCAAACTTTATTTCCGCGAAAGTCGGCGCCTTGTCGAAAAGGACGCCAAAATAACCCGCTTTCGCGACCGGATTCATCTGTTGGAGTACCAAATACTCTAGGTGTTCCAAAAAATATTTGATGTAGTCCGTAACGGTCTTCATATTCACCGATTTTTCCTCATTCTCAACCTTTTCCTTCTGCGCGGTTAGCTCCGCGATTTGTGCTTCTGCGGCCAATATCTGCTCCTCCATGTGTTTAATTACCGTTTCCGAGTTTAGGAACTTGATCTTGTCTATGGCGGCCTGTGCCTCGCCTCGCAGCGTCGCGATACGTGTATCAATAACAGCGTCGTCTTTGTGCGCTTCCGCTTCACGGCGCTCCCATTCCGTCATAACAGCCTTTGTAAGCGCCTCAATGTATTCAGGCGAGATACGAATACCTTTAACAAAATTGGTTATAGTTTCGTCAAAATCTTTCTTGCTTACCCTGAAATACGGGTGGCTTCGGCTACAGTGATAGGCCGCGTAGTATTTGCCGAGCTTGCCGCGTGACGCGCTACCAAAGAGCGGCTTCTCACAATGCGGACACATAACTTGCTTCTTATAGGGGAAATCCACATTCCTAATACCCTTTGTGACGAGGTACTTAGGCGGCTGCCTCTTACCTATAGAGATTTCGCCGTCTTGCTCTGAAATATAAACCTTACCCTTATTGGCCTGATTAAATAGATCAACGGATACTAGCCCATCGAACTTACATTTAAGGGGCTTGCCCTGCGTCCACTTCTCAGCGTTTATGGCGGCATATATGGGGTTTTCTAGCGTATACCACAGTACCTTTAATCTAAGCGGTTTGCCGCCGCGCTGCCCAATGGTTTTCGTGCGGTCGCGCTTATCGCGCAGTATTTCTACGCGCGATTTATAACCCATGCCGTTTATCTCATCTACAATTTGGCGGTCGGTATGAGTGCCACGCGCCCGAAGTTCAAACATCTTAATAACCCACCGCGATTCAATGGGGTGCGGCACGAGAATACAGCGCTTGCCGTGGGGCGTTTCTATCTTTTCGGTCGTATAGCCAAAAGGGGCTTCACGCACCCAATATCCCATACGCGCGTATCGAATTTCCGCGCCAATCATGCGGCTCATAATGTCGCGTATTTCGTCGTTGGCGCGCTCGGCCTCTAAGATTTCCGCCTTTTTGGTAGGTGAATAGGTGCTCCATTTATACTCGACACCTAAGTGTTCAAGAGTGTTTACTTTGCGATCACCGATAATGCCGTAAATATCTACTAAGGATATGCCACATTCTTCGAGCTGCTTTTTTAGCGGCGTGTAGAAATCTGAACCGCCTCTAGTGAAGCGATCAATGGATTTAATAATAAATACGTCAACTTGGTTTTTTGGCTCTTTACAGTAATCAATGGCTTCCTGCATAGGCTGCAATTCTTTGGAAGCCGATTCTAGGAAGGTAAATATTTTCTTTATTACAATGCCTCGACTGGCGGCAAATCGCTTTGCTTGCTCTATTTGAGCTTCCGGCGAATCACCGTCCACGCCTTGCCCCGTGGAGGATACGCGAACCGCTACTACGCCATTCCTGGGGTTGATGTCGTTAAACATTTCGCTTTTTCCTCCTCTCGCTTTATCTGCTTGAGCAACCGCTGCTCGTTCTTTTGGTCTTCCTGAATCTGGTCAATAATTAGGTTTGCCACAAGCTCCAACCTTTCATCAACGGACAATTCCGATGTGGCCGGTCTGAACGCCGAATCCTTGTTTTTACTCCCTTTGGTTCGCCCCATTCTTGACCCTCCGGCGCTATCTGTTACTATCTTTATATAGATAGTATACTATCTCTAAATAGATAGTTTCAAGGGGTTTTACTTATAAAATAGTTAGACTTCCGATAGACTAACTAGAAAAGTAATTTGTATCTGTTTTTTCTCTTTTTCTCTCTCCTCTCTTAATATATAAATATATAGAAGTGAAACGATGAACGGCATGACTAAAGAGCCTAAGTATAGAAAGCCACTAAACACTGACCAACTCAAAGTCCTAGAATTATTGCTAAGGTTTAGATTTGGTACGACTGACTTAATAGCACGGGCATTAGTTAAGAAGAATGGAACGGTTATTAAATCTCGGTTAAATATTATTCGTGAGCAAGGGTATATTGACCGGCACTATGAAGGTACGGATCGCCTACAGGGTAAACCCGCAGCTTACTACATATCCGCGAAGGGCGTCCGCAGTCTGAATCGTAAGGACACGGAGCAAGCCCTCAAAAGAGCCTATAAAGACAAGAAAGTACGCCGCCCATTCATCGAGCATAACCTAAGCGTATTCGAAGCCTGGTGTCGTCTTAAAAGCCAGTATGGTGACGCTCTTAGATTCTTCACGAAGGTTGATCTGGGAGAGTATGATTATTTTCCGCAGCCGCTACCCGATGGCTTTTTGTCTTATAAGGGAGAGGGTGGCACTAAGCGCTTTCTCTTAGAGGTGTTTGAAGCGGCTACGCCCGCGTTCGCGTTGAACCGACGAATAAAACAGCTTGTGGGCTACTACGAAAGTGGCGAATGGGAAGCCACCGATAGCGACTTTCCGGCGATACTGATTATTTGCGAAACGTCTGTGCTGCAAAACCGTGTAGAGAAACGGGTGTTGGCAAGCCTCCGTAACGCGGAAGCTAACGAACTTACTTTTGCCCTAACAAACTGGCAGGCATTTAATGAGACGCCCGCATGGCGTGTTGCGGGCGAGGACGAACTATTATCTCTATCAGATCTATGAACACGCGAAAAGCCCGGCAGTCACCTAAGTAACTCCGGGCTTCGCGCGCCTAATACTCGCTCGCAAGCATGATGGTCATTACCCGCTTACAGTCATCGTCCAACGGGTGCCGGCCGTATTTCAGCTCTTGGTCGTAGTAGTCTATCTTCCAAAACACCTTTTCGCCGTACCAGTGAACCGTACCGAAGTCATGCTCGCCGTATGGGTCGTTATCTTCTGTAAACTCGTTAAACCTGCGTATCTCGTCCAGCAGCAAATGTAAATTCTCTAGCACCCGCACACCCTGCGTCACCACAATTCCAAAACCACTACGACGAAACTCATCATTCACTTTTGCGATCTCAACTGCATTCTCTGTCTGCATAGCAAACCTCCTCGTAAAGTTATTTCTGAACTTTCGAGCGTTCGACCTCCCGCTCTGTCGAACGGGCAAGGTCAGAACTGGACGCATCAAGGTGGAGCACCCAACGCGCTGAACGACCTTGAGGCGGCCAGTTATGGCCTTATAATGGCGAGACAGTGGGAGGTCTATAGTCGCAACCTACAGATACGCCATGGCTGCTATACTAGGTTTAGGACGACATGTCGAGGCTATATTAGTTTTTGGCTGACGGCAAAGGATGACAGCATGAAAGAAGACGTAAAAGCATTTTTAAGCGATCTGGAAGGCCAGGAATTTTTTGATATATTACGCAAAAGCCTTGAGCTGAAGAAACTGATCTATACGGAGGAAACGACAGCCACTCAACCCGAAGAACTTGCTGAATTATACGCTTTTAGCTTCTTTCCCCAGCATGAAAAAAATGAAACATCATATACCTATGGTCCACAGTGGGTATTGCCGGACGATGAGGGCAATATGCGCGAATTCCCGAGCAGAAGCCTAGTTACAGAGGAAATGCAGGATTATTGGTTTAAGCGACTTGGCGAAACCAATAGTAGCGTGCTTAAAAGCCGCTATGCTGACCTGATATATGATTTTACTGACCGAGACAAAGACCCCAAGGGTAAGTTTTCGGCCGCTCTAGAAGTTATCAAGGCAAACTTTGAAATTGCGAATATAACAGAAAAAGGCAAGTTTAGAGAATATACATCACGCGCCCTTCACCTCATTCAGCTAACAAATAACGCCGACTATCGTGCTAAGTTCATTGACTTATTAGTAGAACGAAGCGCTAAGGTTGAGGAATACAGTGGCTACGTATTCAGTAATCTCGTCACTGACAAAAAATGGCGCCGTTACCTATCAGACACGCAACTTCAAACAATAGTTAGCAACCTGGATAAATACTTATCAGCTACACTTCCGTCAAAGAAAGCCCAGCCTTGGGCTGTAGATGAATTAGCGACCAGCCTCGCGAAATACTATGCGGAACAAGACGATGAAGCGAGTGTGGCGAGGATCACAGGGCTGCTAGAGAAGAACTTTAGGGATAGCGAATACGCGAACTCTAGCGGCATGCTTAAAAGCAACTATCTTGAAACTCTAAGAACAATGTATGAGGAGTTCGCTCAATTTGAATTTGCCCGCACGAAGCGGGACACAATAACCAACGAACTCACTTCTATTGCCGATGAGGTGGAAGCCTCTATGCAGGAGTTTAAATTTTCCGCCGAAATACCAAAAGAGCAACAAGAGCAGCTCCAAGAGTTTATTAAATGGATATTTGAGGACAACGGCAAACCCACGACTCTAGACCTTGTTATACAGAAAATCGTGGTGAACTTCCTGCCCAAATTAGATGACGAAAAGTCTTCTTTCGAGACGATGCGAAAAGAGAATCCTATTGGGTATCTATTTACCACCACTATTGTTGGTGAAGATGGGTTCAATATCGCCAAGCTTAATGGGTACGACGAAGACCCCGATAAGTATTTTGTAAAGCACTACTCGGAAAATTTGCATTTTAATGGGATTATCCTGCGAATGGTACTGCATGAGCTAAAAGCGCGTTTCGGAGCTGATGAAATGCGGCAGGTGCTCATGAAATCCCCACTATTTCGAAAAGAGGACGAAAACTATATTGACCGAGCCTTAAAGGGATTTTGGGAGAAGGACTACTTAGTGTCTTCCCACTTGTTCATACCGTTAGTAGAGGACGGTTTCAGAATCCTACATAGAATAAATGGGCTACCTATCATTACCCCTAATGAAGATGGCGGCTTTGACTTTTATAATAATCTCGAAAGATACATTGACCACGATGTAGTAAGTGGCGTATTCGGCTCGCTCGGTGACAATTTCCGCTATTACGCCAAAATCCTTCTCGTCACTCGCATGGGTTGGAATCTAAGACATAACTTTGCTCATGGTATCAATAAAAGTAGCCTCTTACGGCCAGACGCTTCCGAAAGATTATTGCATGTGCTTTTTTGCCTAAGTCTAGTCAGGCTGCCGGAAGCGAAGAAAGAAAAACAAGCCGAATAGTGAATTATTAGTAACTTTCATTTGCTCGCAAATGGAAGTTGACCTGTTTGCCACAGGCAAATAGGTTTGCCCTATGAAGGGGTGACGTTCTTGTCGTCCAGCTCTTCGTATATCTTGACCATCATTTCGACCCATTCAATCCGATGGATAAGCCCGTTGCGTAGACCGTCTAGGTGCCAGCCCTTTTTGAACAGTTCGCGCACTTCTTTACCTTCAGTGTTTGAGCCATACTGACATGCCATTCTAAGTTCTTCAAAATTGCGGCCACTTGAGAAATTAACTTCTTTGGGTGGCGTACCGCTCGGCCCCAAAATAATCCTCGTCACCTTTGGAACTTTTTTGTATTTTGTGGCATGGCTCTTGTAAAGTCTCTCGTCCACTTCTTCTTCATTAGCCCAGGCGCTTAATTCCTCGTCGGCTATGGTGATATTCTCCCAGCCGATAAGTAGTAGCAAGATATGCACCGCGTCCTTCGTGGGAGAGGGGTGTTTGTCTGCGGCCTCAAGATAGTATCGCGCGTTGGATATATGGGCTTTGATCGAATCCGGCATGGCTTTCATAAAACTAATTATAGCCTTTGTCTATCTAGCGTCTGGCAAAATCGCCGTTCTTTTTTGGGGCTGACGCTTTTTGCGTGGCTCCTCAACTTTAGGTTGTGGCTTTATGGTGTAGTTCTTACGCGAAGCGGCGACCGCCTTTGCTGCGGTTGTTTCGCTGCCTTCGTCCTCAAGTACGACAGTCTCGCCAGAGAAAGGTTCTTGTGAACGAACTGCGGCCAAGCGAATATAGAAATTAAAGGCTGGCAGATTGGCGAGTTCGCCCCTCTGCACATACGGCTCAAAGAGTGGTAGCAAAAACTGTTCATCGGCAGGGTTGCCGGTACGGAAGCAAATCACCGTGCCGACGTTCGCGAGAATTGTTTGCACGGTTCGCAGCTCCGCTTGTTGGGAGGTGGATTGCTCGGCCATCATCAGGAACAGCTTATATTTTCGTGCTTCTGACAAAAGTTGCACGAACGAAGCGGTGGCAAAGTTTTGGAATTCGTCCACATACAGATAGAATGGCCTGCGCTCTGTCTGGTTTACTCGTGCGCGCCGCAGCGCCGCCATCTGCAATTTTGCCAGCACGGTAATACCGAAAAGCTCCGAAGTATCTTCACCTAGCAAACCTTTTGAGAAGTTGCAGATTAAGATTTTGCCAGAGTTAATAATGTCGTCAAAGTCTATAGTGGACTTAGGCTGCTCCAAAATACGCTTGGCCGAAGCCGAAAAGAGGAAGCGCCCTACTTTCGCCGTGATACCGGCCGCCATCTTCACGCGCTGCATTTCTCCGGCTTTGCCTAGCTCATTCTTCCAGAAGTTTTTAAGCTCTTTGTCCTCAAGTTTGCTTATCACACTCTTTCGGTACTTGGGGTCGTTCAAGAGATCAAACACGGTAAAGAGGGTCGCGCCCTCGACGGTTAGCGCCGTTTGCACGGTGTTACGCAGCACGTATTCAATGCGGTGGCCGCCGCTATCATCTTCAGAAAAGATTTTACGGAATACTGACACGGTGGATTCAGTCACCAAGTCTTTTTCGCGAATAAGCTCGTCGCCAGTTAATCCAGGCGTAAGCTCTAATAGATTTAAGCCAATAGGGTGCGCTAGGTCGTCGGGGTTAAAGTAAATTACGTCGTCCACGCGCTCTTTAGGCACGTAGCGCAACACCGTTTCGGCCGCGTCGCCGTGTGGGTCTACGAAAGCAAAACCCTTACCGTGTCGTAAATCCTGCTCCATGCCATAAAGCATCATAGTTGTTTTACCGTTACCCGTGCCACCGATAACGTAAACGTGGCGCTCACGCTCGGCTGTCGTTAGGCCAATGTCCGTGTAAGTGCCGTGGTGGTGGTTGCGCCCCAAGATAACATCGAATTGGGCGCCGTTCTTGAGTGATAAAGGCGCGGGTAGCGTTTTGCTAAGTGACTTCACGACATTTTCAGTCTTGGCCGTTTCGGTATGCGGGAAATGATACAGATCAGCGAGCTCGGCTGCGGAGAGTAAGCAGGCGTTACGACTAAAGAACGCCGGTAAACGGTGACTAAAAACGAATTGCCAGTATCGCGTCTGAATATCTGCATAAGTCCGGCGCACCCGGAGCGCTTGGTATTTTGGCACGGCCAGCGAAGCAAGCCACTCTCGCACACCCTTTGCTCTTTGCTTTTCGCGCTCCTTGTCTTCCATAACTATGAAAGCGCGAATATTGACCCTAAATAATGGCTGGCTTAGTTTATCGTGTACTGATTCGGCCAGCCTTTGCTCGAACGGACTTAGAACGCGAGCTGGTTTGATCTTCATGGCGACTTGCTGCTTGTGGCTGGCTTGAGCCTGGTAGGTTTTGTTTTTGCTCGGCCCGCTTAATGTGTCGCCTACGCTATCGAGCACGCCGAAAAGAAAAGTATTAATACCATCAAAGATTTTGCTTGCCGGCATTTTTGGTTTGCCAAGACGATATACTAGCTCATCGTTATGTATCAGTCTGCTGGTGATAACGCCCGCCTCGCGAACTTTTGTTGGTGACACCACAATTTGAAAACTCATCAATTCATCGGGAGAAAGTTTAGTCATTATGCCGGTAAGGTACGCCATAGGGTCGTGCTCGTCTAAAGTGAGTTGTGTATGTAACGGGTAGGCGAAGTGGCCGGTTTGTTTAAGATCGAGTACGCGCGCGCCCTTTCCGTCCGGCATATAGTCATCAATCCGGCGCAGCTTGGCGTCTGGTAAGTAAGAGAGAATCGTTTGCTCAAATGTAGCCGCGTCGCTCTCCGGCACGCGCAACACGTAACGAATACCCTGTTGCTTCGTGGAAACAAGTTCAAGCGAGAATACTACTTTGCGCCTGAGCAGTTTTTCTAGGAGGGTGCGGCTTGTTTCCAAGCCGTGTAAAACTGCGAACAGGTGTTTTGTGGCTTCTGGTGTCTTATTGGCGTTAGCGGGCGGTGTTAGCTCCAAAAACACGGCTTTTTGTTGCAATAGTCTGCGAACGTCCAGCAAGTCGAGCGTCACAAAAAGAACTAACGTCACAACCGCCACGAGAATAAGCGCGCCAACAATCCAGGGAAACAATCCCTCAAGCGTTTGTAACCAGTCTGTTATATTGCTCGTCATGCTAATGGATAAAGTTATATTCTTTCGCTTGTTGCGGCTTAAACGTGCGGTCACTCAAAATATCCCAGCCCTTCACGTTCATTTCCGACACTTTCCAACTGCCATCCGGCCCTACTTCTTCGACAAAGGCGACATGGCCTAGATCGCCCTTATCGGTTTGCATAATGGCGTACTTTGCGGGCGTATGATCTACTTGGTAGCCCGCCTTCCTAGCGCCAGTATCCCAATCGTGGGCATCGCCCCAGTTGTTCGGTATGGGTTTGCCGATCTCTATACGCCGCTGCGCCGCCCAAAAGGTACAGTAGCCGTAAATATAGGTGTTGGCTGTTGAAGCGTTGCCAGTGTATAGGGTCGCGCCCTCGCCGCCATTCGTAAGCTCTCCCGGGTTCGTCATAGCCATGACGGCGGCAACCGGCATACCTAATAAGACGACCATAACGAGCAAAACAACGCCGATCTCTTTCTTCATAGAGATAGCGGTTTTAGCGGCGAGGTTGGCTATCATGGGTGATACAGCTCTTGCGGATTAGTCGTGATAAGTGGGTGTTCTTTTTCGGAAGCTATAACCCTTACCGCCACATGGTTTTGATCCGCGATTATTAACGCTTCACCGCGCCCACAAGTGAGCAGATAGTCGGCTTCGTATTCACTCA
This sequence comes from Saccharimonadales bacterium (SeqCode), assembly GCA_036392795.1. Lineage (GTDB taxonomy): Bacteria > Patescibacteriota > Saccharimonadia > Saccharimonadales > UBA4665 > JARIHD01. The sequence goes on from DASVXH010000044.1 coordinate 14,391, forward strand.
AGCTAAACTCGGACGCCACGTGCTTGATAGTAGTGGTATCTTGGTGCATGAGAATACGCAGGCTGCTTTGCGAGGCAATAGCTCGGCCGTAGTCACTTTTCAAAAAGTCATTGGCTTGCTGCGAAATGATGGACACGCCCAGGTAGTATTTGCGGGCGCGGCGCACCAGCCCGGCCACGAAGCGGGCGCTTTCCTCATGCTCTAGAAGCAGCCAGCCTTCATCAATAACCAAAATGCGCTTCTCTGGTTTGGCCTTTACTTGGTTTTGCACGAAGTTGGCAATAATCATCATCATTATCTGCCGCAGGCTTTCGTCGAGGTCTTTAATATCGAACACAACCAGCCGGTTATCCAGCTTAATGTTGGTTGGCCGGTTAAGTACGCCCGCCAATGAGCCGGTCAGATACTTGTCCAGTTTTTCATTTAGCTCAAGCTGACCTAAAGCGTGCAGTTCTTTATGAAGGTCGGACAGCAGCGGCGCTTCACCCTTTTTGGCTTCTTCGTAGGTTTTAATGATGGCCTTATCTACCGCCGCGCGCTCGCGCTGTGTGAGGCCGCCAGCCATCAATGAGATAACTTCCGTTAAGTCCTGAATGTGCTGCGATAGCTGCTCGGAAGTGTGCGCCGTTGTCGCCAGGTCGAAGGGGTTAATCTTCTCTTTAGATTTGGACGACAGTTTTATGTAGGTGCCTTTTACGCTTTCGGTAAGGTTTTTGTATTCTCGCTCTGGGTCAATCACGATAACCTTTGTGCCTTGCATGAGCTGGCGCAAGATTTCTACCTTGCTCGCGTAGCTTTTACCACTGCCGGACTGCGCGAATACAATGCTGTTGGCATTATTGAGGCTAAAGCGGTCAAGGATAACAAGCGAATTGTTGGAGTTGTTCACGCCATACAAAATGCCATCTTCTTGCACTAACTCCGACGACATGAAGGGGAACGCTAGTGCCGCTGAAGAACTGTCCAGGTTGCGCTTCTGGCCTAACAAATCTTCGGCACGCGGCAATACGGACTGCAAAGCCTCAAGCTGTTGGTAGCGAGCCGTCTTAATAGCGAATAGACGCGCGCTCAAGGCGTTCTCCAACATCTTAGTAACCTTGTTCAATTCCTCTAGGCTGTCGGCGCGTAGACTCACGTAAATAGCCATCTGGAATAGCTTTTCCTGCCCACGCTGTATTTTGTCGCGCAGTTCAATGGCCGATTCCAGCGGGTCGGTCAGATCGGAGCCAATAATCGCGCCCTTTTGCATTTTGGCACGTCGCGTGGATTCCAGCTCGGTAATCTTGCGCCGGAGTTGTGGTAAGGCTTGGAGCGCGTCTACTTCGTGAATGTGGTAGGAAATATCGGCGTTATGGTTGAAGTGAATGAGGCTATCGAGCCAACCGCTTGAGGCCACGAACGGATAGCCCGAAACAAACAATGTGCGGACGTAATGGCCGTCAATGCAAAGATAATCCTGTTGCTCCTCCAAACCCTCGTAAGACAACGCGTCCACCTGATCTTGCTCGCCAAAGGTAAGCGCCAATTCTTTTGGTCGTTCGTCGCGCTGTTTCTTCCAGTCGGCTAGCTTGGTTAGTAAGTCGTTCATGCTTGCCCCTTTCGCGTGTAGGAACTGTTGAGTAACCGCGCAACACTTTCGGTGATAGGCTGGCGCTTGGCCTGTGTCGGGTTATAGAAGCTATGGAACAGGTCGAGTATTTCCAGGCTGCCAAGTTGCCGGGTCTGCATACCCATACGCGCCAAGCCTTTAATGACTAGATCGGCATTAAGCATTAAACGCTCTTTGGCCGCCGCGAAATCATCATCTTTTGAACCATAAGGCAACACCACGTAAAACCGGCGTGACAGAATCTTGTTGTCTTCCACGAGGCTTTGCACAAACTCGCTGTAGTTTTCAAGCTGCTGCTTGTAGACCTTTTCTTTTTCGTCGGCGTGGCGGGTTTCCAGATCGGCAAGGTACTTGCTCATATCTAACTCACGGATACGCACCACCACCTGTAATGGACACGGCAAAGAGTTTAAAAAGCTCTCATAAGTATCAATGAGCGCGTCCTGTTCGGCTTCGCTTTTCAGCTCAAAGTTGAGCGAGGATACTTCCAGGGCAACGCGAAATTGGTTGTTGGGCAAAAGCAGCACACCGTCTTTAACGCCCTTAATATTGATCTGCTGGCGCGAAGACGCTTTTTTATCTGACTTCCGTAATGTGAACACTTAGCGCTCCTTTCTTGTCGGTTCTAAAATGCAGGTTGGCTTCCGGGTTGGCTAAAAGTTGTTCGATTTGTACCAAGTCGGCCGTGCTAAGTTTGGGTTGTGCCGCCGGTTTTACTTTCTTGGGTTCGGCCTTCTCGACGACTTCCTGGGGTGCTTCCAGCTTCGGAATATCCCGCATGTGGGTGTCGTTCTTGTTGAATAAGTAGTAGCGTGGCCGCGCGTTATATCGTGCCAAGATCAAAAGCCAGGTCAGTAAGATTCGCCCCTTTATGCGAATGGCGAGGGTGCTAAAGGCTACGAATAAGCAAACGATAATCACGATCTTGTAAGGTGCCGAGGCAAAGAATGGCGGCAATAGTACGAAGATCGCCGCGCTGCCAAAAACTGGCGCTACCAGCAATAGAAGCTGGATAAGACTAATCTCGCCAACTATTTTGTCTTCTACGGTTGTAATCTGCGCGGGAACGGTCGTGGTTCTCATTTCTTCTCCGTCTTCTCGGCCTTACGAGTTTCGCCGGTCTTTAATGGTTGGGCGCTCTTGGTGGTTGGTTTGCCAGATGATGATTGCTTACCGGCCGTCGCCTTCGCGGTTGAGCCGTCAGCATTGGCGCGCTTATTCTGAATAAACCTGTTGGCTTTCGCGCCCGCACCGTAGGTACTCTTAGCGAAGTTCTTGGTCATTTGGGTGCTGCGGGTCATGTAGCTTACGCCGCGCATGAACGAGGTTCCGAGTTCGCGCGCGGCTTTCGGTCCACTCGCCGCCGACACAAGCTGGTTCATCATGCCTTGCGCCTTTAGCAAAGCCACGACCGTAGCCAAGCCGACGATGAGCGCCATAAGACTATTGGGCTGCTCGGCGGTATCACCCGCGTTAATGCCGGTAAATATGGAGGCCGCCAGCAGTAAGACCACCACATGCACGAACAGCACGAAAATTGCCACAAGGTAGGTTTTCAGGGCGGTAATAGCGAAATCCTTAAATGCCGGCAGTAGCCATAGCAAAATCACGATAGGCGCGAGTATCGCCCCCAAGTACAACCCAACCAGGCGGAGCACATAATAAACCAGCAGCATAACCGATAGCACCAAGAAAGCCACCATAATAAGCAGTCCTGCCAAGCCCATGTCCGACGACTTCTTAGTTATATCCGCCAGCACGTCCCATACCGAAGTGCTAGGGAACGCGCTTTGTAGCGCGTAAATCATGGCGTTGGACAAACTAATGATCGCGTCAATCGCGAAGATGGAGGTATTTATAAGCAAGAAGATAAACGCCATTTGTGGCAGTAGTTGCTTTAGGTCTATCTCGTCAAAGCCCAGCGTGGCGGCGCTCATAATATGGAAGCCAATTAGTACGACCACCAGAATAAACAATACGTCCGTGATACCGACTACGGCCGCCCATATATTTAGCACGCTCGAATTATTGCCCATGAGTGGCGTGGCGTTGGTGAAGTAGCCCAGCGCGTTTACGAATGGCTCACCGATGGACTGAATGATATTCCGCAGCACGGAAACGATGGCGTTAATCACCACATCAAAAAGATTAAACCCGTCGTCCTTTGGTTCCACCGGCTGAAGCGTCGGGAACTGCTCCGTGCCAACCGCCCCGTTGCCAGAGTAGGCGCTGCTTAAAATAGCGGTCAGGGTTCCGGCGGCGATAACTAGCACTAAACCAATCAGCGCGTTTTTAATTATCTTTTTGCCCTGCGCCAATTTGTCGGGATTACCTGCGCTGGTCATATATTGGTAGCCGCCCCATACCAAGAAGAAAGTACAGGCCAAAGACGCCAGAACGATTAAAGTCGTGACGGCTGGCCCCACATACGCGCGCATAGCGTCGGAGGCGTTCGAGGCTGCGGCCAGGAACGTAAACGGCAATTCCACCGGCATACCCATTGGCCTACTTTCCGAAGGCGCTTGTTGCTAAGTCGGTTACGATGTTGCTGATTACGAAGGCGGCGATAACAATAGCTAGGCCGATTGCCGACCAAATAAGCGTGTGCTTCGCCTTGTCCAGCTTTTCAGGATTGCCGCTGCTGGTGATGTAGCCGAAACCACCTACTACAAAAAAGGCCGTGGCGATAAGCCCGGCGAAGCCAGCTCCAACTTTGATGATATTTCGGATAAAGTCCTGGGTTTTGGTAATGTCGCCGTCGGCGGCAAAGACAGGGGCAACCAGTATAAGCGGAGCACCTAACGCGACGATTAGTGCTACCATTTTCAGAGTTTTGTATTTCTGCACGATGTATCCCTCCGTAAGTTATCTGTTGCCCTGATTGCCTATAGATATAGCACAGTATTTGACTACGGTAAATATTTATGTTTTAGCATAAGCTCTATCAGATAATGGTATAATCGGGGTCATGGACAAAAAAACGGACGAAAAGGCCACCGCGCGCAAGCCAAATAAAAAGCTAGTAATACTTGGTGTCGTGATCGTGGCTATTGTGTTGCTCGTGCTTCTTATTACCCAGCTTGCGGCTCCTAAACGCTCCGTTACCGCGTACTGCCAGACCTACAAAGAAGAAAAAGCGCGCATAGCGAAGTTGCCCGGTAATTCCTGGCCGTCCGGCGTATTTAATGACGCTGTGGGCGACGCCGGAGAGTTCGCGACCGCGTTCAGCAAACTTGAGAACGTGGCACCAGAGGAAATTCGCGGTGATGTCGCCACATTAAAATCCGTTTACCAAAAGATAGATAATGACCCTTCACAGGCGATTGGCGCGAGCCTCAGCGGTTCATCGGCAGATACCAGCCTGAAGAACTGGACGAACAGCAACTGCGGTTCCAATGGGCGGTAATGTTAATATCGCTTACGCAAACGTCCACGCTTCCGTCGGTGAATATCTTTGCGATAAATCGGACGCAAGGATTTACGCATTTTGATAGACGGGAGCTAAAAGCTTATTGGCTCAAAGGACTGTCACATCGTGTTCTTTTAAGCCCTAATTATTACGCCTCACCCAACGCGTTACTCACGCGACCGGCTCTTTATATTAAGTCGGCACTTCCGCTCGGCGCTATGGGGTATATAGACAGCTTCCCGCCGCCCGCCGCCGGTTTAAGTGGCGAAGATTATTACAGGACAGTAGCCTTTACTGACGATCTTGAGTGGGAGATGGATTCATATTTATTTGCCCTTGCGAGACATATAAACGATAAGGAGAATTGGCACACTTATCTACCAAGATATGTAGTCAATCAGGCAAACGATATTCCATATCACGGCGAAACCTTATTTGACGATTGCCGCGTAATGGCCACACCCCACGCGGCCGCCATCATTCAGGCGCTTCATGGACAATATGTCGCCGGGCTCGAAACGCAGCTACGGCAGCTCAACCCGTCACATATTGATATTACAAATAACGCCCAGACTACTTTATCCGAAGAAATATGCACCCACGCGGCACTCGTTGATGAAACACACAATATCTTTATCCCAGCCCTCGCCAGCGATAATCCACAACTCATAGATAGCAGCACCCTAGTAAATGGCGTGGAGGTGGTTGAGTGTCCACGCCTATACCACCCTATTTTGGTTTCGTTTTATTTGGCAGGGCTAAGATCGCATGGATTGAATACCGCTGGCACTCGCCTAGCGGAGTTTAAGAATTACTACAATGTACTTGAGTATTACATGGCCTCCGATGGATTAGCCGAACTACAAAGGGTCATAGAAAAGAAGGTTGGCAAGGGTAACTTAGGAAAGATGATTAAACGCATACGGCAAAGCTTTAATCCTCAAACTTACGTTGCCATGCCCACACTGAAAGATGAAGATTTCTTTGGCACCACCCTCCCTAAGCTTGTACCTTCCAGAAGATCTTTTAGCGCTGATGTCGCGCACCGAATATATACGAAAAGAAACGCCGTCATGCACTCTAAGAAGATTAGGAATGGTAGCCCGTCAATTTCCATCAATCCCTCACGCAAAGAGGCGGTGCTTGAATTTGAAGTGGTGCTGCTTCGGGCGATGGCTGAACACATCATTGCCAAGGCAAAGAATAACGACTGATATTTCGGCTAAGCTTCGATATTAGCGTCTAGGTTCATATTCTTGGCGTCGGCAAGGTTGGCGAGTATTTGCTCTTGCACGAGAGCCGCCGGCTGGCATTTTTCAGCCCAGGGCCGGCCAGGGTGGACAGTATCCCATAAAGAACGCTTTTGGTTATAGCGGCCAGCGCCGGGGTCGTGATTGCCAAAGCCGGTAATCAGAACATTCCAAACTGGCTTGTAGTTCGCGATAAGCAACGATTCACTCAACGGAATCCAAATATCATCAACGACAAGGTGCCTAAAGTAGAAGTCCTTGCTGTCTAAGTTGTTCGCGAGCCGCACCGATTCCAGGTGCTCCTTGAGGCGATTAAACAAAACAAAGCCAGGTGCCGCGTCCAAACCAATGCCGCCGGTACGCGCGCCAGCCGGGATAGCCTTCCCTACATATATAGGTTTGTCGAATACGCCATTTTCAAGATCATTCTTAAATGGCGCGTATGCCTCAAAATCGCCAGCATAGTAGATAACATATACGCCCGCGCCTTCAAATGAAGTCAAAGCCTCTAAAGGGCTAACCGGCACGGCCAAAAGCTCCCGCACCACACTTTCAGCAAGGTTACGTTTTTCTAGTGGATTGTAGGATTTCATTCTACTGACTTTAACAGATCATCAACGCTTTTAGTAATGGCAAGCCCTAATTTGACAGGCACGGCGTTACCCAGTTGGCGCATACTCTCCGACCAGGCGACAGGAAAAACGTAATTATCAGGGAAGTTTTGAATACGCGAGGCTTCGCGAACAGTGAAGTAACGAACGGTGCCGTCGGCGCGCAAAAGCATGTTTTCTCCACCCGGCACACCATGAGCGCCCGCCTTAATTGTCTTGGAAGGTTCATCAATATGACTGCCCGTGTGACCTGGATATATGCGTGCGCCCGGCCTCAAGACATGGTTTTTAATGGTGGGGTGTTCTTTTAGGGTCGGTTCAGGTAGATCATTTATGGCGTCGCGCACCGTCTGCCACGGTTTTTTGGATAAGTCTACGGTTCGCTTTAGCTTCTCAATAACAGTCTCCGTCGGCCTTTCGCCTCGCTCCGAAACGGGTATCTCGTGACGATCCCAATAGTCACCAGTAACCCATTTGTCATAAAGCAATCTTTCGGCTGAGTGTGTTGGCTCTGGAAAAGTCCACTCAAGCCCTAAGTCTTCACGGAAGCCAACAAACACCACGCGTTCGCGCTTTTGTGGCACACCATAATCGGCGGCGTTTAATAGTCGCACGACAACCCTATACTCTAACGGTTCGCCGGAAGTATGCGCTTTTTCAAGTCGCGCTAAATGCTCCTGCCATTCCTCGTCTGGTAGCGGGGCGATAGAAGGATATGTTAGTTGCAGTTGTATATAGCTAAAGTAAGAGGCGAATGTTTGACGAGTAAGCCCCTTCACATTCTCAAATATGAAAGCCCTCGGACGTAACTCGCGAACCGCCCTAACCGCTTCGGGGAACATGTCGCGGTGATCGTCGTAAGCCTTGCCCTTGCCGCCTAAAGAGAACGGTTGGCAAGGTGGGCCGCCACTAAGCAGATCAATTCCACTCTTAAACTTGGAATAATCAATATTTCTTACGTCGTCCTCAACAACTGGCCATTCGGAAACTAATGGCGTGCCTAGCTGCTGATTCACCCGCAAAGTCTCGCATGAAGGGTGATCCCACTCCACGAAAGATACAGTCTTAAAACCTAATGAAGAAATGCCAAGCGCCAAACCGCCCGCGCCACCAAAAAGTTCAATAGACCTTTTGGTCTTTTTATCGTCCTTTACCCTCGAAGTTGTACCACTACTCATTACGCTTATTCTATCTCGAAACCGCCTTTGGCGGTAGTTCGGAATACTCCTATCTTATAATTATTTGTATGGCTCGCGTTAGGAAAACAAGAAATTTGCTAGGCCGTCACCTCAAAACGGAATCCAAGCCCGACACAATGACGCCTGAAGTTCGCTCAAGTTTGATGTCGAAGGTGAAGGGTTCGGACACTAAGTTAGAAACAAAGTTTATTGAGTGCCTAGAAGTTGCCGGTATTGAAGGCTACGATCTGCAAGCGCGTGACTTGATGGGTCGGCCCGATGTGGTTTTTCGCGCGCAGAAAATTTGTGTCTTCGTGGATAGTAATTTTTGGCATGGCTGGCAATTCCCGCGATGGAAACACAAGCTAAGAAGCGAGTTTTGGATTACTAAGATCACAAAGAATCGTGAACGAGATTTGAAGGTTACACGCCAATTAAGAAAGGAGGGCTGGAAAGTTATTCGTATCTGGGAACACCAACTTACGAACTCACCAGAAAAGGCCGTGTCGCGCGTACAGACCGCCCTTCTTGAGCGCGCTAACTAGTGTCGTAGATCATCATATTAAGTGGTGGCTCCTGAAACTAAAGTGCCTGGAAGCCGCGACAATATAATGGTCACGCAAAGGTATGCCAAGTATTATTCCGGCGGCTACCAGTTGCTGTGTCAGCTCAATATCTTTTTTGCTAGGCGTGGCGTCGCCGGAAGGGTGATTATGGGCAATAATTACACTCGCCGCTCTATCCGCGAGCGGTGCCGCAAAGATTTCTCTTGGGTGCGCCAACGCTGAATCTTGTGTGCCGATAGTAACGACACGACGAGCGATAAGTCTTTGCCCACTATCTATTGAGAGGCACACCAAAAACTCCTGCCTCTTGTCGCGAAAATGGTCGAGACAGGCCAATATATTTTTACTCGTGCGTAACGACTGCCCGGATTCATTATGAATAGGGCTTTGGCAAACTGGGCAAGTCGCGGTGTTACTGTTCATATACGACGACTAACCCGCGCGGAGGCATCCAACTAGCCAGCATGTACTGCTCGTGCTTCTCCACGCCACACGTTATATATAAGGTGCGACAAACGGGAGCCGCTTGTATGAATTGCTCAACAGTAGCAAAACAAATATCAGCTTGTGGGTCATAAATAGGTGGTGTCGCCGTAAAGGTTACATGCTGTAGGCGCTCCAATTCTTCGCCAATCTCAAGTTTGCGCGGATTGAGCGTGCTTGACCGTTCGCGCGCGGCTTGCCGGATAATTTTCATCCATTGTTTCTTCACCGCGCTCATTAAGGCCACAGGTTTGTCGGTGACAATCGCGATTTTGCCAGTACGATAATGTGCTTGTATATGGTGGGCTAGGTCTTTTGAGAGAGGCTTTGAGGCTTCTAACTTCCTACTTTCAGTGACCAGTCCTATCATCATCGCTCCTTATGCAACTCGTACTACTAGTAAGGATTTATCTATATATAGATAGTACATTGTTTGGCCAAGTCGTACTAGTAGTCACTGTTACTATTAGTACGACTTTTCTACTCTAATAGGTAATGAGCAAGCCAAATCAGAACGACAAAAGTTTAGCCGCCTTCGGTGAAAAGGTGGCTAATTTAAGACTCAAGCGCGGACTTACCCAAGATCAATTAGCGGAAAAGACAGGTCTTTCAGTGGATACTATTGGCGCTATCGAGCAAGGTCGCCGCTGGGCGCGCCTGACGACACTACATAAACTCGCGAAAGGTTTAGGCGTTACAACCGACGAGCTGTTCAAAGGCTTGAAGTAACCTCTGATATAATCCCAAAGAAAATGAGCGCTACAACACTACGAAAAATTGGCGAAAAACTGAAAAAGGCCAGGCTCGAAAAGGGCATGACCCAAGCGGAAGTCGCTAAGAAGGCTGGCATTGGTACAAATCGCTATGCCGTTGTTGAACGTGGCGAAGCCGAGAATATAACTATCAACAAGTTAGAGAAGATCGTAAAGGCGCTCGGCATTAAAGGCTCGGATATTCTTCCGTTCTAGCCTTTGGCTTTCTTTTCTTTCAATTCTTTATAGACTTGTTCCAACAATGCCGGATTTTCGTGCGCGAGCAAATGAACGCGCGCGTGCAATTCCTCCAAAAAGGCAATCGCCATTTCTGGGGTGGCGTTTTCCGGGTCAATGGTCTTTAGATAGCTAATTGTGCTATCTATATCTTTTTCGTTAAGCTCGTATCCGCTCATAATTTCCTCCCTAGTTTATCACCCTAAAAACTTGCCTAATTTCGTGAAGCCAATCATTTGTGCGGCCATCACTTCCGAATCAATGCGTCGCATAATTTCGCAACTATCATTATGAGAGAGGATATTAAGGCTACCTTCCCAAAGTGTTTTGCGGTCTATTATTGCTATTTTGCGGTGATGGCCGCCCATATAGATAACTTGCACGCCTATATCTAGTAGATCATCTACCGCCTTTTGCGCTTGCATATCAAACGGGGCGTCGTGCGCGGCCGGGTCGCGCGTGATTACGGTAATACTAACCCCTCGACTTCTCATTTTGCCAAAAATGGGAAGTAAACTAGCAACTCTGTTGCTAGTTATAAACGGGCTTTCAATTACGGCTTCGGTATAGCAACGGTGCAGATCATTCAAAAAGGCCCGGTAGAATGTTGTTTCATCGAACAGCCGAGAGCCTAAAAGGTCTGGCGTGTGAGAGGCGCGCTTAAAGCGGTCGAACATCACGCACCTCCTCCGGCAATACTTCTATGTATATGACGTTGCCGTTTTCGTGGCTAAAGCCAAGCTCCACCAATTTCTCATACATTTGGAGTAAACTAGGCTCAATGGTGTTCCAAAATTGGGCTACGTGGCCAGCCATGAGATTATTTAACTCAAGAAAGATGTCCAAGTTTGGGCATCTTTTTGTTTGGCAAAAAACATTTACACCTTAGGAAAGTTTGATCAAGGTTCGAATCCCTTCTCCCCAAAATAGTTCACGTGTTTTTTAAGGTATAATATTGTCAACATGCTTGCGTCGAAAAAGACATTGACGGAAACGGAAATACGTACCCGCTATATTACGCCTGCCATTCAAAATGCAGGATGGGATGTTAATGCTGTGCGGGAAGAGTTTTACTATTTCACGCAAGGTCGTATTATTGTCCGCGGCAAGAAGTCTTTTCGTAGGGACCGTAAGTTTGTCGATTACCTTTTGCATCGACCGGAAAGTGCTAATACCCCACTTGCCATAGTAGAGGCTAAAGATAATACTCACGACGAGGGTGACGGCATGCAACAAGCGCTTGAGTATGCTCGGCACCTCGACGTCCCCTTCGTATTTACAAGTAATGGAGACTCGTTTGTACTGCATGATCGCACTGGCTTGACTCAGCCCACTGAACGCCGTATCGAACTTGATAAGTTTCCTTCACCAAACGAGCTAGACGCGCTATATCGTCGCTGGAAAGGTGTTGATAAACCAGAAGCAACACCTTTCATAGAAAGTCCCTACTATGATGATGGGAGTGGTAAAAAGCCACGGTATTATCAACGCATCGCTATCAATCGAACTATTGAAGCAATAGCAAAGGGTCAGAAGCGTATCCTGCTTGTGATGGCAACCGGTACAGGCAAGACCTATACGGCTGCTCAGATAATCTGGCGGTATTGGAAATCGCCAAGTGTCAAGCAGAAACGTATTTTGTTCCTTGCCGATCGCAATATCCTCGTCGATCAAACTATGACGAACGACTTCAAACATTTCGGTACTGCAATGACAAAAATCGAAAATCGTACGATTGATAAAGCATACGAGATATACTTGTCACTTTATCAAGCAGTCACAGGCACCGAGGAACAGAAGAACGCCTACAAGCAATTCAGTCGTGATTTCTTCGATCTTATTGTTATTGATGAATGTCATCGTGGTAGTTCTAAAGAAGATAGTTCATGGCGAGAAATTCTAGAGTATTTTGATTCGGCAGTTCAGGTGGGGCTGACGGCTACACCGATCGAGACTAGAGAGGCAAGCAGCTCTCATTATTTCGGCGACCCAATTTATACCTATTCACTTAAGGATGGTATCGACGACGGCTTCCTGGCACCTTATAAAGTCATTCGTGTGGCTACCGATGTTGATACATTTGGGTATCGACCAGAAGAAGGCGAACTGGACGATGATGGAAATGAGATCGAAGATAAAGAATATACTAGCAAAGACATCGACCGAAATATCATCTTACCAGAACGCGACAAGAAAGTTGCACGCTACATTACTAAGTTCTTAGAGAAAACAGACCCTTACGCCAAAACTATCGTATTCTGTCGCAATATCAACCACGCCACTCGTATGCGTCAGGCACTCGTCAATGAGAACGCTGAGCGCGTTGCTCAGAATAGTAAATATATTATGAAAATCACCGGAGACGATGCTATTGGTAAGGCGGAGCTCGACAGTTTTATTGATCCTGAATCACGCTATCCTGTTATTGCTGCTACATCAAAGCTGATGACGACAGGTGTAGATGCGCAAACATGTAAGGTTATCGTGCTCGACAGTAATATCGAGAGTATGACCGAATTTAAGCAAATTATCGGGCGTGGCACACGTGTGCGCGAGGACTATGGCAAGACATACTTCACAATCTTGGACTTCCGTAATGTCACCAAACTCTTTGCTGATCCAGCTTTTGATGATGATCCCGTTAAAGTTTACGAGCCGAAGAATGAGCAGGAATATAATGAAACGGTTGACGACTTAGAGAACGAAGATACACCAGCACCAGAAGTGCCCGATAGCACATATGTTAATCTTCCGAGTACTACGGAAGTGTATATACCTGACCCAAGCGAGAATACTGATAAGCGGATTGTACACACTATCAGCGGACATCAAGTCGAGATAGTTGGTGAGCGTGTACAGATAATAGATGGCGACGGCAAGCTAATCACTGAGAGTCTCACCGACTATACTAAACGTAATATCTTGGGACAGTATGCGACGCTTGATGAATTTTTGCAGACTTGGCAGAGCGCCAAGCAACGCTATTACATCTTGGAGGAGCTTGAGAGTAAGGGTGTTCCACTCCACGAGCTACAGGAGCAATTTGGTGATGATATGGACTTGTTTGATCTAGTTCTGCATATTGCCTACGACCAAAAACCACTCAAGCGCCACGATCGCGCTCAAGCGGTGCGCCGTAGCCAATTCTTCAATAAGTATCAAGGTAAGACTAGAGAGGTACTTGAAGCTCTGCTAGATAAGTACGAATCAGCAAATATAAAATCCATAGACGACCCTCAGATATTGAAGCTCAAACCGATTAACCAGTACGGCATGCCCATTGAGATTATCAACTTATTCGGTGGCATACAGGAGTACGTTTCTGCGGTTTCAGAGTTAGAGAATAAGTTATATGAGAAGATAGAAGCATAAGTATGATTACCCCAGGCCTTATCAAAACAATCCAAGATATCATGCGAAAAGACGAGGGCGTTGACGGCGACGCACAGCGACTAAGTCAGCTTGTGTGGCTTATTTTCCTTAAAGTTGTCGATGATAGCGATGCCCAGAGGGAAATTATGGATAAGTCATATGTGTCGGCAATGCCTGCCAAATTTCAGTGGCGTAACTGGGCGGCTAATCCAGCGGGTATCACAGGTGACGTACTGCTCGACTTTGTAAATAACGGGCTATTCCCTGAGCTTAGTACCTTACCCAGTAGTGCGAATAAACGTACAGATATAATTCGTGCAGCTTTTGAGGGTTCATATAACTATATGAAAAACGGAACCCTCCTCCGTCAAGTTATTAACAAGATCAATGAAGTTAATTTCAACTCGTCTGATGACCGTCACACATTTAATGATGTTTATGAAAACTTGCTCGCCAGCTTACAGAACGCCGGTAATGCAGGTGAATACTACACTCCTCGCCCAGTTACACGTTTCATTGTTGAAATGGTTGATCCACGCCTAGGTGAGACTGTTTTTGACCCGGCATGTGGTACGGGTGGTTTCTTGGCAAATGCTATTGAGTACATGCGTCCACAGGCAGACACACCTGAAGATCTAAAAGTGCTTGAGCGATCTATACGAGGTGTCGAAAAGAAGCAGCTGCCATACCTACTATGCAGTACTAATATGATGCTTCATGGTATCGAAGATCCTATCGGCATCTCCCACGACAACACACTCCGTAAGCCGCTTACTAGCTATGGCCCTGCTGATTATGTAGATTGTATTACCGCCAATCCACCATTTGGCGGTAAAGAAGAAGATGGTATCGAAGACAATTTTCCATCGTGGGGTCGTACTCGTGAGACTGCTGACCTATTCCTTCAGCTTTTTTTACGTTTACTAAAACCAGGCGGTAGAGCAGGGATCGTTCTTCCAGACGGCACCCTTTTTGGAGAAGGCGTTAAAACTCGCATAAAGCAGCATCTATTAGAAGAGTGTAATCTACATACGATCGTGCGTTTGCCGGGTAGCGTATTCGCGCCATACACTTCTATCGCTACGAATCTTTTGTTCTTTAGAAAAGGTGAGCCCACTAAAGAGATTTGGTATTATGAGCATCGTTTACCTGAGGGTGTAAAAGCTTATAACAAGACCAAGCCAATTCGCATTGAAGAGTTTGACGCGATTAAAGAGTGGTGGAAAGACCGTAAAGAAACGGATGTGGCCTGGAAGGTTGACATTGATGAGATCATTAAGCGTGGCTATAATCTGGACATCAAAAATCCAAATGTTGCAAAGGTTGACGAACTCAATCCGGAAGAAGTCTTGGCAGATTATCGCTCCAAGCAAGCGGAAGTCAAACACATAGTGGAGCAGATCAAGCGTGAACTCACCGAGGCCCTTTCGCACCATGACAGTTAACGATCTACGTACGCTTATTGACAATCTCGACGAGTATATTCATATACCTGGTGGTATTGAGCGTCTCAAAAAAACAGTACTACAGCTTGCCGTTAGCGGACAACTTGTTTCGCAAGACCCAAGCGAGGGAACGGGTGAGAATTTGTATCAACAGATCCAGGCCGAAAAACAGAAGCTCGCTACCGGACAAAAGATCAAAAAGCAAAAACCACTCTTGGACATCACAGAAGATGAAATACCATTTAGTATTCCGACAAGTTGGAAGTGGGTAAGGCTAGGTAGTATTAGTAGTGATATTTCATATGGCTACACGGAATCAGCGAATAAAATAAACATTGGTCCTAAATTTGTAAGAATTACAGACATACAAGGCGGAAGTGTTGACTGGGATAGGGTGCCATATTGCAAGATTAATGAATCCGATAAGCAAAAGTACCTGCTTTCTACAGGAGATTTATTATTTGCACGAACTGGCGGGACTGTCGGTAAAAGCTATTTATGTATAGATCCGCCTGAGTCCGTCTTTGCCTCATATTTGATACGCGTTAGAACGCTAGCTGAAAATAGTGAGTATCTTGTTCACTTTTTCGATACACAAGTATATTGGGATCAGATTTACTCTGAATTGTCGGGAACTGGTCAACCGAACTTTAATGGAACTAAATTATCGAATCTTATACTTCCCCTGCCGCCGCTTGCAGAGCAGAAACGCATTGTCGAAAAGGTTAACGCAATTTTTGGACTTATAAGTACGCTTTCAGATAAGTACGCGGCCGAGCAGGTTGAGCGCAAAAAACTCGTCATATCATCACTTGCCAGCCTATCCCGTGGCGACAGTGATCTTGCACTTTCGAATATCAGCGAAATTATGCGTACGAAATCTGATGCTATCGAACTGCGAAAATCTATTCGCAGACTAGCCGTTTCGGGTCGCCTCGTATCGCAAAAGCCATCTGAAGGTACAGGCGAGGAGCTGTATGAGCAGATCAAATTAAAATTGTTTGAAAGCAAAGGTCTTAAGAAGCAAAAAATATTTCCCGAAATCACAACCGATGAAATTCAAATTCAAATACCTAAAACATGGAAATGGGTGAGGCTCGGAGACGTTTCAATATATCAGCAGCGAGGAAAATCTCCAAAATACACTGAAAAAAGCAACTTTCCTGTTATATCTCAAAAATGCGTACGAACCGATCATATAGACTGGTCTGCTATAAAATACATCACTTCGGATTCGGCCGATAAATATGAAAACTTTCGTTTCTTGCAAAAAGGTGACTTGCTGCTAAATTCAACAGGAACGGGAACAATGGGGAGAGTCGGTATTTTTAGTGAGAGTCCCGACTATGACAAAGTTGTAGTAGATAGTCACGTGACTGTTGTGCGTTTTTCTGAGGAGGTTTCTGCTGAATTTGCCCATCTATGTTTCAATGCACCCTTTATACAGAATGACATAGAATCAAAAGCATCCGGCTCTACTAATCAAATTGAATGGAATTTATCGGCAATCCAGAATGAGCTGCTCCCATTACCACCTCTTAGTGAGCAATACCGAATAGTCGCCAAGACCAACCAGCTCCTTGATCTCGTTAGTAAATTTGAGTTGGCTCTCGAAACATCAAAACAGGCGGTGTTGGCGGCCGAGGCGGCAAAGCAAGTTCAGCAGGCTACAGTACAACAGGGCGTAGTTGTTGTTGGAGGCAACCAGCCCGAACTTTCCAAGCAACAAAAGAAGGTTCAGCGTAAAATGTTAGCCTGTTTTGTTGCTAATGAGTCTTTGGATGGATCACAGTTTGGAAAAACTAAGTTTGAGAAGCTGCTACATCTCGTTGAGTATCATGTACTGAAGAGAGATTTGAATCAAAGATATTCTGTACAGCCTGCTGGGCCATACGACGGAGGTTTCACTAGGCTTTTCTGGAATGATGTCATAAGGAGCAAATGGTTCAGGGTGGAGGGCTACGGCAATCTTCAGAAGATTGTTGCCGGTGATAATCACGAGAAATCCCAAAAGGACTACGGTTACTTGTCGGACGATGAGAAGGGCAAGATTAGAGATTTAATAAAAATGTTTAGTAAGTGGGGCTATGGAGAGGCGGAAATAATTTCAACTCTCTACGCTGCTTGGAATAATCGCCTTATTAAGGGCGAAGAAGTTAGTGATGATTTGCTGAAGCAGGACTTTTTACAGTGGGATCCGCAAAAGACTCAGTATTCTGATAGGCTTGATCGTGCCTTGGCGTGGATGCGTCAAAATAACATTATTCCAGATGGATGGGGTAATGAAATAAAGAGAGCTAAATCGGACACGAGAACCGTTCGGTAGCTAGCTTTCTGTATCAATACCATCCTCGTTTTCAGTGCCCAGTCGTATAAGTAACTCATAAAAATCAATAAGCTCATTCCCAATTTCTCTTACTTCTTCAAGTGCAAACGGCTGCCCGTACTGCTTCTCCAAAATAAGCCGGAGTTTCTCGTGTGCTTCATTGTTAATTTTGGCCATAACAAACTCCGACAATGGCGATGAATAACGTTATATTCCCATACCTAACGCTCAGCCAGGAATTATTACAGATAAGAAGCCGAGCGATTTGCTCTGGCTTTTTGTTTTGGTCTAACTTTCTAATCTGTAGATTGGGTTCGAATCCTTTATGGTGGCCACGCGTCTCGTTTCGAACGCCAAAGCTGATATCATAAATACTATGAAAAAGGATTTTGCCCACCCCGCTCTTGACGTTCAAAAAGACAAACTACTCGTCTATACTGCGATGTCCAAGCACCTGTTTTACTATCGCATGTTTATCTCGGTATTTGTGCTTGAGAATGGCGGAGTTCCCCTCAATCCTTTCATGGTATTTGATTACTTCTTGCTCGATGCCGTAGATCGCGATTTGGTCCGCGAGGGTAACAACAATCTCGTGAAACGCTGCGATGAAATTTGGGTGTTTGGCGCAGTCAGTAATGGCGTACTTGCCGAAATTCAAATTGCCAACGAACAAGATAAAACTGTTCGATACTTTGCCATCGAGAAGCCACATAAAATTGTCGAAACGACAAAAGACAACATTGAGCTGGAAGCTGAAGTGGCCGACATGCGACATTTACTTTAGCCTTTGGGAAACTGCTGCTCTAGCTCATAAATCTTGACGTAAATATTTAATAGAGTAGGCCAATGGCGCTCCAATTCTGGGCTACGTGGCCAGCCAAAATTATTTACAGGGATGAAAAACACACAATTTTGTGTGTTTTTTGTGTGTTTTAAATTCTCATCTGTTGGAAAGGGTTGGAAATGCCCCATCCCTCTATTTGTTGCCATGTAAATTAGTTCGAGTCGGTAAAGCGCTAAAGCCGCCACTCCATGGTATGATCCTGGTATGCAAGATAGATCTCAACTGCGAAGTATGGGTGTTGTGGCGTTTGTAGCCATGACATTCGTGGCTTCTTATTTACTGATCAAGTTTGGTTTTAATCTGCTTCTCTTTCTCGGATTTATAGTGCCTGTTTGGTTAAGCGTGGCGATTTTGACAGTTACTATCTTTTGGAAAAAGGTAGGCAGTATGACCGCGCATGTCAAGAAGAGACTACTGCCCGTAATAGTTGCCACAATTGTTTTGCTATTCGGACTAATAAGTTATCTGCTGTGGTCTTATAATAGGACTGAACAGATTGGAAGTGACAAATTCATGCGGGCATGGGTAGAGTTCGAGGAAGAGAATCCTGGCAAACATATTTGCGTAGGCGGCCTGCTTCAAACCCATTCTTATAGTGAGTTAGGCTCGAAATCGATTGCACAAATAAAGGAACTAATTGCTAAAAGTTCTTATACTTGTTAGCTTGGCATTTACTATATCAATGACATGCAAGTCGGACTGTATAATTAAGAAAGATCGTGGGGAGGCATTAAAGCGAGCTCAAAGGATGCACGAGGCATGACTAAAAAATGGCGACGATTGGAGCCACCTCGACCCCATCACTTTGCAGACATGGCCGGCATTGACATATCTTCGCAATAATTTATAATAACCCGTATGCCATTAGCAGTTTTTAACCAGCAGCAAGCTAGCAAATCCGGACCCGCGGCTAGTTAATTGCATCCAAGAAATAATACTGATGCCGCGAAAGCGGCTTTTTTTAATGCCTTGTCGTCTAATGGTAGGACACTTGTCTCTGGAACAAGCAATTGTGGTTCGAATCCACACGAGGCAGCCAGTGGGGAGTAGACAAATCGGTACAGTCGCTTGCCTTTGAAGCAAGAATTTGAAGGTTCGAGCCCTTCCTCCCCAGCCAGGAATTATTACAGATAAGAAGCCGAGCGATTTGCTCTGGCTTTTGGTCTAACTTTCTAATCTGTAGATTGGGTTCGAACCCTTCATGGTAGCCAAGGTTATTTTCACGCCCGTCCAAATGATAGCTTTTATAATAAATTCGAGGGTGCTATTCTGGTGCTTATGTCATTCCCTATAGACTTTAAACAACAATTGGTGGCGGCTTACGATGCCGACGCAGATCGTAGAAGTATCCGGAAAGACCGACACGGCTGGAAGGCTGAAGTCAGAGATTTATTTATAGATCGCCTCAAGCGTGAAGGCAAAAAGAGCATCCTAGAAGTCGGGGCGGGAGCTGGTGTTGACGCGCAATTTTTCTCGTCTAAAGGCTTTGATGTTTTGGCGACCGATCTGTCGCCTAAGATGGTAGATGCCTGCCGGGCGGCGGGGCTTACCAGTGCAATACTTGATGTATACGATATAAACTCTCTCGGCCGAAGATTTGATGCGGTGTTTTCTATGAACGTCCTGCTTCATATTCCCCCGGAGGACCTGGGGCAAATTCTGGCGAACATAGCCAGTGTCTTAGAAAAAGGCGGCCTCTTCTTTTATGGCGTATATGGCGGCACAACAAAGGAGGAGATAACAACCGACCCAACTCGTATGAATCTACCTCGATATTTTTCTTTCTTAAATGACGAAGCCCTACTTAATTTTATAGGCCACCAATATGAAATCGTTGACTTCAAATCGATAGGCATCAAAGATGAGCAGGCCGGCCTTCATTTTCAGTTCTTACTACTCAGAAAAATATAAGCCGTTGGCTTAGGAACAAGAATCTACTTACCTGCATCTTAAGGATCCAATGCTAATGCGGTCGCTTGCCTTCATAAGCGTAGGCCCGTTCAACGGTTGCCACTAGTACGTAGGCATATTGGCTGGTTAGGGTTTTGTGGATCTGTTCGGCATCGGGAGCGACGTCGTTTTTATAGTAGACACCCTTGTTACCCACGGATACCTTCAGCCAGTCAAAATCTTTCACTTCTTTTTCACCGTATTTAACTTTGAGGGTGGTTTTGGAATTTTCTTGTATATAGGTAGTTCCCGGCAGGTCGGATATCAGGTATTTGCCGTTAAACCTTTCGCCGATGTCGGTGGTATGCCTGGTTGCATAATAACGATCGTAATAATTCTCAATCATACCCGCAAGAGTGTTTGTTTTGTTGTAATATGGCTTCCAGTGCTGAGCGGCCAGACCGTCGCCAAGGGTTAACATGGTAGACCGAAAATCGCCATTGAAGCCATAGTAGTGTGTAATAATTAGTGAACATGTCACCTTGTAATCGGCAGATGCCCGTAACTCACTAAAGCCTTTGGTACAACGGTCCAAAACCGCTTCCCCGCCCTTTGAAAAAAGGCTGGTATTTTCTATGACTGCAAAATCTTGCTTAATCTGTCCTAAAGTCTGTGATCGTTTGTCTGTTACCAGCGAATTACGGGGGTCGATATTTTTAACACCCGGCCTATTGACGGCAATAACTACCAACACAGAGAGTAGTAAACAAATCAGTAGTAGCAATGCCAGGGACTTTTTGGTGCCTAATTGATTCGGAAAATTTTTACTAACCGTCACCAGCTAATCGTAACACATATAAAAAGGACAACCACAATGGCTGCGTGCTATTATTAGAGTATGGACGAATTGCCGAAAGATCGGGGGCAACAATTCAAACAGCCTGCTCCAGAACAAAAAACGGAACAACCTGAAATTATCGTCGATAATCAGCCCGCACGTGTGGAAATTAAAATTAGCACGTATGTCTTTTGGGTCATTGGTACCCTATTCCTGATTGCCGTGATTTTTGGACTGCCTATGGGCGTAGCCCAAAAGGATGAGTCGGCCTTATCGCTCCTCTATATGTCTTTTATAGAATTGGTATTCTTATCTTGGATTATCATTTTAGTCCCTCCCGCTTGGCCCGTATTGTTTTCGGCATTCTTCTTTTACTACAAAGCTCGAAAGACAGGAAAAACTTCATATTTGCGAATCGCCGAGACTGCAATTATCGCCATAGGTGCATTCCTGGCCTACTCCCTCTATGATCTACTGGCCAATGAACAATCAGACTCATAGCCAACTTTCGGACGCCGAACGAAAAAAGATAATCAGTAAGTCCCGATTACTTGCCAGGTTGGCGCGTCCTCAAAACACGCGTTTGAGTATACTTTTGTTTGCTGCGGCCGGAATAGCGGACAATCTGAATGTGGGGCAGCTGGTGGTCGGCTCCTTCACTATCTTTTGCCTGTATGCCACCGCGAACAGTCTAAATGATCTGGCGGATGTCGACATCGACCGTGCGAATAACCGTAATCTACCCCTGGCTGCTGGGGCACTTGGCAGGCAAGATGCCAAGAAAGCGGGTTTTCTTTTTTTGGTGTTGTCTTTAATCGGCGCAGCATCGACGACAAATGTGGCCTTACTCGCAACAGTCCTCAGTGGTTTAATGCTAGGGGTGGCTTACTCGTGGCAGCCAATTGCGCTCGAAAGACGGGGCTTACTCGGGACCTTATGTCTGTCCCTTTGCTATGTTGGTATACCCATTGCCCTGGCCTGGTCATTCAACGAATATCAATCCTATGATTGGAAGCTACTCCTTGGGATTACCATTCTTGAAAGTTCGGTATTGCTTTTTAAAGACTTCAAAGATGAACGAGGCGATCGTGCTTTTGGCAAAAGAACCCCTCTCGTTCGGTATGGCCAGAAAGGGCTGTATTATCTGGCGGCTATCTTTTTTATTCTAGGCTGTATTACCACTTATCATAAGATGGGAACGGCGTATATAATTGGTGTCTTGATATGCGCCGCCGCACTGGCTTTGCTGTTTACGATCAACCAGTCTAAACGAGGAATATATGCCTACAACGGGGGTATGCTTCTTATCGCGGGCAGTGTACTATTTTGATATCTTAAGTTCATTGGTTATTTGTGACGGTACGTAGGAAATTTTTTATTAAATCCTATTCGCATACAAATATGTTTTGATCTCCAAAGGCGTTTCCTATTGACACTGTTGGCCAGTCATGAGCATACGCATGAGTTTGTTGCCGACAATGTTGAGACATTAAAAGATAGAGCGCCCGAAGACGATTAACCTCGTCCGGGCGAACGATCGTGGCAAGATCGGCCGCGATCAACCCCAGCTCTCGTATGGATTTAGGTATTGAAGGGGACGTACCCTGAGGATATATTCTGGCGGAGTGTCTAGCTCTGCCCAGACGGAAGTAGTTATCCGTATCGTCGTTATCTCTGAAGCGATTAGGCTGTGGACTTTCTATCCAGGACAGTACTGTTGCGCGTCGTAAGCAGTCCCTTACAACTTGGGGGCGAATAGGGTTTGGTGCAGAGGGCGAAAATTCCCGAATCTTGTATTCGACGGTCCTGGGATTTTTGTCGTATTTTGTGACTCTGGGGTCATTCATCGAGGCAATTATATCCCTGTACAGAATAGGAGCTTCGGCCGGGTTTTGGGGTGCATAGAGCGGTTTTCGATCTGCAGAGAATGCCACATTCCATGCTTGGGCATTTCCCTGCCAGTGTAGTCGCGCCCGGTCTGTTACTGTTAGGGCCCGACCTTCATGAAAAGTTATGGCAGAGGTGATACTCTGGACATGTATCCCGGGCAGCATAAGTGCCATATCTATACATTCACCCAAAAGCTCCTGATAAGAAGTTTCGTTGACTTGAAAGTTTTCGATCTTGACTGCCATTACTTTTGAAAGTATAACTCACGGCAAACCGCCTGCCTATATTGCTCGAAACGGGATAGAGTCCAACAAATGACGTGCGTCAGAGCTCTAACAAATTACTGACGGCTTCTATAACCTCGTTAGGCTTTTCTTCGGGCAAAAGATGACCGCCATTTATCGGTTTACCCGTGGCATGGGGAGCCCAAAATTGCCAGGTTTTTAACGGATCAAACGGCAACTCCATGCCCTTAGGATCTTGCCACAAAATAGATACGGGAATATTTATTTTCTTACCAGCGGTCCTGTCTTCGGCATCATGGCCCCCATCTACGAAAGCGCCGGCACGGTAATCTTCGCAGATGGCATGAATGCTTTCGGGGTTAGAAAGCGCTGTTAGGTATTCCGAGCGGATATCTGCAGGCAGAGCGCTAGGATTCTTACACCAACTATTCAGGGTGTGATCGAGAAACGTTTTAGTACTGGCTTGTAATATCTTTTCGGGAAAATTAAAAGGCTGGGCCAAGAAAAATTGATGGTACCCAAACACGCCAAAAATTCCCTGTAAACTTTCCCACATATTTACCGTTGGAATAACGTCTAGGATTAGTAAATGCGTCACCGCTTCAGGATAGTCGAGCGCCAGGCGGAATCCAACTAATCCTCCTCGATCGTGCCCAACTATGGCAAACTTCTCATGCCCAAGCTTTTTCATAAGCTCGTAGATATCTTTCGCCATGGTGCGTTTCGAATAAGCGGTATGTTTTTCATCGCCCTTTGGCTTGTCGCTCAGCCCGTAGCCACGTAAATCGGGGCATACAACCTTGTACTTTTTAGTTAATTCCGGCGCGACATATCGCCATGCTAAATGGGTTTCGGGAAACCCATGAAGTAATACTAGGGGCATGCCGTTGCCACCAGTTGCAACATGCAACTTTACCCCGTCCGCCTCGATAAATGTATATGACAATGCTTCAATTTTCATGTGCACCTCCTATGCCATTATAGCCCTCAAACCCCCTTTACGCATCGTTGGGGCCATCTGGCTTTTCACCGCGCAAGGGGATGCTTCTAGGTTATTCGGACGCCTTTTTCGACGTACATCATGTCCGAATGGGCACAGGATGCGGCTTAGCTATTTATTGTCTTGACTGGAGATAAAGCGATGACTCGCATGAACGCGGGGCCGAAGAACTGCTGTTTGCTATACTACTTATGATAGTAAAACGACAAGCATAGGAGGCAGGTATGGCAAAATATGTAGATGGATTTATCCTGGTAGTGCCGTCCGATAAAACGGACGAATACAAAAAAATGGCTTCTGAAGGCCGCGACATCTGGATGAAACACGGCGCCTTGGCCTACTATGAGTGTCGTGGTGACGACCTAAAGCCACAAGAAATGGGCCCGGAGAAAACTCGTGCTTTTAGCGAGATGGCTGACGCCAAAGAGGGCGATACGATATGGTTCTCGTTCATAGTATTCAAGTCTAAAGAACACCGCGACGAGGTGAATGCGAAGGTAATGGAAGAAATGAGCCACCAAGATGGCCCCGAAATTATGCCCTTTGATATGAAGCGTATGGCGTATGGAGGATTTAAGGTTGAAGTGGAGGGTTAACGATTGCGGCAGCACCATGGGCGGTGCCTGGTAAAAACCCAAATACCGGATTCTTTTCTTTGTCCTCGTTTGGCCTTTGTTTTCCGCCGTCGGAGACCAGGAAGATCATAGCATTGCCTTTTGGTGTAACCTGGTACACGCGGTCGTCGGCCACTCCCCTGGAATGCATGGCATCGGCGTACTCTTCGTAAGCGTCAACTTGGCGGTATGCCTCCTGGTGAGTTGTGGGCGTAACGTACTCTTCTTCAACCAGTTGCCCTATACCTGGATGGTAAACGACTAGTCCTTGTACAATGTCAAAGAAGTTAAACGGAGGCGATTCCTCATTTCCTGGCTGGCCCCTAAGTTCTTCTAACATATATGTAAGCAATTTTCCCCCGAACAGCTGCCTTGTTGGACCTTTCTTTTTTGGCCCTAGGACTTCTGGCCGATGAAAGTCATAGGCCAGCCATCTACCAGGGCAAGCATGATGATAGCTAACGCCATCTGGCTGCTCTTGGTCTGGATAGAGGAGCTTCTCGCTTATAATCGTTCCCTTTAGCATGCCTGTATAGGAATCGGGGTTTTTGCAGGCGGGGTCAAGCAGGTAAACTGGCCGTATCGCAGCATTGATTAGCTTTCTCTGAATGGGATGTCTTTTAAAGTAGTCTCTAATATCTTCGAGCCTAATTTGACTCGTCTGTTTTGGTTTTTGCTCAGTCATGCGTTTGATGCTACTAAAAAATAGCCTCTATGGCAATTCAAAAAAACGACTATAGTAAAGGGCTTGCTCCACATTATTGATAACCTTATAATCTTTTGTTTATGAGTCATCTAGAACAGTACATAGAGCTACGGCCATCATTTTTATGGTTGGCTACGCGGGGCTGCGATGACGGATGGTTTTCTCTATTCCTAGAAAAGGCGCAGGATCAGTGCGCCTTTAGGTTTTGGACTAGGGCCAGATTTGCTTAGCGAAGGTCGCTAAAGAATTCTCTAACGTCGTTGCTCCAGACTTTTGGTACTTCCAGCGCTGCGTAGTGGCCGCCCTTTTCGTATTCGGTCCAGCGAACGATGTTGTTGCCTTGTTCGCCGAAGTGACGGATAGCAACGTCCCCTTCTTGGAATACGGCTACGCCGGTGGGTACCCCGGAATTTGCCTTGGGCGCCCAAGCATTCGGATCGTGTGCGTTCTGATAATACAGGTTGATTGACGAACCAGCGGTGCCGGTTGCCCAATAGATTACAAAGTTAATCAGGAAGCGGTCGTGGCTGACCATTTTTGGGCTGCGGCCAAAGTTGGTAAAGAGTTCGCTCATCCAAGCCATTAGGCCTGCAGGCGAATCGGTAATTGCATAGGACAAAGACTGCGGGCGCGATGAGTGCAACATATTAAAGCCAAAGTACTTGTTCATAAATTCCTGCAAGCGGCCCATGCGTTCTTTTTCGGCGACAGTAAAGCCGGCGATTACGTTCTCGTCGACCGGACCCATAGGAATGAAGCCCATGGTAGCGGCATTGACGTGCACGCCGATGATGTTCTTTGGAAACTGGCGGGCGATTTCTGGCGCGATCACTGCACCGGCGTCGGCACCTTGCACGCCGTATTTTTCGTAGCCGAGGCGCTGCATTAGTTCGTTCAGGGCCTTTGCGATGCGGCCGTCATTCCAGCCGTCCTCTTTTGTCGGGCCGGAAAAACCAAAACCAGGCAATGTAGGAATGACCAGGTCAAAGGCTTGGTCGGCCTTGCCACCGTGCTTTACGGGGTTGGTCAGTGGTTCGATAACGTCCAGGAATTCAACAAAAGAACCTGGCCAGCCGTGAATGAGCATCAGTGGAGTGGCGCTGTCTTCTTCGGATTTAACGTGCAGAAAGTGAAAATTCTGGCCGTCGATTTCAGTCGTAAACTGAGGGTATTTGTTGATATCGGCCTCGGCCTCGCGCCAGTTAAATTTGTGTTGCGCATGGCCGACCAGCTCTTTTACGTATTTGAGTGAAGGGCCGGCCTCGATGTCAGTATCGTTGATAACTGCGGGCCAGATGGTTTTTTCCAACCGGGCTTGCAGCTCGTCCAATCGATCTTGAGAGATATTGATTTTGAATGGTTTAATAGTAGCCATAACGTTCTCCTGTATTTATTATTTTTGGGCCATACGCCTATTTAACCAAGTGGAGTGCATTGCGGTTTTGTAAAAAACCGACTAGTTACTTATAGCTTGTGAATATCATCAACGTCTGAGGGTTTGGTATTCATAATTTTACGCAGCGACTTTGCCAAATGTGGTTGATCGGTGTAGCCTGCCTCCATGGCGGCCTCGATAGGTTTTTTGCCTTGCTGTAGAAGCGTTACTGCTTGTTGTGCTTGCTTGATCTGGTCTAAATATTTTTTTGTCATGCCAGTTGTCTGCGAAAAATGCCGCTGCTTGCCGCGCGCCGACATGGCCTTTGGTGTGCCCTGCAGCTCACCTTCTACGACGTTGTCGTTCCTTAGAATTTTCAGCTTTACGAGCTTGTCGACTAATTGCTCGGCGTTTTCAAAGGTTGGAAACGCAAAAGTATGGCCAGCCAGTGTAAAGTGTTCGTCGTCAAAATTGGTTAGCATTATAGTATTGTCCAGTAGCTCGTTGGCGGGATAGTATGGCATGTACGCGCCTGGCGCAAAAGAAATAACAACCGAGCGCGTACCCGCCTTATAAGGAACCCTGACAGGCTTGGTGGCCTGCCCGGCGAGTAGCATGAATTTTGCGCCGGTCTCATCGATGCCTACAATCAGATCCCAGGATCCGTCCGGCGTTGCCAGATAAACGCCGTCGGCAATATTTCTAGTCTGCCAAACGGTCTCGATATAAGGGTTGTCTGATTTACGGCTTTGATGAATCTGTGACATCCTGGATATAATAGCAGCCTTCGTGATGTATTGGCTATTGATGGGGTGAAGGATATACGGATGGTAAATGACTAATTTTCTTCTGAGGGTACAGCGGTATAGTGTAAGATTTGTCGTCCGGAAGCTGGGGTACGCGTTTTGCTTTCTCTTATTATGCGACCTTCGCCAATCAATCGTTTGAGATACTTGTTAATCACCGCAACGGTAATCGGGTTGTCTCTTGTATGTAAATTTTCGGCAATGGTTTTTGCGTCGACTGTCCCCTCTGTTTTAATTACTTCAAATATCCGCTCTATCCTGGGTATGCCATCTGTTGGCTGTTCTGTTTTCTTTTTGGCGGCCGAAAAGTGTCGGGCTTTCGCAAATATTTGCCGCATGGCCGTCGTATCATTAACAATTGGTGAAACAAATCTTCCCTCACTCATCTCTATTCCGATGCCGGTTCTTGCGGCTTCTATTCGCTCCACCAGATTTATTACTGCTTCCTTATGGTTGGGATGAAAATGAACGTTGCTTAACTTTGAAGGGTCTGTGATTGCCCGCTCAATGCAGGTCACGCCGGGAAAATTCTTCGCACTCTCGTTGGATGCCACATGCCAAGGGTTGCGCAGTGCATAAGGATCGACCTGTGGGTCGATTGCCAATGCCTGATCGCGAAAATCATTAAAATCTATTATTCTTTTGCCCTGATCCGAAAGCGCCTTAAAAGTCAGATAAGTTAGGCGGGTTAACGTGCTGAGTTGCTCGAAAGCCTTTGTGCCATGGAAATCGGGATCCTGAATATACAGCCGGACATCGGTTGTGATGTCTAGCCTTTTTGATTCCAGTATTTCCTGGCGGGTCAGTGCAATAATAGTGTTGCGAACGGCGAATTCACCTAGATCGCCTCTTTTTGTCGTAAGCCGCTCAACGATGTCGGACTGCGACAGTTCCCTGTCGGTATTTTTAGCAATGACCGCACAGACTGCATGTCTGATAACCGGGCCAAAATGTTCTTGGCCTGCAGCGGTCTGACCAAGGACTTTTTGTACGGATGTTCCAGGAAAATCGAGACTCCAGCCTAGGATTTCATCGCAAAAGATCCGCCGCTCCATCAGATATTCGGGATTTGCTTGAAACTGATCGTCGCGTTGCACGGCCAGGTTACTGGGTACAAAATCGCCACTGCAATAATTGCATATGATGGGTCGTGCCGGTACCCAGGCGGGATCATTGCCCTGGCTATTTTTAATCTCGTGGCGTAGCTGGTAGGGTTTGAAAGCGTTTCCAGGTTGGTCTAATAAAATAGCGGCAGCCGCCGTTTTGCCCTCATGATTTCCTATTCTGTATAGGAGTTGATCGAATTCTTGGGATGGCAAAAGATTATCGTGGTTGCTTGCTGATTCTGACATTTTGGTAATATACCACACCCGAACATTAGCGGAATCCTAGCGGGCAGCCAGCACGGGACATAGATTTTGGCAAAACAAATAACCTTCTTTCTTGCTATGATGAGTTCATGAAACGATTTGAAAGAAAAACTGTTGTGGTAACTGGTGGCGCCCGCGGCCTGGGTGCGGCCACAATTCGTCGGTTTGCGTCCGAAGGTGCGAATGTGGTCATTAACTATGTCGCTCACGATGAAGCGGCCAAGGCATTAGCGTCAGAGTTAGCAAAATACGGTGTCAAGATTTTGCCGGTCAAGGCCGATATTGGCAACGAAGCAGACGTCCAGAAAATGGCTGCCAAAATAATCGCCGAATTCGGTTCGATCGATATTTTAGTGAACAATGCTGGAATTGTTATCGACCTGCCTTTCACCGAAAAAACGACGCAACAATGGCAACGGACCATGAACGTTAATCTAAATGGCGTCTACTATTGCACTAAACATTTTATGCCCCACATTAATGAGGGCGGCAGCGTCATAAATATTGCTTCAACAAATGGCATTGATACTTACCACCCGGATTCTATCGACTACGACGTCAGTAAGGCTGGTGTAATTATGTTTACCAAAGCTATGGCCCGCGATCTGGCGCCAAAAATTAGGATCAACTGTATTGCTCCGGGCTGGTTTGATACAGATATTAACGCCGATTTGCCAAAAGATTACGTTCAAAAAGAATCCGAAAAAATAGCCATGGGCCGCTTTGGTAAGCCTGATGAGATTGCAAGTGTCGCCGCATTTCTGGCTAGTGACGATGCTGCCTTTATGACCGGTTCGGTTATTGTGGTGGACGGCGGTTACGGCGGCGCAGTGTAGTTACTCGGCTTTGTGGACTTTATTTTACCCTTGCGCTACGGTATGTGATCAAAGAAGAGGCGCAAAGTTTGCTATTATGATTTCATGCAAAAATTGATTGCCGTGATTATGAACTGGACACGAAAGCGACTTCGTCTTGTGGCTATATTTTTGCTCATCGCGGTGCTTGGGCCGGTTGCCCTGATAGCTGGATGTTTTGCAGCAATTAACCCATACCATAAATATGTGATTGCCGCCAATAGTAACACACACGTGGATGTGGGTCTGGTGCTGGGCGCTGGCATTACCGCGGATGGTCGTCCGTTCAAAGAGTTGCAAGCGCGACTGGACGCTGCTGCCAATGCTCTGCAAAAAGGAACGGTCAGAAAACTCATCTTGTCCGGAGATAATCGCTTCGATTACTACGACGAACCCACCGCCATGATTAACTATTTAGTAGAAAAGCACGGTGTCAACAAAAGCAATCTGCAAGCGGATTTTGCCGGCCGCAGCACCTACGAATCGTGCGAACGGGCCGCTAAAATCTTTGGCCTTAAACAAACGATTATCTTTAGCGCCCCTTCACATCTGCCGCGGGCGATCTACCTTTGCCGCCATTTTGGCATAGAATCGTACGGTGTTGGCAGTAATATAGAAGCCAATAACAGCACACGCCGCGAAATGTTGGCGCGCGTGAAAGCTGTCTATAATTTGTATATTAGGGGTGAAAATACTATCCTTGGGACTCCGATAAACTTGGATTTGAAGTAACGGTCCGGCCTTCGGGTTGCTTATTGGGTCATTCTACGGTACTATCACCTGCATGACTAATCCCAACAGTGGTGCCAAAGTAATCAGAGCTGTGGCGGAACAGCTTCACGCCCATGACGGGCACGTTATGCCTATTGGCGTAGTTACCTATCTTGGAGGAAATCTGGGTCGTATAAATTATGGAGGCCTTGGCCGTACGGTTGACGCAAGATACGATGTCTATATCCGTGGCACCGTAAACGTAAGCACCAAAACCCGCCTTACTCACAATGTACACCTTGACTTTCTGACGCTACCTAATATACATCGGGTGAGGCGTGCTATTGGCCAGATAGGACTGGGTGTGACGAGCGATGATGGGTTGGATATATCGACGCGTCGATTTGAATTTGCCGAGGATCAGGGAGGCATAACCGTGCCGGAACTTGTTGCTCCGTTGGGTGAATGGATGACGGCCGCAGTATTAGAGGACCAGGATTTAATTCAGAAAAATCGCAAGTCTTTGTTGGGCGCGCGCGCTGTGCCTCTGTGTGCAACGAGCGAAGAACTTGCTCCACTTCAGGAGTTCATCGACCATCCAGAAAACAGGCACTATTTTTTCCGATTTGCGCATGAAGATGCGGGTGGGATTGTAGCTACTCACGCCTAATCGCCTGCCTTTCGCGGCTTGGGCCTTGCGAAATGTGGCGGTCGAGCCCACAATAATAGGATAACTGGAGGGCTCCCCGTGCAAAAAATCGTTCCACATTTATGGTTTGATCAGGAAGTAAAGGAAGCGACTGAATTCTACTGTTCGGTGTTTCCAAATTCCAAAATAATTGTCACTTCTACGCTGCATGATACGCCCGGCGGCGACACAGAAGTTGTGACGTTTCAGCTGAATGGTCACGATTTTATGGCTATTAATGGTGGCCCGTATTTCAAAATTAATCCGGCGATCTCTTTTATTTTGAATTTTGATCCATCTCAGGATGATGGAGCGCAGGGGCACTTACAGGAATTATGGGATCAGCTTGCCCGGAATGGCACAGTGCTGATGCCACTACAGGAATATCCGTTTAGCAAACTGTATGGTTGGGTTCAGGACAAATTTGGGGTTAGCTGGCAGCTGATGCTGACCGACCCGGCTGGCGAGCCGCGACCCTTCATTACACCGGTGCTGATGTTTGCAGGAGACAGCACAAACAAAGCTGAAGAAGCCCTAAACTTCTATTTATCGGTATTCAAAGATACCAAACCAGGTACCCTGGCCCGCTATACCGAGGACACTGGCCCGGCCAAAAAAGGCTCGCTCATGTTTGCTGATTTTATGCTGGAGGGTCAGTGGTTTGCGGTGATGGATTCGGGCGTGGACCAGTCATTCGGTTTTAATGAAGCAATTTCTTTGCTAATTAATTGCGCCGATCAAAAAGAGATCGACTACTACTGGGCCAAATTAAGTGCCGTGCCAGAAGCTGAACAATGTGGCTGGTTAAAAGATAAGTTCGGTGTATCATGGCAAGTGTCGCCCGATTCTCTGAGTGACATGTTGCTGAAGGGTACACCGGAACAAATCGACCGTGTCACCAAGGCTTTCCTAAAAATGAAAAAATTTGATCTGGCCGAACTGGAAGCCGCCTACAAAGGCTAGGTTACCGCTAACTGTTGCAGCCGCTCCACGAGACCTTTGATGCCCTTTTCTACTGACCGATCGTAGCCGTCTTCCGACTACGATCTATGATCTGAAGAATAAAGACGAAAAATGCCTTACGGTCTATTAGTTTAACTCTGTTAGAATAGACGAATGAAGCCCGTACGAACATTCGCTAGTGATAATCATTCTGCCGTTCATCCCCACATACTAGACTATTTGCAAAAAATTAATGAACAAGGGCATGCGCCTAGCTACACTGGCGATCCTGTAACTATCAAGGCTCAAAGTCTTTTTAGGGATATATTTGGCAAAGGGGCGCAAGTTGTATTTGTGCCCAGCGGCACAGGTGCCAATATTCTGGCTCTCAAGGTTTTACTACAACAACCCTACGAGGCTCTGGTGTGTACTAATGTTTCTCATGTTTTCGAAGAAGAGACCGGAGCGGTATCTGCAAGTATTGGTCGGCATATTTTTACCCTGCCTCACATTGCAGGAAAAATCAGCTTGGATGACTTGCAAGCAGAAGTGGCTTTTCGGCGATCATTGGGCTTTCATTCGCCTTTGCCAAAGGTAGTAAGTATTGCTTGTACGACGGAATACGGCACCTTCTATACTTTGCAAGAAATACGGGCAATCGCTGATTTTTGTCACAAAAATGATTTGTATTTGCATCTTGACGGCTGTCGATTGCCTAATGCCATTGCCGCACTCGGCTGTAGTCTTCAGGAATATACAAGTAGTGCTGGCGTTGATGTGCTATCATTTGGCGGCGCCAAAAATGGCTTGATGTCCGCAGAAGCCGTCGTCGTGTTTAATGCGCCAAAAACTGATCTGCTTCGCATGCAAAAACAAGCCATGCAGTTAGTTTCTAAAATGCGTTATGTTTCGGGTCAGTTCGTCCCTTATCTGGAGCGGGATTTGTGGCTGCGCAACGCTCGACATGCCAATGAGTTAGCAAAACGGCTTGGCGATGGTTTGAAAACGAAGCTAGGAAGCGCGGTGTCGTTTACGCAACCAGTCGCAACCAACCAGGTTTTCTGTATTCTGCCTCCGACAATAAAGACAAAGTTGCGTTCGGCCGGTCATGAGTTCTATGACTGGAATAGTCCCGGCGAGGTGCGTTTTGTAACATCATGGGACAATACTGACGAGGACGTGGATGGTCTCTTGTCTTTAGTGAACATCGGTCAATCTTAGGAGACCGCGAATTATAACGCGCGCAATCTGATCCTGGCGGGAAAGCGGACCACCGGGGCGATCCGTAGTAAGGTCGATGTGTGGATTTTGTTTGTCGTGCACTATACCTTTTGCCTTCAAGAGCGACCCAACGGTGTGGTGCAAGAATCCTCCGGGTAAACGCGAAGTTTGCTCTACTATGTCTTTTGGAAAGCGCACGGCTTCGGATGAGGGAGAAACCTGAATAACTACCGGATAGCCGGGGATGCGAATAGCCACCACTGCCCGGTCTTCATATTGGGCTGTGGGATCATAGGTCCGAGTAAGATCGGCGTCTTCGGGAAAGCGAAACAACTCCTTGGTTTTTAGGCTAGGAATAATGGGTACCGGTCTTCTGGGCACACGGAACAACCCGTTTTCTATCGAGAACCAAGTACCGTCCTGGTTGCTGCTGAGGACCGAGCTCAGACGATTGAGTGATCCGTCGATAGTGTCACCACCTAGTGGCTGCTCACCGACATTGGAGTCGGCTTCTGTGCCGACGGCAGCAAAATTTTTGCCTGCACAGACGAGGCTCAACGAGGATTCTAGAACGTTGCCTTTGATGGCACTTTTAGAGGTGACGTAGGGATGATCGTCTATGCCAAGAGCGGCAATTTGCGACAAATGTTCATCTGTTAGCTGCAAATCTTCAAAAAGTCTTTTGGTGTCGATGTACGATGATTCGTGGGCCATGGTATTTGTGATGATTACTCATCTTCCATTTCTGCTCGTTGAGCGTATGTGAGTGCAGGTCGCCATTCTGCACCAGGGATTAATAGCGTAGCAAACGACGGCGCGGACTGTTCGTAAACATGTGGTTCTTGTTTGGTGTCGATAATAGCAGCCTTTAAGAAGCTAAGCATATCGGTTGTCACAGCTTCCCATTGCTCTGTTTCAAATGCATTAAACCGATCTCTCTGTTCCTTGACTTGCGCGGCAATTTTCAGGGGCCGGTTCTGTCTTATGGCTCGGCGGTTTTTATACGTATTGGTCTCGATTCTTACCCACCGGCGAAGTACGGCATGACCGGCGCTATATCGTATAATTTCATGACTCGTGGATACTTCTTGTAATTCGATAATTTTAGAGTCGGCTGCTCTTGCTGCTAGACCGCTTTTGGTCTGCAGAGTAACAAGCCCGCCGCCCTGACAGGGCCTAACCGGCGCGTGTAAGGACATGCCTAGGTAGCTCGTTCCTCCAAAAGGTGTCGTGGGATCTTTTGGTACCGAATTGGCCTGATCTTTTAGAAATGTATAGCGTGGATCTTCGTCGGCATCGCCGAGTGTGGAGCGGCCATTAAAGCAGCCGTAAGTGTGGCACCAGCCTGGTTCAAATTCGGAAGCGCTTAGCTCGGCCAGGGTGCTTACTACCTGTAATTTGTACTGCTGCGTGTTCTCAAGGACTTGGGTCTCTCGGGGGTCAAATTCTGAGTTTGTCATCCAGCTATAGTAAAGGTTCTTGGACGCGGTGGCAATCCGTTTTTGCTTATATTTAATAAGGATATAATTTTTTGCAGGTAAAACAGCCTGGGATTTTATGCCTTGTCGGTAAGCCAGCGAATAGCGTCGTTGGGGTTATCGAACGCTTTGAATTGTGAATGATTGAGGTGTAATACGCTCAAAGTAGACATAAAAAGCGTTTTCAGGGCGCCACCGTCCATAATAATAGCCACCTTTTTGAATTTTCGCAGCTTCCACATGACGCCCATGGATTTGGACTGAACATGCATACTAAAATCGGTATGATCGACCTCCCGAATGTCATCCAGCAAGTTGTGAATGTCTTTTTCGGCCGCCAGTTTAAGTGCCGCATCAACCGGCGCATCCAGATCGTCGGCGTTTAATTTACCGCGCGTTTTCAGATGAATAAAGCCATCACCTACTTCTGCCGTAAATTTTGGATTGTGAATCATACATTTATTTTAAGGACTTCGGAAAATAATTACAACAGTCCGCGGCGCATGTGCGCTATAATGTTTTTTAATCTAAAGGAGACCCCGTAAAGATGCGCAAAGACGTTGCCGAGCTGTTGCATCAAACATGGCAGAGCCCTGTGTTTGGTGATTCATTTGGACTTGTGGGCCCGGAAGGTTTGGCCCAGGCAAAGCGGCAGCTAAGCGAAATTGCGGGCGTGACAAGTCAGGAATTGTGCGGCTATATTATGGATGCCAGCCCCGATATTGCTCCTGCTGATGTGGCGGCCGTGGTCTCAAAGGAGATATTGCCTAAAACGACTGCCTTTTGTCCGGCGCTTACCGTGGGCGAAATTAACGACGGTCCACGATTGAGTTCCCTGGCAACAGCGGTTGGCCTGATGTACTGGGCGGATCAGTCGATGGACCGTGGTGACAGAGCGGTGCAGCAGGCCGTAGAATGGTTAACTGCCGATGACGAATCCGCAGGCTCGGTTAAAGTATCCGCTCCGGTTGGCGCAGCCGGTTTGGCATTACAGTCCTTGACTAGAATCGCTCATAACGTTGGCGAGTTTGCCCGACCAGAAGATGCTCCATATGTATTGAATTGTTTTTATGATCAGGTGCTACAAAATGAAGCACGTATGCGGCGACTCAGTGACGACTATCTGGCCGCCGCTAATCCTTATAATTTCTTGGGTGAGCGGGCAGAAGAAATCGTTCAGACCGTTACGGTAAATGCCGGATTTCCCAGTATTTCATCGTCTCTCTACGCTATCTATCGGCATCATCGAGATTGGCCAGCATTGGCTGACGTGTACGCCGACCCTCACATGACCGCTCTGTTGCAGGCTTGTAATGCGACGGTTCGATTGTGGGACGAATTGGGCGATTGGAAAATGGACCGCGGCGACGATCCTGCCACGGGTATTTTTACTATCAACCTCTGTAACGAATATCATCCAAAGATTATTGCGGCATTTAGCGAGCGTGCCGGCATCTATGACGCGGAACGATTGCGTCAACTGCAAGAGTCATGTGCTGATTTTTATGAAGGCGATAACACGGCGCGGCCGGTGCATGTACGTCGTATCGAGACAATTATGCTGGAGCATATTCGGGATTATATGCACATTTTTCCCAGAGGAACGGCCCGTGATTTCGCGCCCTACATTGGCTTATGTAAACGGGTGCTAGAGATCGGTTACGTCAATCGTATTGGGGACATTGCACTGATGGCCAAGTAGCGCTGTAGCAGCGCATTTGCGTTTTGCAGTCGACTCTGACCTAAAATTTATAGTCCAGTGCTATACCAAAGCGCGTCACGGTTGCGCGAGAATTCACTATTGGTGTCGCTCAGCAGTTCGACGACAACGGCTGGACTGCCCAGACTGGAGCGCATCCAGTCTTCCATGGCCCCGGTAGTGTCATATTTGAATACGCCGGCGCTTTGCGACTTTGGTATGGCCCGGTAGCGGGCCTTTGAGGCGTAAATACTAGCTACTCCGACCGAATCGCCTGCTTCGTTTGCCTCAACGACGGCAGCCGAACTGTGAAACGAAAAAACCATCCGCGGTTTAACCTGTCGAATGTATGCGGCAACTGCCGCCGATTCCGGTTCGGACAGTGGACTGGGACCGCCAGCGGGTGTTGGCGTCGGACTCTCTGGTGAGGTAACCATGGTTTTCCAGTCGGCCGCAGGAAAGTTACGGTTCAAGTCTATGCCGCGGGCGTTCAGGCGTGAACGTGCTGCCACGCCGTCTGGGCTGACCGCCGGAATGACTACCAGGCTGCGTGCGGGCAGCCGATTTGGATTGGCATTTAGCTCGTTAAACCATTCGGTCATGATTGTTTTTGAATTGAGTTCATCACCGTGCATTGCTCCCATGTAGATAATGGGATTTTCGCCGGTGCCGAATTTATAGGCCGTGATTGGTTGGCCCCGGACCGACTTGCCAATGCTAAACGAAATGTAGCAGACCGCTCGCGAGCTGAAGCTCCAACCAGAATCACCGCTAACACCGAATTGACTTTGGAGTGCGCTGTTAATTTTGAGGGTAAATGGTGCACAAATCGGTATGTCGCCCTGAGGTTTGATGTGCAGTTTATTGCCGCTTACAGAAAAAGTAGCCGGTGCTGCTTTGCCCTGAATCGTAAACCCGATCGCGGCGCCCAAATCCTGAGTGGCCAATAGTTCCTGATCAAAATTAACCGTGATGGTTTGCCCCAAAGGAACATTGCGCGTCCCGATATTGGTGCCACTTGCCTTTGGTCCGCCGGACGTTTGAAAAGCGAGCGTGTATGATTTATTTGCCAGACCACTGCCATCGGAACCTTCAATGGAAGCGATGCGGAGTTCAAACGTGGCCT
This sequence comes from Saccharimonadales bacterium (SeqCode), assembly GCA_036392795.1. GTDB lineage: Bacteria > Patescibacteriota > Saccharimonadia > Saccharimonadales > UBA4665 > JARIHD01. The sequence goes on from DASVXH010000044.1 coordinate 51,926, forward strand.
TACGTGCTAGTTCCTGGCCAAATTTTACAGTAATTGTTTTGCCGCTGACGCTCGGCGTGACCGGCACTGCCGTTTCTGTTTTGTCGACGTTTTTGGCCACTACTGCAACTGGTCCAAGAGTTTTTATATCCTTGTCGGTTTGTATTACCAGTTCGCCGGGCTTTTGCTGTACGGTAGCCCCTGGTCCGATCGATGAGGAAAGTACTGATACCGGCGTAATTGTTTTAATGGGAGCGGTCGCCACTTTGGCTACTTCTTTGTGTGCGAAGCGGCGTACTATTTGCAGGTCATAATCGGCGGCGTAGGTTAGTTGTAGGGGCGCAA
>DASVXH010000045.1:0-1847 GCA_036392795.1 Saccharimonadales bacterium (SeqCode)
CAATGATCCTACGGGCAAATGTTCACCGCAACCACGATTGCACAATGGGCCAACTTCGGTCATTACCATTTGAGACATAATTATTCCCATCCTCGGGGGGTCGCAATGAGCTACCCATAGTGCTATGATATCACTAACCGGTGGTATGGTACACTGAAAGGGACACATAGAAATGCCGAAAAGTCTAGAAAAAGGTACAAAAATTCGGTCCAAAAAACTGCCAAATGGCAAAGTAATTAAATTCAGAATTGTTCGCAAGCGTGGCCCGCGTGGTGGTCACACAGTGAAATTGTAAAGGTGACTAGAAATGGCTAGACCAACCCCCGAGGAAATTGAAGAATTCAATGCTCGAATGAATGAGCCCGATAATAATCCGGATGATGACTTTGAAATTGAAATTTTCACTCCTGAAGGTCATGGCGCTCGCCTGCCTTATAGTCGTGGTAAATCCTATTTGCAAGAGCATTTCGGCATCGACATTGGCGATCCCCCAAGCGATCCCAATGCAGGAAATCCCGCTAATGGTGCAGCAGCAAATGGAGAGGACCCATTGAACTCACCAAATGCACCTCGCCCATCTACTTCATCTCGCTACTTTGGCAAGAGAGGAACGCAACAGGGAAATCCAACACAGCAATCCGGCGGTAGGTAATATGTCTCAATATTCTTATGCGCAGCTAGAACAATTGTGGATAAATGCGGGTGGGTCTACCGCGCTTGCTCCCGTAATGGCTGCAATTGCAAAGGCTTAATCTGGGGGCAGATCGGATGCATATAATGATTCTGGCGCTTCTGGACTATGGCAAATTCTAGGTGCAGTAAATCCAGCAGATCAAGGTAATTTGTTTGATCCCACAACCAATGCACATGAAGCTGTATTGAAATACAATTCCCAAGGTTTGGGTGCATGGGTAACTTATACCTCTGGCGCATATCTACAATTCATGCAAGGTAATACTCCTCCATCGGGCGGAAATGTTACCGGCAGAACGGGAAAGGATTTGTCTGCTAGTGGTGCGAGTGCCAGTGGTGGGGGTCCATTCTCATGGTTTAATTTCATTAGCTCTGGAATTATTGGTAATCTTTTGCAGCCGGGTAGTGGTTACGTTGGTTCCGGCACTAGTCCGCTAGGTCCAATTGGTGACCTATCTCAAAATTTTGGAGCGCTAGTTTATGACATCGGTCAAGGAATGAAATGGATTTCTTGGCTATTCGCTCCCGCTAATTGGCTGAGAATTGGTGCATTTTTCGTAGGGATTGCCACATTCATTGGTGGACTATATATGCTAAAGGAAGCAGTTTAAATGAAACAACAAATAGTCGCCGGGGGTTATCTCGAAATCCCTACCGTCAAAGAATTGTCAGAAAATATTGGCCATAACTTCGACGATGCAATTCGCGATCTTTATCGCGGCCTGGATTTCACAGCAGTTCAGGGACTTAATCCAAACAACAGTAATCCATTCTCGATTCAGAATATTATGTCGTCTGGATATTCATGGTCGATTAAAATTATTGCAGTTAGTCTTAGTGCCGCCGCGTCGGTTGCCGCATATGATAGTGAAAGCACAGTCTACCCTCCAATTAATACCGCAACATCAGCAGTATTCGGAGGGAAGAATGAAGCGGTAATGTTTTTCTCTGCCAACCAATGCGTAATTAAAGATCAGTCTGCTATTACTCTAGTGGCCACTGCTGGGTTTGTTACTGCATATCGCATTTGGGCACAGCAAGTGCCAACAGAAATGCAGGGTAAGTTGTAAAATGACTTATACTACCTTGGGTGCGCGTGGACCAATTACCGGTGCTGCTGATACAACCGGTAATAATAAGGGAAATTGGACGGT
>DASVXH010000046.1:0-1587 GCA_036392795.1 Saccharimonadales bacterium (SeqCode)
ACATAACAGTGATCGTGGGTCATTCAAAAGGTGCAGACGTTACTTTGACTGGACTAGCCCAGCGCGTCATAACTTATCGCTGCGGGCTGACATCCACGGAGTAAACACAGACCTTTGGTTTGGTACTGGAATACATTGGGCACTAGAACAGTTCTACCAGCCTGGACTGAGACGTGATCCTGTTGAAGCATGGAAAACATGGTTCAACATACAATGGCATGGTGGTATAGTAACTGGAGAATGGCTCGATAAAGTTTACGACCTGAATCCTCGTCCCGCTACAGATAGCCGCATGATGGGCTATAGTCCTTATACGTATGTAGTGAGAGGACTCGAGGATATCATACCTGACGCTGATTCAGATGAGTTCGACGAGCTATTTGAGCTTGGGACTCACATGATGTCAGCATATAAGAACTACGCTCAGCTGCATGATGGCTTCAACGTGCTTATGACAGAGCACGACTTTAGCGTGCCCATTTGGGACTATGAGAATAACTGTATTCTCACAGCCATCGACTTGCGCGAGCAATCACCTAACTACGGTAAGAAGCTGGAAGTCCATGCTAGAGGACGAATGGATGCCATTACTGAGAAGCCCAATGGCAAGATCGGCATTATCGATCACAAGACCAGTTCTCGCATAGACGAAGATTTCTTCGAGAAGCTAGAGACTGACGAACAGTGTACTAGTTACATGTACGCGGCGGAAGTGGAAGCCAAATACTACGGGTTGCCTTACGCTGGGCAAGCCATGGAAGAGGTGATTTACAATGTTCTGCGTAAGGCGTATCCCAAGCCACCAACGATGGTTCGTGGTGGACTCTTCTCAGTTGACAGACAAAATGAATCACCAACCTATGAGATGCTCATGGCATTCATCGAAGAGAATGGCATCGACATCGAGAGTCTGTCAGAGAAACATCAGGGTTACATCTCGTACATCAGAGATGTTGGCGAGGAACAGTTCTTCATCAGGAAGCTAGTCCGACGCAACAGACATCAGCTTCAAAACGCAGGCTATCGCATGTACCTAGAGGCTCTAGATATGCTCGATCCAGGCTTGCGTATCTATCCTAACTTGCGAAATGACTTTCAATGCCTGCGTTGTGCATTTAGGGCTCCTTGCATTGCTAAGGAAGATGGTGGAGATTGGGAACAGATGCTCAGAGACAACTACATCATGGCAAAGGATCGGTAGGCTTGAAAGAGAAAGAGATTGTCAACGACGAGATAGCTGCCGAAATCTCCAGACAGAATGAGAAGTGGGGAGCCGTCAATACGAATCTTCCTGATGATCGTTGGTTGGAGATAGCTACAGACGAGTTCAATGACTTGAAGTGGGCAGTAAGAACTCGTAACGAAGTAGAAGGACACACTATCGCCAAAGAACGAACACAACTGATAGCTGTCCTGGTTAGATGGGCTTGGGATGAAACAGAAGATAAGGTATAATCCCGACGCACCAAACTTGGTTGCCGACTCTGAGGGATTCGCTGTAGGCATTGTGACCAAGTGGAATCCTTATGGTGTTGGCGAGTGCATCGTGCAATACTTCGATGGTTCAGCCAGCTCAATGTTCGCATC
>DASVXH010000047.1:0-20988 GCA_036392795.1 Saccharimonadales bacterium (SeqCode)
GCTCAGCACGAGTTTTTGCCTTTTCTTCGGCTTCGGCGACCATTTCGGTCGCTTCTTTGTGCGAACGGGCGATGACTTCATCGGCTTGCTTACGGGCATCAGCCAACATGCCCGCCACCTTCGCCTCAGCCGTGGTCAACGCTTCGGCGGCCTCTTTGGCTTCTTTTTGACCGGCCTCGATCTGATCGCGGCGCTGGTCAATTGCCTTTATAAGGGCAGGGTACACAAACTTGGCGAGCAGTGCTACCAAGATCAAGAAAGCAATTGCTTGCTCGATCAGGAGCTTACCGTCAATGCCAAGAGCCTGCAGCAAACCAGGCGACGCCGTTTCGGCGTGCTCAGCAGCGGCAGTACTAGCAACAATTAATGCATCAAACATCAGGGAACTGTCCCTTCGTTATTACTTCAAGAATTTAATGATAAGGGCAACAACCAAACCGATGATGGCGAGGGCGTCCACGAAGGCCATGGCCAAAATCATCAGGGTTCGGATTTTACCGATTGCTTCAGGGTTGCGGCCAGCTGCTTGCATAGCACCAAAACCAACCAAACCAAGGCCGATACCACAAAGACCGGCACCGATAGCATAGGTCAAACCAAATGCGAGACTATCCATTATTTTTCACTCCTTTATTTACTTCTTTAAAATTTAAACTATTGATCTCTTTACGCCTGTTCCTTGGCGGGCCTGGGCCTGGACTTAGCAGGCTTGGCGGGCGAATGTTCGTCGCCGTGGCCATGATCCTCGTCCGGGTTTGGCATACCCAATGAAATAAACACAATAGTTAACATAAAGAATACATAAGCCTGAACAGCGCCCACAAAGAGCTCCAAGCCATAAAATACCGGCAGCGCCAGCGGTGCGGCGTAAGATGTCAGGAAGGCAATAACCGCCAGAAGCACCTCACCACCAAACACATTACCAAAAATACGAAGCGACAAGGCCGCGGTGCGCGAAAACTCGGCAATGAATTCCAGAAGGCCGATGAAAAAATGAAGAGGGTCTTTGAACGGGTTCATGAAATAGCGTCCGGCGCTCTTGAAAAATCCCATACGTTTGACAGCCCACGCCTGCGCCGTAACGATAGAGATGATCGCCAGGGCCAAAGTCGTATTCAGGTCGGCAGCCACGCCGCGCAGCAGTGGTGCACCGTCCCAAGTGATTGGACCGACGACAGGCAACAACCCCAGCCAGTTATTGATCATAAAAAACAACATGAGGGTTACGGCCAGCGGCAACACTTTTTTGGCCACCGATTTGTCACCAATAACTTCAACAGTGGTGTCGTACAGGTTCTCGAACAGCCACATAACGGCGTGCATGCCACGACTGCGGCTACCACGCTTAACAGCCCGAACGGTCGCCATCAAAATCCAGATCAATATAATAGAACCGACCGCACCTAAAATCTGCGCATTAGTAATAGCAATCGGCCCTAAATGAAAAATAGTTTCCGGGGCGATGCTAATGTGAGGACCAGCGGCTGCGAATATATTCATAATTATGCGTTTTTATCCTGTTTATTGGCGGCTTCCAGCTGTTTTTTAAGCAGCATACCTGCAAATATAAATCCGATGACCATACCGAGCAGTGTCAACCAGGGCATGGAACCGAACCGCTTGTCGGCCACAATACCTAATACAGCAAAAATTACCACAGGCACAGCGATCCGCCAAGTTGTATCCAGAAAATCAAGCGCCAGCGAGCCCAAACTAAAGCGGTCATTTCCACTAGTAGATTTAGTCGTCGGGTGGGCGGCGGCTTTCTTCATTTCTTATATACTATAACAAACAGAGGTGGCAAGCGCAATGCTTTTCTTAGGCGCATACCTGTTTAGCGACCATTTTGCGGACCACCCAATACAACATTCGATCACGAAGCGGTTGACTCTCTGCAATAACCTTGTACTCATCGGGCAAGAACGTTTCGGAATGGTGCCATGACCAGACACTGCCCAATTGCTTTAGATGGGCCTTGGCCAATCCGCCCGCAGTATGATCGCGCATGCTAGAAAAGAGAAGATTAAAAGCTCCGGAACCGGTTTGCTGACCTCTTAATACGGCTTCGCGAAAAAGACTTTGGTGTGATGGTCTTGGATGCCCTAAAGATCCACCTTTATTTGTTTGCATCGCATCGACGGTAAGAAATTCCCGCATGAAACGCACCGCATCCACCCATTCTTGTTTCAAATTGTCAATCTCGCCCCATACGCCAAGCAGATCACGAAACGTTATATCGTCTTCTGCACGTATCAAAAAGTGGTGCAAAGGAGGCGTCTTATCAAGCTGCTCCTGGGAGGGAAGATTGGCATTACAGGTGCGCCATGCCTCATCAATATAATGCTCTCTGCCTATTCGCAAAACATCGTCGCCATCCACCCGCGCCAGGCGATCAGCGCCCTCTTCTCGAAAGAAATCAGCGACCTGTTCGCGCACCTCTGGATAGTGGGACTTTTCGTGAGGCAACCAAAAATAGACCTCCTGGGCCGCCGTTTCACCAAACTGGCGGGTCAACGATTTATCATGTTGGCCAAAATAGTACCCCAGATATGTCGCCCGGACCAAATCTACACCCAGCGGATGCATGCCCTCGGCTACCTGGCCGATGAATTCTGTTTGTGGGAAATAAGTAGGAAGTTCTGCCTGTGACATTGGCTCTGTTATACGCGCCGCTGCGACCTTTGTCAAAAGCTGCTATACTAAAGATATTATGATTGATGCAAAAATAACCGTTTATAGCGCTGACTGGTGTGCATTTTGTCATGCCGCCAAAGATTATTTTGACAAGCTGGGCGTGAAATACCAGGAAAAAAACGTCGAAGAGCAGCAAGAATACGCCCAGGAAGCCGTTAAAAAATCCGGTCAAATGGGTATTCCGGTTATTGATATTGACGGTGCGATTATTGTGGGCTTTGATCGGCCGCGCATCGACAACGTTCTCAAAGAAAAAAAGCTTGTATAATTTTGTTCGGCAAATAATTGTCAAAATAGGGCAGCGTGTTCTACAATGCCGGCGTCTACCCCTCTAATTAAAGGAGTAATATGACCGCAGAACAAGTATCGCCACATATACCGAGCGCTATAGCGGCCGACATTTTCGTTGAAAGTTACCTTCGAAAACGCCGCCAAGCCGAAGAAAGATCTATCAGTGCCGCAAATGCTGATGTGCGACATTCAAAACGATATGATGTTCCGCCCCGAAGCAGCCGCGTAGAAACGCCAAAAAGCCGCACACCTTTGCTTACCGAACTAGTCGGTGACAATTACGAACAACAGGCACATCTTCCGCTTTTTATTAGTGCCATTCTACTGGGAAGTACACACCGCAGGGAGGGCGTCCCCCTAAGCGATCCCTTAGACGCTACCGCTGTTCGCAGATGCGACTATTTGGCCGGGACTATCGCTGATCTGCAGCCCAACACCTTAGGCTTTGTGGTCGGCCAGTCTGAACTGCTATTTGCTCAGGAGTTGGTAGATAATTTAGAGGCAAAAGACAGTGCCGCCGGACCAATCGCCGCCCTTGCACGACTCGCCCTTGAAACGGCTTTTATGAAATAACCGAATCCTGCCGCATAATAGAGTTATGGCATTTGAAGGTTATAAAACCAAAGAGTCGGTAGTAATCGTCTACACCGGCGAAAGCAAGGGCAAAACAAGCGCCGGCCTGGGACTACTCATGCGCGCCCTGGGTAATCGCTGGAATGTAGCATTTATACAGTTCATTAAATATTGGGGCGTAGGCGAACATGTGTTTATTCGCGACATTCAACCCTTATTCGACGACCAGCTGTATTTTTATAAAGGCGGGAAGGGGTTTTATAAAGCCGGCGATCTTAGCGCCGATTTTGTCTCCGACGAACAGCATAAACAAGCCGCGCTAGAAACCTACAACCAGGCAAAACAGGCCGCAGAAAGCGGCAAATATCAGCTGGTTATTTGCGACGAAATCAATAACGCCGTTCATGACGGCCTGCTTACCGTCCAACAGTTACGCCATCTTATCGAATCACGCGCACCCGGTACCAGCTTGTGCCTTACCGGCCGCAACTTTCCTGACGAGCTATTCCCACTCGCCGACATCGCTACCAATATGACAAAACTAAAACACCATTTTGACGACAATTTTTTGGCCAATAAAGGTATCGATTTTTAGCAGAGTAGACAAAACTTGATTGACGCGGAGACTATGTTACTATATCTCCTTATCATCTACCTGTAAGATACAAGGAAACTCCATGACCCACAACTACGGGGAGGGCTCACTTCCGCCCAGCAATAACCCCGATATTTATAGCCAAACTAATCAAGATCCCACAGATATCATTCCACGACAGACGGCCGGAGTGTTGGGCTCTGAAGTATGGATAGACCCTGTCGATTTGGTAAGAATGACAGGAGTAGATACCGAAGTAGAGACGATGGAAGCCGAGACCCTTTCGCCGGAAGAGCGCGTCGAAGAATGGCTACAATCAGTCGCCGATAGGTTTGCTGCCACTCAAAGAGAATGGCGTAACGCGCAGAGACTGCAGAGCATCATGCGAGGGGACAAATACGACCCTATGAGCCTTCTAATCAATGCCTTTCCGCGTCATCAGCGACGCGACAAAACCATGCGGGGTCTGTTCAAGGGCGGCACTGGCGGCCTGCTCAACACCATTCGCGACACTGCCTTTAAAACTTCAGACCACCTAGATAGACATCTAGAGGACAGGCACAAAAACGAGTTCCCGGATGAGGATGCAAAATTACTGTCCTTTATTGATCATTTGCAAGATTCAAAGTTTATAAGTGGTATCCGGAATCAAGAAAAACAGTACGAAGAGGGCGGCGAGGATCCAGATCAAGGAGGCGAACTGGTTATAGATCTATTCAGTTCGCTGGCAACGGCCGATTTTATGGACGCCCTGGACTACGAGCGGACCGAACGTTTTTTGAAAGACGATAGCATCGTTCGTCCACTGATCGACCGTCTTACAGAAATTGCGGCTGACCCGGATCAGAGTGAATTTCCCGGCTTACTGGAATCAATCGCCATACACAACCTCAAAGTTCCGCCTGAAGACAACCTATTTCACCAAGCATTCAAAAGGGTGGGCTCCGACTCTGCAGAGTATATCAACGACTTCGTCAATTCCTATATAATCGAAGGCAAGCAACCCCAAGGCAAGCAACTATCACATCAGATGAGCGTCGCACGTAGCCTAATGCCCCTATTCTTTGAGATGAACGAGGCGGATGGGCAGTGGCGAACCGACCTTGCAGAGAATTTCATTCGCCAAAGGGACAAGTGGCCGGCCTGGCTAGAAAAAGAACTAAAGACCTACACCACTTATCGCTCCAACCGGGAATGGGACAAGTTCGAAAAACTCGTTGAACCCTACGACCATGAACCACGCCGCCGCAGGCTCAAATCCAACGAAAACACCGCTCGACGATACAAGGAAGATGACCTTAAAGATCTGGCAAACCTCGAAGAGATTGAAAAGGCAGCACAAAAGGCCCTCAAAGCACGGCAGCCTGAGGAGGAAGTCAGACCGCCGATTACCAACTTTGCAATATTAAAAAGGATTGGCGCTGCAAAGTCACATACCTACACCCAAGAGGTCGTGGACGATCTGGAGTCAGTTCTGGCGCATGACGTCGTTACGAATTATACAGACAAAAAGCATCACGGAAATGCACAGATCGCCGCCAAGATTCGCGAGGCGTTCGACATGCTCGTGACAAACCCATACGACAGAAATCACACGCGGGCACATACCGATGCCTTTTTCCAACTTTCCGAAAGGGAAGGTCAACTGCGCCTTCGCAGGTTTAGTCTGCAAAAAATGCCTGGCGTTCCGCGCAGCTCAATTCTTTACGATACCCGTATTTACTACGCGGTAGTAAAAGAAAATGGTCAGGAAAAGTTGTTAGTATTTGGCGTAGGCCATAAAAACAATACCGCTAAAATCGGTATAGGCATGCCTCAGCTCTAGATGCTAATCAATAACCGACGATTCTTCTGAAGCCGCCAGCTCCTTGGAATCCTGCCGGTCCCCAGCATCGGACCTAGCCGTTTTTTTAGAGCCCGCTCCGGATAGTTTTTCGGCCGCCACCAGCACTAACGCCGCACAGTACAGCACCGCCGCGCCAAAAAACCATGCCACTGGCCACAGCCGGTTACCATGAATACGCAGCGCCCGCGGCCACCAATTCAAGTAGTCCCATAATTCGTGGCGATCACTGTGCACACGGCGTAATTCGGCATGCACTTGTGTTTGAACATCGGTATCGTAATAGATAATAAAATCCTTGTCGGCCAGGTGCATAGCCAGGTCCAAATCTTCATGCACATCATTGCGCAGGCACACGTCTTCGCGCACCGACCACCATAGCAGTCGCGGCAGCGCCATATTTGACCCCCACAACGAATAATGTCCCAGCAATAATTTATTGAGATCAAAGGCAAATAAACTAAAAGCCCAACTAACCAGCCGGGGCATACGCACATTGTAAAAATAGCCAGCGCCAGTCCACGCCGTCAGCCGATTGCGTTCGTTGGCATAGAATTGCTGAATAGACCGTACCCAATCACGGGGCAGCACAATATCGGCATCGATCCGGCCGATAATATCACCGCTAGCAGCGTCAAAGCCTGCGTTACGAGCGAATACCCGCCCCTGACGCAGCTCTTTAACTACCTTCACAAAATCATATTCCTTAGCGATGGCTGCTGTTTTATCTGTTGAGTTATTATCGGCCACGATCACTTCATAGACGGGCACTATCTGGGCAGCAATGGCGTCCAGACAGGCGCGCAGATGGCGCTCTTCGTTGTGGGCTGGTATAACTATACTAACGCGCAAGCGCGGATTATCCATATAACTAGTCTACCTTACGGTTACCCTGATACTATAGCAATAGGATACTGCATACTACCGTGAAAAAAATAACGAAAAAAATTAAACAATTATTCGTCAAATACTGGCGATCTGGTTTATGGCACAAAATGGTGATCATCGGCGGAGCTAGTCTGTTGGTTATTTTTGGCGCGATGTTCGGCATTGCCCAGTGGTATATCATTACTAATCGCCACCAGCCGCAAGTTTTGGGCGCATCGTTTATTCCGGCCTACGCCGAAAGCCTGGGGCTGAATCCCAAAGAAACCATGGACGCGCTTATAACCGACGTGGGCATACGACATTTTCGTCTGGTTAGTTACTGGGATCAATTGGAACCGTCACCGGGTAACTATGATTTTTCGATACTCGACTGGCAATTCCAAAAAGCCGAGGCGGCGGGCGCCAAAGTGACACTTGGACTGGGTTTGCGCCAGCCGCGCTGGCCGGAATGTCACATGCCTTCCTGGGCCGTAGACAGGCCGGTCGAAGACTGGCAGCCGCGGCTGGAAACCTTTGTCGAACGAGTCGTGAATCGTTATAAAAATTCGCCTGCACTGGAAAGCTACCAGCTGGAAAATGAGTTTTTCCTAAAGGGGTTTGGCACTTGCACCAATCACGACCGCCGTCGCCTGGTGAGTGAGTACGATCTTGTTAAACGGCTCGATCCAGGGCACAAGCTGATTATTTCGCGTAGTAATAACGCCCTGGGCACTCCTGTTGGTCAGCCCACGCCGGACGAATTCGGTATTTCTATTTACAAGCGGGTGTGGGACTCCGCTTTTACGCACCGCTACCTGGAATATCCATTTCCGGCCTGGTACTACGCCTTTGTGGCCGGCGTCCAAAAAATTCACACCGGCAAAAATATGATTGTGCACGAACTACAGGCCGAAGCCTGGCCGCCCAACGCCCAGCCCATTCCGGCAATTAGTCTGGATGAACAAAACAAATCATTCAACGCCGAACGGTTCGAAAAACGCTTGGAGTTTATTCAAGACACCGGCATGAAAGAAGTGTATCTATGGGGCGCCGAATACTGGTACTACCGGGTCGTGCATCATAATGATAAGACTGTTTGGGATGTAGCCAAAAAGGCTTTTCACGATCCATCCTGGAATCAAAAATAGATCTCTCGGATCGGCGGGTCCTTTCACGCCCACCAGAGGAACGCATGCCACCCACTCAACACTAGCTACAAGCCTAAGTGATGGTGCCAGACCCAGTCTTCGTATATAAATGGACGGTTTTCGCCCATCTGGCTCCAGGCACGAACCAAACGCAACGACTCCCGTGCACCCAAGCCGTCGGTGTGGTGCACGGATAACCGGGGATCGCGCGTCACTGTTAGTCCAGCTTCGAGCGCCAAATGCCCGAAATTTCCGTCGGCTCCGCCAAAACCAAATGATTCGTCAAACCCACCCAACTCCTTTACTACCGAATGGCGCAGTACCGAACAATCCGCGCCCATCAGTCCTATGCCGCCCACTGCGCCTACTTTCGGAGATATTTGTTTCGGTCCTCTAGAAAACCGTACATCCAAACCCAAAGCCCGGGCGCCCGCCCATTCCGGCAATGTTGCATGACGACCTCGCAGCGGCAGTCCAAAAGCACCGCCAAAATCCGGCCGAACGGCATAATGTGCGGCTGTGGCCAATATGCGCCTATTTGTTAATTGCGCATGCCCCACAGTAGTAAACACAATATCACTTTCGGCTGCCTCCAGCCCGGTTCGAATCAATCGTGACCGCAAATCAGGCGCGATATCGGTAGTGATCACTTCGGCTTGTTGATACCGAGCTCGCTCGCGCGTCCCGCGCCATATGGGCCCGGTGGCCACAATGAGTTTTTTGACACGGGTCTGACCGTACGCCAGGGCAGCCTGTTCCACATCATCCAGCAGGGCGCCAATCTCGCCGGGCTGGTCATTGATAGATTGAATGAGTACCGTCAGTTCCGGCGGAGCGTATCGCCCCTGGGCAGGATTTTCGGGGGGAGTATCAGGGCCGGTTGCGAGCTGCCGCTCTAGTGAACGCCCAATACCCATGTCAAATGGCGCCTTAAAATATTCGGGGTGTAATAATTCGCCGGGCATCAGGCCTCCTTCTAGATTAATTTTCCCAGATTCGCATATCTTATACTCTTTTGTCCAGCAACTTTGTGGCATACTTAACGGTATGAAGAAAAAAACCGCCGGTCCCAAGCAGATAAGTAACCGCCGCGCTCGCCATGATTACGAGCTGGGCGATAGCTTGGTGGCGGGTATTGTGCTAAGCGGCGCCGAAACCAAAGCGCTGCGCATGGGCCACGGCCATCTGCGCGGCGCGTATGTCATGGTCAAGGATGGAGAATTATGGCTGATAAACGGCACCATCAATAGCACACAAGGCGTCTCCATTGCCGAACAACAGCAAACGCGCAGCCGCAAACTACTGGCCAAACGCCGCGAAATCGACCGTCTTGTTGACGCTAAACAACAAGGTAGAACTATTGTACCCTTGGAAATCTTGATCGCCGGTCGTTACATCAAAGTCCGCATTGCCATCGGTAAAGGCAAAAAGAACTACGACAAACGACAAATCCTTAAAGCTCGTGACGAATCGCGCACCATGAAGGCAGCTCTCAAAACAGCCTACCGCCGCTAGCACCAAAACGGGGCAGGATAGGTTGAAATAACCTTTTTGAGATTGTATAATATACGTCTTCTATGGCCTCTTCCTTGGAAATTACTGGCGATATATACGACACGCCGCCTTTGCCCCCGTGTCTATACGACGAGCCTACATACTCGGACATTCACGAGCAGTGGGCTGCCGAACTCTACCAGCAGGCTACGACACCACTTCAGCGCCTAGAGGCTCTGGCCGAAATGTCATTACCGCACGCTTGGCGAACCATACTTGATAATCGCGGCGACGCATCGCGAACATTTCTGATCACTCAGCAGGTTGGCCGTGATGCCACAGCAAAACAGCTCTGGCAGGATATTATGTTTGCCGAGTTTACCGACTCACCGCTCATAAGCCTGGAATGGATGGCCCTAGAGGTCGCCAGTGAATTTCCGGAAAGATTTGACTACCTTCCACGTGTCAGAGACAGGGAGCCACTCCAACAAAACCCCGTGGACGTTAATGGCGGCCCCGTGGCCCGTGCCATCCCCGACGAGTACTACGCACTGCAGGCTGCCTATAACGCCGGTCGCGAACAGGCGGCGGCCGAGGGTCATGGCGACTCCGAAAAGGAGATCGTCAAAGCCGCCGGCACATTACTACTAGTGGCCACCGAATGGCAGCCCGGACCAGGCGAATATCTGGATGCCATCACCTGGGCACAACTAGGCAGTCAGGTGGGCAACACACTCCTTGAACTACGGTCAGCCCAACCAGAAACTCAAATAGATGTACAATACTTCGCCAATAAGTCAGACGACGTGTCGACGTATGACTCCCATATGGCCCTGCTAAAACGGATTCGCTTACCAAAAGAAGAGCGAATCGCTGCTGGACGTGCAGATCTGGAACGCGCCCTTGCCGCAACCATAGAAGAGCTTGCCACAGAGGACACGCCAGCGGTCCGGAGCCGACTGGCAAAACTGCAAAATCTCCTGTCTACCGATGAAGGAGTCGTAGCCTTTGTAGAGCAAAGTTATCAAAATATAAAAAATAAATTCTTTGACACCGCCACCCCCGGTCACAAAGCCGCGCTTTTGGGTTTTTGGATGCGGCCGATCTTTAGAACAGAAGACGGGGAAGAGATGAAGCGCGCCCGCGTCCCATGGACCAGTGGTAAGGTTTCGGAAGCCCTTATTAACGAGACGTTTGAGCGATATCGCTATCCAGAAGGCGGCAACTACGACGGAAATGATGACGCAGGCACCATCGAATACGATGCTTTGATTAAATATATTTTTGGCGACGATACTAACCCGGACCGCAGCCTTCAATACAACCTCTCGTTTTGTCCGTCGGAACTCATTGATGACGTCATCAAAGTCAAGCGCGTTGTCGATAAGTCCGGCGAACAGCTAGCGCCCCCAGAACTACTTACCCTTGCAGTCATTGTTGATGGTAAAAGCGACCGTCTAGATAGCCTGTTGGGCATGGGTTACCACGCCGCCGATTTAATAAAAACGCCATTGCTGGGCTTGACGCTTCCTTATGGGCCGGTCAAAGACATCTGCCCTCTTGGCGGCAGCAATAAAAATCGCTGGTTCGCAGATCATGCCCTTGAATATCTGCACGGTGGCTGGAATCGGGCAACTATCGGCAACATCATCGCGATGCGCGCACACAGCAAAGCGTACGAAAAAGCAGCTTTTACAAGCGACGTTCTTAAGATCTTTCAGGTGCCCATCGAATACGCAGGCAAAAGATTGCATGATACAGAGTTGGAGGAACAGTATCTTGCCCAGTTGCTGGCCACCACACCGCAGGACCAAGGCCGTCTGCGCTTAACTGGCAAGCAAAATCAGGTAGAGCAACTCTTTTGGAATGTCGAGCACCAGTACATTTATAAATCACTCTTAGCCGTGATGGCGGAGCAGGGAATATCCCCAACAGACAGTCTCCGCAATTTTATTAAGGCTAATCAGGCGGACTTTTTTGACCAACTGACGGACAGCAATAATCCGCGCACCACAGAGCGGATCGTGCGTTCGGTTTTCTACGCCCGGTTACAGAAAGCAACCGAATCGGTTTTGCAGCACCTACAAGACCAGGTCACACCCAGCCTGGGCGACATTCATGCGACCCTACACCAGCTAAAGACGCTTGGTGTAGACCGCCAGGCCTATATTAAAGACACCTCCAGCTGGTTGCTTAAACACGCGGGCACGCCGGACTGGAAGCTACTTTTGGCCTGGTCTGTACGCGGCCAGGCCCTAGAGGCCGGAGTTCAGGACACCTCCGACGCCATATTGGAGTGGTATCAGCCTAGACAAATGGACCTGGTTTTTAATGACGAGGTTGTGCCAGGGACCTCTTGGACCAACGCCGAGCTGCGTCAGCGTTATAGTCACTGGATTCAAGAGCTCTCGCGCCATTATTCGGCGCCAGAAATGCTGGACATTATCAAATCGTGTGCCCTAACCAAAAAAGAGCCAGCCATGCTTCCTGCGCTGCGCGTCCAGTTGCAGGTCGACGGTGCGACGTTTGTAGGCGCTATTTTGGACCACGATAACCCTAAGGGCGCAACCATAGGCAACGATGCTCGGTGCTGCATGACCTGGAACCGTCAAGCCAAAGAATGTATTCGTGCCGGCTACAATCTGCCCAATGCCGGTTTCTTTATACTGGAATCAGATAACCGCCTGGTGGCGCAATCGCTCTTTTTCGTTAGCAAGGATCAGCCGGACACATTAGTTTTGGATAGCATCGAAGCCCTACCGGGCCGTAACCCGCAGCAAGCGTTGCGGCTGTACGCAAGTTTTTGGAAATCTTATCTGACTGAACGTCGCGCCGAAGACCCGGATTGGCCAGTCACCAAAGTACAAATCGGCGTCAGATACGACCTGCCCATATTCAAGGATTTGCCCGAAGCAAAGACGGCCCCGACCGATGCTCACATTCATTACACCGATGCCAAAAAACAGCGCGTTCTTTTGGACCTTTCCGATGAAGACCTGGCGACCGTCGCGCCCTTACATGTCTTACCGCCATCGGAACATCCAGCCCAAAGCGTGCACTTGACCACGGCAACCAACAAGCACGCCCAGATCATGCACATAGAAAAAGCCGCATTTCCACCGGACTTTCAAACCCTAACCAGTATTGATGAGATAGAAAAAATCATGGATAAGCCCGATGCGCAGGAGTTTAGCTTTGTGGCTTTTGCCGATGGCCGTTCCTTGGATCGGCCTATTGGCGCTTGCTTAGCCTACATGGCACCGTCCAGCGCAGCCGACGAGCCAGCACGGTTGGTTATCGACAGTTTCGCCACGTTGCCTGGCAGCAGTACAGAGGTATCGCTGCGAATGTTTCGAGAGTTACTGGAGCGCGCCAAAGATGCCAACATTCAAACCGTTGTGTTTACGGCACGCGAAAGCACCTCGTATCGGTTGGTCAGCAGCGAGTCGCTGCAACGCCGCCTGCGATCGTGGGGTTTTACAGTGATGGGCGACAGCCACCCAGATAACGACGAAGGCGAAAGAACCTTTAACGTCATCCTAAAACAACTGCCTGCGGATTCTTTGAGTCGCGAAACTTGATCTCTGTTAAAGAATTGATATAATTACCCTAGGTTTTAGAGGTTCGCCTCATGATATTCCGGGGTAGCTCAGCGGTAGAGCGGGTGGCTGTTAACCACTAGGTCGCTGGTTCGAATCCAGTCCCCGGAGCCAAGCAGGAAGAGATAAAGTCAGAACTAGAAAATGGTTCTGACTTTTTGTTTACCCAAAGTAGAAATGAAATTATCCAAACCCTTAGTCTTGCTATACTACGCTAATGAAGCATGTCTACTACCATGCCCATGAATGGACGCCAGAGCTGAAACAAATGGGGGACGAGCTGGTCTCAAAAGTACACAAGGTCGCGCCTGAACTGGAAGTCCTGTTTATGGGGGCAGCTGCCCTAGGCCTTCCAGGCAAGAGCGATCTCGATCTTGACATTCTTTGTAATGGCCAGGACATAAAACATTACGCTGATATTCTAGAGCCTGTCTTTGGCACACCCCAAAAGCTGAACGATGAAATGGCCGTGTGGAGCTATATGCAGGGCGAGGTTGAGATCGACTGCATTCTGTCTGACCCAAAACGACCAAATTCACACATCCCAAAGCAAAAGAAAGTATTTGAAATTCTCAGTTCAAAATCTGAAATTCGTGAGCAATACAAAAAGCTCAAGTATGAATGTGATGGATTGCCATATGAGCAGTATGAAGCCAAGAAGAAGGCTTTCCTGCAAGAAATTGAGGCTCTCTAGCTTATATTGGCGAGAGGCCAGACAGTAAATCCTGTTTTACTGCGGTTATAACTTCATCTATCGTAGTGAGCCAGACCAAGTTAAATGAAGTCAGAACTGTTATCCGGTTCTGACTTTTTATATGTGCAGGATCACTAAGACAGGTCACTTTAGCTTTCGGGAACGAGGTTTGATTGATGATGCCCTAGTTACCCGTTAGAACTATAGACATTTTTAGCAATTTTTGTCAGAATATGCAATTTAGATAGAGCCTTGTGATAATTTATGACTACAGAACGCTTTAACCAACGACCATGCCCGCCCGAAGTACGCGGTTTTGTTTCACGTATGGAAGAACTGATGCGTGAGCCGCAATACAACCACGCTGGTATACCTGCGCAAGTCGCTATAGATTTACAACGTGCAGGTTACGTTGCGTCTTTCGCGCACTTTGAAACCTGCTTACGCGAAATGGGTAGCCGCGTGCATTTCTTAGCCGTACCGCTTGATTTCTATGGCGAACAGTACACGACGACCTATCCTCTAGGACGCGAAGATCAGCCGGAATACACACTATATGCCGCTGTAAATGGTGCCGAAGAGGCGGCACAAATGCTAGAACGCCTGGGTATTACTGCCGAGGAAAACGTAGCTCGACTTGAAAACGCAGGCGTCCTAACGCTCCCACAGGGTCAATAATATGCCGGAAGCTTGCACCTCAAGATAACCTACCAAAAAAATGGCAACCCCTTGCGGTGCACCCGGTAGGGCGCCTCTTGCAAGAATCAGGGAAAAAATCGGCGTGACAGGCTCGTCTGTAACGAGCAATTTTCAAATTACTAAATATAATAGTAGCTACACAGCGTTATAAGCTAGCCCTGACGGGCAATCACTTCGACAGGATAGGGTACACCGCCGTTGGTAATGTCGTGCGTAACAATCCTCCCTAGAACTACGGACTCTGTGATCCACCAATCTTCGAGCGTGACATCGTCGGCTATAGTGTCGGGAGCGGCACACAGCATATCTTCAAAAGCGCCGAAGCTCGAATAGTAGGCCCCGTAACCGGCCGCATGTGCTGCCGCACGGTCGAACGCGAAACCTTTGCGATAATCTGCCGCAAAGCAGATCTTGCCGTGGTCGGTGTCCTGTAGTTCGACGTGAGGTGTCGCGTGCTTTAGCTCCGGAAAAACGATCGACGGGCTGGTTAGGGCAGTTTTGATCTGTTCGGGAGTTGAAGCAAGTCCGGCAGCATTAATGCGTTGCTGGGCCTCGACGACGCGCAGGTACTTTTCCTCAGTTAGGCTTGGGTTAAAATGCAGAGCGTTTTGGTACATTGCCTCATCGTTCATGCCGTTCGCAACACCATTGCCAATAGTGGTCGCGCCTTCAATGCCACCGCATATAGGGCCGTGCTTGGTCGTAATAACCCCTTGCATGAGCAGTACGACACCCATAGCCTGTGCAAAGTCTGCAATCGGTATATCCGCGTTAATAAATCTGCCCGGCTTTTTGGCTTCAAGCGCGAGTGCGAGCCCGCCCAAGCCGAGTCGTCCGCCGCGGAGCTGCGCAAATAGATGGTCGCTATCAAGCACAGGGTCGCCGGGCATGACCAGTCGTCGGTCCATACAACCAACTAGACCTCGGCCATCGGCATGACGCAGGTCATGCGCCACCGTATACTGTTCAATTAATACTCTGGAATGTTTCATGCACTTATTTGTTGGCTACTCACAAAATTACTTTGCCAGTGACACCGTAAACAATAAAAGATCATGATACCCAAGAAAGAGGGTAATTGTAAAATGCATTTTCTCATATGGTATAATATAAAAGTCTTCGGGGCGATTATAACAATCGGCTAAATAGACCTGTTTGTAGTAAAAGATGGGTATTTAGGCCGTTATTATCACCCTTTAATTCCACTCAAGCATTGCCGGCAGGGAATACGACCACATTTAACTAAATGTAATCTTAATTATGTCTCAAAAAAATAACCATTTCGATGAGTTGCATCTCTTGCATGTGCTGAAGCATTATTTGCCCACCCAAGGTCCGCTCAAGGATTTCGTGCATCACAATACGCTACACGCATTTCAGGATATGAAATTTTACGATGCAATCTTTAAGGCCTCCGCGATTTTTGGATTCCAAACCACTTTTTCGCTCACCGAGTACCGGGACCTGTATGGGATCGGACGCATTACCCCCAAGGTTCTGTCCAGAATCGTACGAGAAAGAAAAGGCGATGAAAACTTCGAAGAATGGCATTTCAACGCACTCCACAAAATGTATAGTTGGACCATAGAATCACGCATCGGAAAACTGAGAGGCGAGTGGAAACAGCAGTATCCCATAGATATGGACAACGCTGTGCAGCCACTCCTCTTCCGCATCATATGCAGCTATATCGACCAGGGCATCGCCATCTCAGCCTTTCCCTTCGAAGACAAAGGCCTTCTGAACGCGTTGCGTAACCTGGAAAAACGCAGCCTGGTAAGCTTCTTTAAAACAAAAACGGCGCGCGACCTGTTGCATGATAAATCCTGCACCATCACCAAACTCTTGGAACTGGTAGTAGGCAAGGACAAGGAAGCGTACTACGAGCAATATGTGTATGACCAACAATTTGCGCATCGAGGGTGGTCGGGTATGGTGTCGACACTCGAAGATAAGCCAGAAACGCTATTGTATCCTAAGAAGATTTCTCTGGAAGATATGATAATTCTCGAACTCCTGCTTGAAATCGACGCGCTAGAAAATCGCTTTGGAGGGGAATGGCAACCGCTAGCGAACAGCGTGTCTCGTCCGCCGATAGACATATTTGCAGACGAACCAAACACGGAGCTACGAGAGGTTATTAAAATATGGCAGGATGCGTTTGAATGGAGCTATTACGACACAGTGCTGGCCGGGCTGACATTGTCTGCCGATGCAGCCACCGAAAAAGCGTCAACGAAGAACTTTCAATCTATTTTTTGTATCGACGAACGGGAATACTCCTTACGCACCTACGTAGAACGTCTGGACGACCACTGCGAAACCTTCGGTGCGCCGGGGTTCTTCGGGGTAGAGTTTTATTTTCACCCCGCGCATGCAAAATTCTATGACAAGCTTTGCCCAGCGCCAGTTACTCCTAATTATCTCATTAAAGAAATCCCGAAGAATAACTCCGGGCAGCCTCACCCAAAAGAAATCATGTATACCAAGCACTCTCACAAGCTCGTCAGAGGTTTTTTGCTTTCTTATATACTGGGACTTCCCGCACTTGGCAAGCTTATCGCCAATCTGATAAACCCCGCGATGAGCCCGGCAATTGCTGACGCCTTCGGGCATATGGATCCGAACGCAGACCTCACTGTCGTGCATACCGGAGAATATGACAAAGAAAAAGGCTTGCAAGTAGGCTTTACGGTAGAAGAAATGGCTGACCGCGTCGAGAAATTACTACGGTGCATTGGTCTGGTCAAAAACTTTGCTCCGCTCGTGTACGTCATAGGCCACGGGTCAAGCAGTGCAAACAATCCGCATCACGGGGCGCACGACTGCGGTGCCTGCAGTGGACGGCCGGGCCTGGTCAACGCCAGGGTGTTCGCCTATATGGCGAATTACCAGCCGGTACGGGACTTGCTGAAGGCGCGGGGTTTGTCCATACCCAGCTCTACGCAGTTTGTAGGCGCCATGCACGACACGGCCGCAGACGTGATGAAATTTTATGACGAAGAAGTACTAACAGACAAAAACAGCCAGCTGCATAGGCAAAAAAAGCAACTGTTCGAAAAGGCCCTCGACCTGGACGCCAAAGAACGGTCACGTCGATTTATGTCGATCGACACCACGCAGCCCATAGAAAAAATCAGAAGCGACATCAAAAAGCGCTCAGTCTCTTATTATGAGCCACGGCCCGAATTGGGGCACGGCACTAACGCCCTATGCGTAGTAGGCAGAAGGAGCCTGACGAAACATCTGTTCCTTGACCGGAGAGCATTCTTGAATTCGTATGACCATACGACCGATCCAGAAGGCGAGTTGTTGCTGAGTGTCCTGACGCCGCTCGGCGTCGTGTGCGGCGGCATCAATCTGGAGTATTTCTTTTCGCGCATGGACAATTACAAATTAGGCGCGGGCACCAAGCTACCCCATAATGTTATGGGACTTATAGGGGTCGCAAACAGCAGCGACGGCGACCTCCGTTCCGGTTTGCCCTTGCAGATGATTGAGGTACATGATCCTGTACGGCTGATGATGATCGTCGAACACTATCCAAAAGTGGTTCAGAAAGTTATACAGTCTAACCCCATGCTCTATGAATGGTTCGATAATGAGTGGATCCATCTAGCCGCGCTACATCCAGAAGAGAAAATGATTTATGTCTTTAGGGAAGGAGAATTCGTCCCGTACGCTCCGCTCACCAAAAAACTACCCATCGTTCACAACCTACCGGACATGTTTAATACCACCCCCAAGATGAAAACAAATCATATTTTAGACGCCACGCAGGAAAATCTGCCGGTACATATAATCAAATAACCGTATGCTAGCACAACTTCTTATCGCACTAATCCTTATTCCCATCGTCGGCTTTGCCGGCTGCATCCTTATACCTAAGCAACGGGAAGGTACAATTTTTTCTATCGCTATTGTCGCAATTCTTTTGGAACTTGCGATGTTTTTGTTTTTGGGCTATCACTGGCTCGCTGCCGGCGCTGCTCCGATCTCTGCTGACGTAGGAGCTTTATATACAAGTCCTCACTATACTTTCTCGCTGGATTTCTATTTTGATAGACTTTCGGCAGTTTTCTTAGGTATGGCTTCGATTATGACAGCTCTCGTTTTCATATTCAGCAAATACTATATGCACCGTGAGCCCGGTTTTAAGCGGTTTTATTTCACTGTACTGCTGTTCTTTATTGGGCTATCGTTTATCATCCTGGCAGGCAATTTCGAGGTACTCTTGGTAGGTTGGGAATTTATTGGCATAAGTTCTGTGCTGCTGATTGCTTTTTACAGGGATCGATTTCTGCCAGCCAGAAACGCCTTGAAAGTCTTTTCGGTGTACCGCATCGCCGATGCCTTCCTGTTGGCTGCCCTCTGGTATGCACATCATATTTTTGAGAGAAGCGTAAACTTTTCTGAATTTTCGCAGTTAGTCGCAGGACACGAAGATCAACTGGCACTACTCGGCCTGTTTTTGTTCGTAGTCGCGCTGATTAAGTCGGCGCAATTTCCGTTCTCATATTGGCTACCGCGCGCTATGGAGGGGCCAACTACATCGAGCGCCATCTTTTACGGTGCCCTATCGGTACACATGGGCCTGTTCCTCTTGCTTCGAACCTATCCGCTCTGGCAGGGTAGTGCTGGGCTACGGATCGCCATTGCAACCATGGGCCTGATTACAGCAGTCGTCGCCTCGTCTATTACTCGAGTGCAGTCATCTATCAAGACGCAAATCGCATATGCTTCTATTACTCAGATCGGCATCATGTTCATCGAAGTAGCTGCGGGACTGCCATGGCTTGCACTGTTTCACTTTGTAAGCAACGCCTTTTTGCGGACATACCAGTTACTCATCTCTCCGTCAGTTGTGGGCTACCTGATACATGATCAATTCTTCTACTTTGTACCGCCCGTCCAAAGAATCAAAAACAACATCTTAGGCAAGCTACGTGCCACGCTTTACATCTTGAGCATCAAGGAATGGAATATGAATACCGCCGTGACACGGTATCTGTGGCAACCGCTTAAGTTCATCGGGCGGCCGCTTGCGTTCCTCGATAGGCCACCAGCTCAGATGGCAGCTGCGGCACTCTTTTTCGCCACTGCGTGTCTTGCCACGCTTATAGCAATACCTCCCAGCATGAGGCTGACCATATCCACGGCAGCAGCCCTTACGAGCATCGCCTTCTATGTACGAGCTTACACCACCAAAAACTCCGCAAAAACATCTTGGAACCTGATTATGCTGGGGCATATTGCTGGGGTTCTTTTCTTGGCTCTGGCCTCTACCGGCAACTGGAAATATCTTGTTATGTACGGTGCGGGCGTGACAGCGGCATTCATAGCCGGCCATGCATGCCTGTGGTATATGCAGCTACGGGGCGAATCGCTTGCGCTTCGCGATTATCATGGCTCCATATATGTATTTAAAAAGTTGGGATATATTTTCTTCGTCGCATGCCTACTGTTTATGGCATTCCCTATTAGCTCATCCTTTTTAGCACAAGATATTTTGCTAAGTTTCATTCCACGAAATCACGTTTTCCAGATAGCCCTCTTCGGTCTTTCTTACTTGATTATGGGCGTGAGCATCATGCGTCTGTATACGAAAGTCTTCTTTGGACCGTACAAGAGAAGCTATCATGAGATCGCCTACAGATCTTCTTAGTAGTAAGCAGTGACCTTATTATGAATGGATACAGTGACATGCTGTATGCCAGAGGTATGCATCTCATGAGAGCCGAAAAATAATACTAGCGCATGCTTCGCCATTTTCTCCATCAATCATCCGAAGAAGACTTTCTATATCGTAGTATGGAACACTAGCGGACATCTTTGGAGCATATCATCACAACCAGTACAGACGATTGCGCGTTTTTGCTGCCGATATTATGATTAAAGTAAATAATCAAGGTGGTTATGAAAATAGCGGTTCTTGCAGCAAATGGCCGGACGGGAAAGGTGTTCGTGGAGCAGGCTTTGGCGGCCGGCCATTCGGTTAATGCCGGCATCTACGGCACCAACAATTTGCCGCCACATAAAAACTTGACAATCGTGTCCTGCGACGCCACCCGCGACGCCGACGTAACCCGTTTATTACAGGCGCAGGACGCCGTGGTGAGTTTTATCGGGCATATCAAAGGTTCGCCGCCCTCAGTACAAACCAACGCCATGCACACACTTACAAAAGTCATGAAAAAACTACAGATCAAACGGATCGTCAGCCTAACTGGTACCGGCGTACGCTTTCCGGGCGACAAAATCACACTACTAGACAGAGTACTCAACCTGGCCGTCAGCATAATAGACCCAGCCAGAGTCACGGACGGACGAGAGCATGTAGAGGTACTACAAGAAAGCGGGCTGGACTGGACGGTTATTCGCGTTTTAAAATTGCAAAATGTCGTACCAAAGCCTTTCAAACTTACCGAACACGGCCCGACAAAATGGTACGTCGGCAGGGAGGAAGTGGCCCAGGCCGCGCTGGAAGTGCT
>DASVXH010000048.1:0-1977 GCA_036392795.1 Saccharimonadales bacterium (SeqCode)
GATAAGACTAAAACGTGGGTTAGTCGGATCAGCTGCTATAAGCGTAACGTTCTGACCAGTCACAGCATGTTGTACACCAGCCACAAGTACGGTTCCAGCAGCTACAGCAACTGTCATGTTTGGCGTGGCTTGCGCTGTTACCTGACAACCATTGACCACGCCTGTACCACCAAAAGCGGCGATAATCATATCTACAAAATCGCCTTGATCTAGCTGCGCTTGCGACGGATCTTCGACTAGCGCCGCATTAGGTACTGTAAACATATTCTCTCCCTCCTGTGTTACAGTGCAAATCTAACGGCGTCTAGGCCACGCATGGTAGATCCTCTAACTGTCCAAGCTGCCTGACCTGCGTAGTTGATGTAAGTCATTTGGAGTCCGGCAGGCTTCTGAGCTAACAATGCATTCTGAACTGCGGTTGCATTCGTTGTCTCGCTTGCCAGCGTATACACCTCTAGGTGATACGGACTCGTATCTCTCTCCTTGATAACTACAGTCTGTGTCCCTGTAAGCCATGGAAGAGGCGCAGCTTGTAGCGCGGCTACAGTTCCACGTCCCCAGGCACTAAGACTCTGTACTTGCTGACGTTGGACAGCTGGTGTTGCCCCACTTGTGACGATTGCACCCACGAACTGTGCAAGCCATGGAAGCCCAATGTCAGGACTTCTGGTGATATCCACCAAAAGACTGTATCCTGGTTGGCCCGCATCAGTATCACTAGCCCAATCTTCTACGAACTGGAACAATTCATCACCAATCGAGCTGAGATAGATATTCAGTGAGTTTCCGTTTTGAGCGTCAGCATAGAACATCGGCTCCAGCAGGTCAATCAGAGATTGTTTGAATGGCTCAGGCATGAGTGATTGTTATTGTACCGGGTTGAGTTAGAGCAGCAGGTGTTGTAAGAGTGACATCCGTGGTTCCACCATTTACGGTCAACGCGGTTACTCTGGCGACACCAACCACGTTTGAGATTGCCGTAAGAAGCTCGTTGTAGTACACTGTAGGCGTTTCCAGCCAAGTCTGTGATTGAGTGTTCTCCAAGATTGTGGGATCCTGACCCCAAGTAGCGGGACTCAGATAGCCATTTATGGCATTTGTAACTGCGTTGTCTGTGGCGGTTTGATCGTAGGTGATTTCCAAGTGATACGTGACCGCTACGTTGATCGTCGTGTAATGCGGATCGATGACATTCACGACGAAGTTGACTTCTCTGTTCGCTTGTAGATAAGTGCTAATTGCGGTTTTCGCGGTTGCACTTGCAGCGTTCCCATTTATGTCAATCGCAGCTACAGTCACCATTCTTTGGTTGTTGTACGTCCCATCTGCTGGATTGTAGCCATCGATCGCTACAGCTCTCCAGATTGCTGTGGTTGCATCTAGAGCGTAGTATGCGAAATCTGCTGGTAGAATGGGCCTCTGAGACAGGTGGCTCAATCGAGTAGTGAGTCTGTTCAAGTATGCAGCGTCAGACTCGGCATCTGCGCCACCCACGGTTGGAGAGACAAGCGAAACACTCTGTACCCAATCGAGAACATCGATTAGCTGCACAGGGCCACCAGCTGTACCAACGTTGTTACCAGCAGAACCAGGCACAGTTGCGAGGATTGGTACAGCACCAGTTGCTGTGATGTTTTGTCCAGCAGGGATCGTAATAGCTGTAGTTGTGACAAACGCCTGAGTATTGCCAGACTGATCCACGATCCCGACGTTGGTTCCTGATGGAATGGTGTAACCTTGTGTATCAATTGCTGTCCACGTTGTGTTCCCCTGTGCCGCAGTTGCATCGAGGGGCAAAATCCCCACAAGTGTAGCTCCATAGTACCGGAAGATACTATCTTGGACATCACTAGCGAGGTCACGATTCTCTGCTGCGAGAGCTGTCACAGCTCTGATAATCCAGACATCTAGGTTTCCATCCTGAGGCTGCCAGTTAGGAGCCTGTCCTTGAATGTAGGAAAAGACGGATTGAGCTAG
>DASVXH010000049.1:0-4953 GCA_036392795.1 Saccharimonadales bacterium (SeqCode)
GACTGGCGCCGTGCTATCTCGTCCACTTTCTTTGGTATTGCAAAGTGAGCCATTAAAGATGTTGCCCCACGGATATTCACGTTTATCCGTGCCTCGGGCTGCTTTCTCCCATTGCGCTTCGGTAGGAATCTTGACATTGTAACCGGATTTTTTAGATAACCATTCGCAGAACTGTGATAGCTCCTCGAAAGTAATGTCCCATACGGGATGGTCTGGCTTATCTATGTCAAAACCCAGGGGTTTGCGAGTAATATTATTTTCTCGCATAAATGTATGCCATTGAGCATTCGTAATAAGTGTTTCGGCCATGTAGAATTCCGGTACATCTACCTCATGCTGCGGATATTCTTTTTCAAACCAGGCCGCCTCTAGGTGCGGAAAACCTTCTACGGTATGAGCGATCTCTTGTCTGGAGGAACCCATAAGAAAATTACCTGCGGGTATGTGAAGAAACGCTAGCGGGATGGTGTCGATGAGGACTTTCATAATTGCTCCTCGCTTAATAACGGCACGATGTTAATGATAGGTTCTTCATAGGGGTGGGTTTTACGAAGAGCGGCTATAACCTGCTTGGCATTTGCGCGGTCACAAATTACTTCAATTTGCTCTTCTTCAACAGTTTCAAGTTTGTTGGCCTTGCCAATATGAGGATTGGCATTTTCGGAGGGCTTGAAACGTCCCTTGCCAATTATGGAAAAGCTGCAAAAGCTATAATCGCCTACTACACCCGCACCTGCATTACCCAATGCTTCGCGTAGGGTATCAGCATTTTCAAGTGGTACGGTGGTAATGATTTTAACACGCTTGAAATCCATAATTATTTTAGCGTAAAGCCTCCATCAACAATCAGGTTTTCGCCTGTAATCGCCTCGGCAGTAGCGAGATAGAGAAATGCTTCGGCAATTTCCTCAGGCTGAATCCAGCGCTTTATGAGCGTGCCGTCAATAAACCCATCTTTTACCTCTTGTGGGGTCTTGTCATAGTTTGGTGTAATAACAAACCCAGGAGCTACGCCATTGACGCGGATTTTTGGGGCTAACTCTTTCGCCATTGTTTTAGTTAAGCTAATTGTTGCGGCTTTCGCGGCAGAATATCCCATTATTCCCTCACGGCCGGTGTGCTCTAAGCCACGAATAGAAGTGGTGTTTAGTATAACGCCGCTCCCTTTTTCAAGCATAATTTTAGCAGCAGCTTGCGAACAAAGCACCATGTCAAAGAGATTGTTATCAAAATCTAGTAGCCAGTCTTCTTTGGTAGTTTCTAGAAACGGCTTGCCTGTAGCTGCGCCAGCGTTATTCACGAGGATATCAACAGTACCGAAGGCTTCGAGGGTAGCCTTAAATAGCTTTTCAACATCATCAGGTTGCGCCAGGTCCGCTTGAACAAAGATGGCTTCACCGCCACTATTTTTAATCTCATCAGCCGTTGCTTGGCCTCCCTCAACATTCTTTCTTGTAGTTATAACTACCTTTGCCCCTTCCTGAGCAAAGAGGAGCGCGGTTGCTTTGCCAATGTTAGCAGACGAACCAGTAATTACTACGACTTTGTTATTCAATTTCATATAGTGTCTCCTTATTTTCATTCGTCACCGTCCTCCCGTAAATGCTACTTCTACTTTAATACGATCCGGATCCTCGAAATACACGGCGTAGTAGCCGGGTGTGTAGTCATATTCTTTTGCTCCGCCGTATAGCGTAGGTATATTACGAGGTTCTAAATATTCTTTTACAAACCGGTCAACTTCCTGCCGTGAAGCAACGCTAAAGGCAATGTGGTTCAGACCGGTGTGCTTGCGATGAAATGGTGGATCAATGTAGCCAGGTTTTGTAGTCGAAAAACAAAGAAACGTATGGCCATCGTTTGCGTCAAAATGATTACCGTCAAGCATCAGCTTGAATTCCAGATATTTCAGCAATTCCTGCCAGAACGGAAAGCACTTTTCTTCACTAGATAGGTTGATGCCGATGTGGGACAAACTGGTTTTCATTCTTTTATCATTTCAGTAAGGCTGTAAATTTTTGCCAGTCTTCATCCGCGATCTCAACTTCGCCAGCT
The DNA here is from genome assembly GCA_036392795.1 of Saccharimonadales bacterium (SeqCode). Lineage (GTDB taxonomy): Bacteria > Patescibacteriota > Saccharimonadia > Saccharimonadales > UBA4665 > JARIHD01. Next base: position 2,056 of record DASVXH010000049.1, read on the forward strand.
TGTATAAATCTTTCCCGCCGATCTGAGCCTTTAAAACCAGGTATACGAACTGGCTCATTCGGATTAACTGGCGGTACAGCTAAAATATCCTCGGCGAGTTTGGTTGTTGAGTTTTTAAATTCGGTTATGTCGCCAAAAGCGGCAGGGTCAATCACGATGATGAATGTGCCGATGTGGCGTTGGTTCTCTGTGGGCTGGTCCAGGCCGGCCTTGCTTCTTACTAAACTAGTAGTAAGCACTTCGATCAAAAGATTGATCGCATAACCTTTGAATCCGCCAAATGGAAGGACGGCGTATGCTACATTCGGATCGGTCGTAATGTTACCTTCTTTATCGACGTACGCGTTATCTGGCAGTTTTTTGCCGCGCGCTTTTGCTTGGCTGATTGCGCCGTAGGCGTGCATTGAGGTTGCGGCGTCAAAGACAATTGGAGACTTGTTGGTTGGGATACCAAAAGCAATTGGGTTTGTGCCGGTAATGTCTTTTTTGCCACCAAACGGCACAACACCTCCTGGGCCGCCATTTTCTACGACGATGCCTATGCAGTCTTCGGCGGCAATGCGGCGGCTGAATACATTAAAAAAGTCATTATAGGTACTGTCGTAAATGCCAAGTGCGTAAATGCCTTGTGTTTTGGCGTTGGCTATAACTTCTGGCAGATAGTCGGCAGTAATAAGCGGTGCTAGGCGGCCGTTGCCTTTGATGAGCTTTGTAGCGGCCTTGTCCATTGCCACCTCTTCTTTTGCTAACTCCATACCCTCGATAAGACGGGCGTGTTTCCCGTTAAGTTCTCCCACGGCGCTAAATCGATTGCCAACCATTTCTTGTTCGACGATAAGTTCCGTCATAGTTTTAGCATCCGCATCATCAAGGCCGGCGGAAATAAAATGGTCAGCTACTTTTTGGCGTAGTTCTGAAATTGGTATCTTCATCTTATTATGATAGCGTATCTGGTATTATTTCGTTTGTAACCGCCAGTGCCCTGTCTGGCCTGGCCCGTTTTTTGCAGAGAGATTGTCATATAATTTTCTCCTCGTCGCCATCATTGACCAATGCCTGCGCGTCGGTCAATGGAACCGTTCGGTAGCCATCGGCTTGCAATTTATCGTTAATAGCGTCCATGATCGGCGCGTATTTCGCGCTGTCCATATGCGGCAGTACAACTTTGTCTGTTAAATTCAGACCGTCAAGGATGACCTCTGGTGCTTCATGCACATCATCAGCGGTCTCGAAATGCTGAAGCGTTGGTCCGGCAATAATTGACCCGGCACTACCGCCTCCGTATACCTTTCCGCTTTCCACCAAATCTTTAAGAATATTTTCGATACCCATGCTATGAATTAACCAGCGTAGATAAAACGTGTTGCCGCCGCCGAACCACAATACGTCCTTGTCCGTTAGTTTTTGCCAAAGTGATTCTGTATCTTTTGCGTAGTGTTTAAGGTCGATGTATTCGACATCAAAGCCGTGGCTTTCGATCATTTGGCGGTTACGAAGCAGCCATGGTTTTGGGCCGGCTTCGACATCTGCGGCGTTTTCGATGACGGCCATACGAATGTCTTTGGCGGGTTTGCCCACAAGTCCGATAAGATGCGGAGCTTGTTCTTTAGAAATGGCTTGAGACGAGAGGAATAGTTTCATGAATCCCCTTAATTATCGATATGTTTTATGCCGATCTCAGGGAACAAGGTCGGTTTATCGAAGCTAAGAATAAATTCAATAGTCTTTGCGACATCTTCGGTATCCAGGCCCTTGCTCATGTCCTTTTCGATGCCCATCTTGCTGAACATTTCGGTTTTCATCATGCCTGGATACAGGCCGGTTACGCCGATGCCGTATGGAGCAAGTTCGGGCTGCAAACATTTTGTGAATCCAGTCACCGCCCATTTGGTGGCGGTGTATACGCTGCGCTCTGGTTTGGCATTAAATCCACCTTGGGAATTGATATTGATAATGAGACCGGATTTTTGTTGTTTCATACTCGGAATAACGGCTTTGGTTGCGTTGATGACGCCAAGTAAGTTGACTTCCACTACTTCGTGAATACGAGTAGGGTCATTTTCCTCAAGTTCACCTTGAACCCAAAGACCAGCATTGTTAATCAGGCAGTCTATCTGGCCGATTTCCTGCACAACCTTTTCGCACTGCTCGTAATCGCGCACGTCGCAGACTTTGTACTCACAGCCAAGTTCTTCGGCCACAGTTTTAAGCTTCGCTTCGTTTGGCGAAAGAACGAATACTTTATTGTTTGGCGCAAGTTTGGCGGCAATGGTTTTGCCAAGGCCGTCGCTGCCGCCGGTGATTACTATCGTTTTCAAGTTAACTCCTAATATTCTAATAGTATCCTAGTTTTTGAAAGAGCCGAACCCCTGGCGGCACTTGCTGGTAGTCCGCCAGTTTATTTATTGGAACCCATTTTAGTTCTTCGTTTGGATTCACGGGATGTGGTTCGCCTGATGCGAGTTCGCAAAGTGCGTCCAGATAGATAAAACGCTTTTCTTCACCATCATGATCTTTCTTTTGATCTTCGTCCCATGTAAGCTGCTCGGTTATGGTCACTGTTATATTCCAACGTTCCTGAAGTTCGCGGTTTAGCATCTCGCTTACGGTACCATCCCCCTCCAATCTTCCCCCGAACAGGCCCCATGGTTCTTTATAAGGGTTCCGGGCGGGGTCGAATTTTCGAATCAAAATCTGATCGTCTTTTTTGATGACCGCTATGGCCATAAGTACAGTTTTCATCCTCTCTCCTTAATCCGTCTTAATTATAAGCCCTAATTCAATAGCCAGTTCCGGGGCGACCGCCATGAGCTGGGTGGAGTCGATGGTTAATCCTTTTAGAAACTGCCAGCCCCTAATATCGTAAAGCTGTGATGTGCGAGCGTCCACTTGTTGAAT
>DASVXH010000050.1:0-57298 GCA_036392795.1 Saccharimonadales bacterium (SeqCode)
CAATTTCGCCGTCGTGCATATAAAAACGCGGTTCGGCCCACTGACGCTCGGTGGGATTGAGCCGTTTTGTATAGATTTTGGTGTTAGAAAGCAGCCACAGTGCCGGCCAGGTTCCTTGGCCAACGGGTAGTTTGGCGGTTATTTCGAACCGGCCGTATTTAAAGGTTTGCTTTTTTTGAGTGTCAATTCGTGCTGATGTATAGCGCCTGCCTTGCAGGTCTTCACGCTTGGCCTCGATGACTAATGCGCCATTCTCGATACGGATATTTTGGGGGCGAGCGGTGTATATTTGAGCTTCCTCGTTGTAGATTGGCGTGTCGGGAGTAGCGATATTCCAGGTTTGACTGTCGGGTGCGCCGCTTGGCTGTTTACTAAAGTCCACCGTCCAACTTGCGGTAGACGCAAAAGGTTTGGGGCGCGGACTGTTTTCGGGCTGACTTTGGCGCAATGCCATAAAACCAAAAACCATAAATCCCAGACAGAACAAACTAATAACTGCGACAGTAAGACGATGGGAGCGTTGCATCCTCATAGTATATATCCCAACCGGTCCAAAGCAGTAATGTAGTTTACACTGGCATGCAAGCCGGCTGAAACGATGACCCTATGACTATAATCTTGCGGTAATATCGTCGGCGACTCCCGCCAGCTGGTCACTTGGCATCAATCGGGGTTTACTTCTGCGCTGATCCTAAAGTCACGAATAAAGTCGCCATCGCTATCCCGGTCCGCAGCGTTTGTCCATATTTTCAGTGGCTCGGCGACGTATACACGCTGTGGTCCATTTCCCTTGAATTTTTCTGCGTGCAAAAAGGGGCGGCCACGCCGAGCACCAAGCAGGTCAAGTGCATGTCGGATCTCGTCTTCACTGTCAAGGGCGCGTGCTTTTGCCCTGATGTATAATCCTGTGCCCTCACCTTTACCTGCTTTGGAGTTGTAAATGGCTACGAAGGCTTTACCATTGGCGGCTATGTTTTTGGAATGTACCGCATCCGGGTGCGAAGACCAATAAATAGTAAAGCCATCGTGGGCATAGAAGACGGGTGTATTCCAAGGTTCGCCGTTATCGCTCGCCGTTGCTATAGTGGCGTACGAGATTGTTTCAAGGATATGTTCAGCGACTGTCATACTATGTATCGTAACAAATAAAAAGACCACCTAACAGGCAGGAGGTCTTACATAATCATCTTGGGGCGAATGATGGGACTTGAACCCACGGCCTTCTGAGCCACAATCAGACGCTCTAACCAACTGAGCTACATCCGCCAGATTTATTAACAGATCTACTGTAGCATTTTTTGGTCAAATAATCCAGGGAGATTATGGATTTAATGAGTCCTTAATTATTAAACGAAGATGAAATTCGATAGCGTATGTGTTAAAATTCTTACAGATCGTTCTGGATAATCAAATAATTTAACACGGAGCGACTACCAACGCGAACATTTAGCGGCCAAACTTTGGCAGGGAAAGGTTATATTTTTATGTCTCTTACAGAAGTTGCTCATTATACATCCCCTATTGAGGTAAGCTCCTTACACGACCTATTAACGGATTATAAGCTCGACCTTTTGCCTGTCCAGGACGTGGCCATGACGTACGGTCCGGACATACCTGATCATGTCCGTTCATGGCGCAAGGAATATGAGATGGAAATGCTTCGAACACAAAAGCTTGCCGAATATGCTGCGCCTCTAGCCACAAAAGGTCAGGTGGAGAAAAAGGAGCCTGTGCGTCATCCTCTGCACGATGCCGTTTACGAACGTGATGAGCTTGAATCGGCACCGGGCGCTCCGGTTCTCGCCTATTATGACCACGGTTATGCCGAATACGTAGCCGACCTCAATGCTCGCGCAAAGCGATGGCCCTGGGCATTTGGCGGGCGTATAAAAGATACCAGCCGCTAAACTGAACCGGCTAGACGGCTTCTAAATCTTCCGCCTCTTCCGGGTTTTCTTGCTGGGTCGTCAATTTTAGCATTGCCGTATCATAGATGCGCTTCACTCGATGCCTGGACATGTGTAGTGACTCTCCGGCCTTGCGGAAAGATTCGTTGTTTTCGTATACACTTTTCAGTACTCGGCGTTCTATGGGATCAAGGACGCTCAAAAGTTCATTCAAGTAGCGTAGCGCTGCTGGTCCTAGTCCGTCAGCAACTACTTCGCTATATGGGGGAGCGGCCACCCACGCCTCGTTGATCGTTGGATCGTCATCATCATGACCAGATTCGTCCTGGAGACTTATAAAATCGTTCTTTCTTACGAAGTCCATAACATCGTCATAGTCTTCTTTCGTAGCTTTGACTTGGAGTCGGTCCAAGATGCATTGAGTGACGGATTTTTTGATCCAGCCGCTGGCGTAGGTAGAGAACTTGATGCCTCTGGTAAAGTCAAACTTTTCCACGGCATGCCACAGGCCCATTTTGTCATCCGAAACAATATCGGCAAACATGTCGTTTATTGCCACTTCATCATGGCTGATGCGAGCGGAGACAAAGCGAGGGATAGAACGGATTATCCAAAAGCGGACTAGGCCGGTATTGGCGAGTAAAAACTGCATAAATGCGCGGTCACCGTCCTTTACCAATTCTTCCAGTTCCTTTAGGGTAAAGTCTTTTCTGTCGACGATCTCCTGCAGCTCGGGGCTGAGTTGGTCGGGACTGTGTGCATCTGCTTTTATGCCTGCAAGCAGTTTTTTGGCAAACTGGCCAACCTCTATTATTTTTGCGAGCTCCACTTCCTCGTCTGCTTTTAATAGAGGTTCCCTATCTTCGATTTCTGGGATTGTTATCTTTGGCGTCGAAGTATCGGGTCGAGGCTCCTTGGGTTTTTGCTGAACCGGTTTGGGACGAAGGGTTCTGTGTTCCGTCCGACCATGAGTTGCAAGACGCCCGGCAACAGGATCATTTGGCCCATAGGTTACCCACAGAATAGGTGCACTCTTGGTGGCAATTTTTTTAAGCCATTTTTGATCGGTATTAAAAGCTTGTATGGTTCGTTGTGCTTCATCGTAAAGTCCAAAATGAACGCCGATCGCAGCATCGCGGTAGATTATGCCGCCGTCAACGAGGGTTTGAATGTGCCCGTTCTTGGTGGGTGCTTCAAATTCATTCAGTTCGCAGTAATCGGTGAGTGCTACTCTCAGGACGCGCTGGATGCCACGCAAGGTGTTGGTATAACTCGTTTTGCTTTTAAATTCCATTGCCTGATAGATCTCCTCGGGGGTCATGCCGCTGCGCACGGCTTCAAGGATCTCTCTAGTGCCGGCAATCTTGCGACTGGCTCTAAAAAGTCGGCTCACATTTGACCTGGCATGTTGATGCAGAAAATCTAGGTGGTCAAAGCACTCCTCGGCCTGCGAGGTGGTCAGCGTCGCCATATCCCAGTCAAAGCCTTGTTCCAGACTAGTTCTTCCTAGAAATGCTAATCGCATTTCGTTTTGTTCAAGTCCGATGCCCGACTCGGCAGCAGCTGTAACTGGGGTCAATTCTCCGAATTTTCGTGTCATACAAAAATAAATCCCCGCACCAGAATGGCTACGGGATAATTACAATTTAATGATTATAGTAATTTTCCGGTCGTTCTGCAAGTTCCCATATCAAAAAAATAATAAAACCCTAACGCTACATATGGTGTTAGGGTCGCTGTATCTTTGGTGCCCCGGGTTGGATTCGAACCAACGACCTTAGGCTTAGAAGTCCTCTGCTCTATCCAGCTGAGCTACCAGGGCAAACAATCCAGTTGACTGTTTTTGTAGGCTTAGGGGCGGAACGTCTTAATAAAACTCCGCTGGCCTACTGCTAAGGGGCATGAATGGTGCGGGTGGGGAGAATCGAACCCCCATCTCCAGCTTGGAAGGCTGGCATATTAGCCGTTATACGACACCCGCGATGCCTGCATTATAACAGACTATACTCAGATACAAGAGTGGTATGATGTAAGCATATGAAGTATCATTTCCGCCACGGTACCGGCAGAAAGCGCAGGCGACGATTACAAATCGTAGGAGGTTTTTTGATGCTGACACTCTGTACCTCGCTGGGAATTATGCAGTTGCAAGGAAATCGCAAAGCCGAAGGTCACCAAAATGTCACCAAAATGTCTTCTGCAGCTACTAATGAGTCTCCTGCCAGGGCCATAGTAGCCGCTGACTCAAAGCCTCTGTCGCCAAACCTTCGCATCCGGGACTGTGGCGGCGGCGGGCCCAAGCGTCAAGGGCTGGAGCGGAGTACTATTTCGCAGCTACGAAAAACCGCCGAATACGAAACAGTCTGTGGCGGTCAGATTACCAAGCGTGTATCGTTTTTTGTGCCGATGCCCATGACAGTAGCCGAAGGCAAACAACAGGGACAGGACGTTGCCCGTATGCTCAAAGAGTTCTCCCAGTACGGCATATCACCGCTCGTATTTCTGGAGCCCACGCGTGCCGCGGGTGGGGTGGTCGATATAAATACCTACCGCCAGGGCGGTTATGATTCGGCGCTTGATACATATTTTGCCACTATCAAAGCGGCTGGTGTGACCGATAGCCAGATGGGGCTGTGGAATCCCTTGCCTGAATGGAATATTCCGGTGTGGGGCGATACCAATGCGACGGCTTTTGGTACGCTGGTAACACGTACGGTCAAGCTGCAGAAAAAATATTTTCCCGGCAGTAAGGCGAGTATTCTGCTAGAGAGCAAAACGTATCCGTCTGGAAGTTCTTGGCAGAATGGTAAATATGTTAGCTTGTTGCCCTATGTGCGTAATATCCCGGATGGACTGATTGATAGTTTTGGACTACAGGGTTTTCCGTGGGGCGCTATGAGCAAGTTGGACATTACGGTGCTGGAACCGGCAGTGTATTTGCGAACCGACTTGGCAGTAGAAGCTGCCACACAATTGGGGGCATCAGAAATTTGGTTTAATACCGGTACATTTTATACGTTCGAAAAAGGTACGGGCATGCCGCGGGTTACCTTAGAGCCAAAACAAAGACAGCAAATTCTTGATAACGTACTGTTGCAGGCTAAGACCGTCAAGGCTGCCGGCTTTAAAACGGCGGTGCATCTATTTGCCCGCGACAAATCGGCCACCGAAGAAAAAATTGATTGGTCATATTGGAAGCCAGGCCAGATGAATGACAGTCCGGCGACCCCTGTGCTAAAAACATTCGTTGCGGAATCACGGACTGCGGGAGTTCCTTTGTGGCTGTACGACAACAATCCTTAGTAGTGCGCGGGCCGTGCTGTTGAAAAGATCTGTAACGACAAGATATGATGAGAACATATTTTTGCCATGATAAGGAAGGGCAATGGTCAAGGCGATGCTTCAACAATACATTGATAGCGTATTACGTCAGCACGGCGTGCCCTCGGCGCAGTTGCTGGGCGAAGGCGTTGAGGCTTTAGTGTATGAATTGGACGCGGACCGGGTAATTCGGTTCTATAAACAAAGAACTGATGCGTTATATCAGCAGCTACTGCAGCTGCGCGATTTTTATGACGCCCTGGACGCCGATGCGGCTGGCCTACGCGTTCCCAAGGTACTGGAAGTTTATGATGAAGGTGACTATATCTTTACTATTGACCAGCGCCTTCCGGATAAACAGCTGGGCAGGGTTTTAGCCGCTCTGCCCGAGTCTCAGGCCTGGCAACTCCTGGAGGATTACTTGTTTACAGCCAGCCGGGTATCGAAGCTTCATAGGCCCTTTTCGTACTATGGTGAGGTTTTGGGCATCAATCCCGTTCGTACCGATACTTGGCCGACGTTCATTTCGCAGAAGGTGGCTTCAGCTTACGCCTTGGCTCAATCGCAATTCGATCAAGCGGTGGGTGATATGGCCTCCATCCTGACTTTTATAGAAAAAGAAGTGCAGTCAGTGGCCGCCGGGATCCGTCCTCTACTGGTACACGGCGACTTTAATGCCATGAACACGCTACTAGACGGGCGGCAGCGTATTTTTGCCGTGGCAGATTTTGGATCTTTGACGCTAGCGGGCGATCCGCGCATGGACCTGGCCTGCGGTATTTTTGGTTTCATGAATGCCGAAGACGGTATGCTGCCGGAACATGGCCGCTTTTTGTTGGATAAAATGCGCCACCAGCACGGTGAAGACATTATTCGCGCCGTGCATGTTTATCGTCTCTATTATGCGATTGTTTTTGCTTCTACCTGTAAAGAGAGTGATCCCCGAACCTATAAGTGGTCTATGGGCAGTTTACGTTCTCACTTGTCGGGCCAGTGGGATTATTGACCGGCCTTACGGCCCCAATCTTTGACTGGCCATCATCAAGCGGTAATTCTGTGTAGGTAGGTCAGCATTACAGTTCGTGAAAAACTTGGATCCGTGCACCTAGTGAATTTAGGCGTTCGGCCAGGTCTTCGTAGCCCCGGTTGATGGTGTAGACATTGCGCAGGGTAGAAATGCCTTCGGCGGTCAGCATGCCGATCAGTAACAGGCTAGCTGGACGCAGGGCGGGCGGACAGACGACATCCGCTTTGCTGAATTTGGTGGGTCCTTGGATGTACAGGCGGTGCGGATCGGCGAGTTCTACTTGCATGCCAACTTTTGTCATTTCGGTGTAGTAGATAGCACGGTTTTCGTACATCCAGTCGTGAATAAGGGTGCGACCGCGCAGGACGGCACCGATGGGCACGAAATAGGGTAGGTTGTCAGGATTGAGGCCGGGCCATAGGTTTGGATGTAACTTATCGGTTAGTGCACGCAGTTCGCCATTGTGTTTGTGGATGGTTAGATCGGCCAGGTCGATAATGCCATTTGTCGCCTTGTAAGGGTCTGAAAGACTGTATTTTAGGCCCATCTTTTGCAGTTTTAGCAGCTCCAGAGCGATCCAACGATAAGGGACGCGGCGGATAGTGATCTTTGAGTTGGTGGTTACGGCGGCCGAAATAAAGAACATCGCTTCGATGGGATCTTCGGTCGGGGCGTAGGTGATATTCTTTTTGACGTGTGAGACACCGGTAATCCTGAGCTGCTGGGTGCCGATACCTTCGATTTTGACGCCCAATTTTTGCAAGAAATAACAGAGGTCCTGAACCATGTAGTCGGCGCTTGCCGCCTGGATCACAGTTGGCTCTGTGGTGCGTGCGGCGGCCATCAGGGCATTGTTGGTCACGGTATTGCCAGTTTCATACAAGGTCATTTCGCCGGCCGGTTTTTTCTTGACGGTTACGTCGTAGTGGCCTTTGGTGGCAACAATGCTGACACCAAACTCTTCCAGGGCAAACAGATGCGGTTCTACGGTACGCTGACCTAATTTGCAGCCACCGGCATACGGAATATGGAAGTTTTTGTAGTCGTGCATCAATGGGCCAACCAGCATCAAGACCGAACGGGTCTTGCGGGCGGCTTCGGCGTCCATGTCGGCTAGGCGCAGTTTCTCGGGACGGCGGATTTCCAGGGTATTGCCTTCCATCCACCTTATCTGTACGCCAATACTTTCCAGAACTTCAATAATGCGAAACACTTCTTCGATGCGAGGAAAATTAACAAAACGAGTCACGCCATAGTTCAGTAGGCTGGCGCACAACAGGGCGACGGCGGCGTTTTTGCTGGTCTTTAGATTGATACTGCCTTTTAGTTCGTGTCCACCTTCGATACGCAAATTGACCGCACCACTGCCCAAACTAATGAGTTGCTTATTCAGGACGTCACTAATTCGGCCCAGCGTTTCTAGGCTGAGGTTTTGTTTGCCGTGTTCTATGCGATTAACCGCCGATTGGCTGGTTCCCATGCGCTTGGCAAACTCAGCCTGGGTAAGTCCGCGTTCTTGTCTAATTTGAGCAATTAACTGGCCAATTTTATCGTTTGGAGTATTCATACAGCATACTTTATATCACAAATGATATTAAAAAAGCAATAGCTACATTGAATAATTGATAGAAATACCGCGAGGTTTATACGTAAATAATAGCACGTTTGCTACAATTAAAAGCATGATCTAGCGAAACCGTCACATACCATTTATAACCATTAGTTAACCCTTAACAGTATGTGAGGATTCAATGAACGACACAGCCATAGCTCAATTAATCAAAGACGAAGCACAGCGCCAGCGCGAAGGCCTGGAAATGATTCCAAGCGAAAATCACACGTCCCCAGATGTCATGGCGGCACTTGGGTCGCGTCTGACAGATAAGTACTCGGAAGGCTATCCTGGGATGCGCTACTATGGCGGCTGCGAAGTAGTGGATAAGGTGGAGAACCTGGCCAGGGACCGCGCAAAAAAACTGTTCGGTGTGACCCACGTCAATGTGCAAGCCTACTCAGGGTCGCCGGCAAACATGGCGGTATATTTTGCACTGGCCGACCCGGGTGACACTGTTATGGGGCTGGAGCTTTTTTATGGCGGTCACATGACGCACGGGCTGAAGGTCAACTTTTCCGGCAAGTGGTTTAATTCGGTACAGTATCGAACGGGCCGCGATGGTTATCTGGACTATGACGGCATGGCCGAACTGGTCAAGCAGCACAAACCAAAGTTAATCTTTGTAGGAGCCACGGCCTATCCGAGGATTCTTGATTGGCAGCGTCTGCGTCAGATTGCCGATTTATGTGATGCATTTTTGGTGGCCGATATTTCGCATATTGCCGGGTTGGTAGTGGCGGGAGTGCATCCGTCGCCGGTGGGAATCGCCGACGTCATAACCACCACGACCCATAAAACATTGCGTGGTCCTCGCGGTGCCTTGATTTTATGTAACGGTAATCCGTCTAATCCTCTCAAGAAAGCCGAACGAACGCGAGAGAACCTGCCTACCCTTATAGATCGGGCGATTATTCCAGGCTTACAAGGGGGTCCGCACAATCATCAGACGGCGGCTATTGCTGTGGCCTTGCACGAGGCGGCCAGGCCGGAGTTTAAAGAGTACGGTGTCCAGATTGTCAAAAATTCCAAGCGCCTGGCCGATAAGCTGATGGAGCGCGGCTACGATCTGGTAACCGGCGGTACGGACAATCACTTGCTGCTTATCGACCTGACCAGTAAAGATGTGCGTGGTGCCGAGGCTGAAAAGGCCTTGGGCCTTGCCGGTATTACGGTAAATAAAAATACCGTACCGTTTGATACAAGGCCGCCATTTGACCCGAGCGGAATCCGCTTGGGCACGCCCGCGCTTACTACTCGCGGGCTAAAGGAGACCGAGATGGACCAAGTCGCCAACTGGATTGACGCTGCCATTTCAGCCAAGGGCGACCAGGTCAAATTGGCCCAGATTCATGCTGCGATTAAGGAATTTGTAAAAGCGTATCCTTTACCGGGCGAAAAATAATTCTTTTACCTATGCCGACATGGCAGGTTTGCCAAATAGTTGAGCCGCCTCACCACCGAAAAGCGGAGTATTAACCGTATCTATTATCCCCTGGGCCTGAAGTAACTCCCAGGCAGTATCTATGTTGACGACCGGTGGTTCGTGGTTAAGGTCAGCCGAAAGTACAGCTTCTACAGGTTCCGCTGATGAAGCTTCGGAACGATCCGACTCTTCGCCGTAGTAAGCACGGGCACCCTTGCCTTCCAGTAATTGGCTAAATTCGGATGTAACAGCGGTGAGTTTGACCCGAAGGGTTCTAGTTTCCGAACTTGACGGCGTTTGAGCCTCTGCAACTCCAAAGAAATAGGGGATGGTTGTTGCGCTGTGGGCTGCTGGCAGGTCGTCTCGCAAGTAATCGAAGGTATTCTGGTCTCGACTAGAAGAAAGTGTTCCGGAAAACGGCAGATCTATAGTTGCCAAATCCCTGAAGGTGACTGGCTCGGAAAGCATACAGCTGCCCAGATGCTGGGTAGTTTTCTGTGGAATTAATTCCTGGATAGCTGGCGCCGCGACATTGATTTCTTGACCAAAGAACTCTGACGCTTGCCGATCTGGCTGGAAGTTGATCTGGCTTTCCTGCTCGGTGACGGCGGGCATATCTGAAGCGTCGGTGTACAGATCGCCACGAATCCCGGGCATCGCGTGGTATAAATCTGGCAGTGATGTTCCGAACACCTCTGTCAGTTCATGGGTGATTTCGGCATCCGTTCGGTTCTCCTTGGCAAAAACGCTATTTACTGACGCATCAAACTGGGGCAATCTTAAGTCGGGATCACTCATGCGGTACCACAGAAACTGATGATGATCCTTTAAAAAATCATCAACTTCTGCACTCAGTCTTGCCCCGTCAGGGCTGAGTCCTTCGGCAACGGGTTCATCAAACAGCCATCCGGCAACGGGTGGGAATTTTTCGACACCATAAATAGATACAGCAGACATGGTAATCTCCTTACATTTAGCTAGAACAAGCCGCTATTATTACAAAACTTTAACCAAAAGCGCAATAAAGGGCATAGATTCTAATTTGGCTGTAAGTTTTTTAACAATATCTAGCTTTTGGGGAGAAGTTCAGGTTCTTGTTCAAGGGTCACATTGAACTTCTGGGCAACGCTATCCATAATCTTCTGCCGGAAAGCCAGTAGTTGAGCCGTAGACCGAGCATGCTCATTGACCAGTACCAGACATTGCTGGGGCCAGGTGGCCATGCCGGTTGCGGCATCGTGGGCGTCCTTAAAGCCAGCTTGCTCAATCAACCAGGCTGCTGGCAGTTTGTAGCGGCCGTCATCAGTTGGCCAGTGAGGCATGTCCGGAAAGTCCGCACTCAATTGTGAAAAGAGCTCACTGCCGACAATGGGATTGGCAAAGAACGAGCCGTTGTTGGCAACTTTAGCAGGATCGGGAAGTTTACGTGTCCGAATATCAATAACAGCGTCGCGAATCATTTGCGGCGAGGGATTGGTTAAGCCATGTTCATCCATGTAGCTTTGCAGGGCACGGTAAAACGGAGGCTGGGGATTGCCATGAATAAGGTGCAAAGTGATGGCGGTAATAAAAAAGCGTCCTTTATCGACAGTCTTGAAGCGACTGCTTCGATAGCTAAAACCACAGTCAACGGCGGGAATAGTCACGAACTGCTTGGTATGAGCGTCGTATGCCTCGATGCTGACGAGCGTATCGGCAATTTCCTGACCGTACGCGCCGACATTTTGAACCGGGGTTGCTCCTGCGGTACCAGGAATGAGGCTGAGTGCTTCGATGCCGGTCATGCCTTTTTCGGTAACGCGCTTTACGACTGCATCCCAATCTTCGCCCGCGCCAATGGTAATATAGTAATTCTCATCATCTTCCTGCTGTTCCTCAAAGCGAAGGATCTTGTTGATAATGAGCAGGCCTGGAAAACCTTCGTCGCGCCAAATGATATTACTGCCTCCGCCGATCATGATGACAGGCAGGTTATTCTGTTCGGCCCAGTCTAGAGCATCCGTCAAGTCACGCTTGTCGTGCACCTCTGTTGCATAGGCGGCAGTACCGCCCAGGCGCATAGTGGAGTGGTCTTTGAGGGGTACGTTCTGCAGGATGTTCATAGATTGATTATAGCGCACGCACGCAGCATAGGTATTGGGATGGTCTGGCGCCCTCTGTTTGGATGCGGCTTGCGCTATCGTAACAGAGGCGGTATCATAGAAGCTATGAGTGAGAAGCAAAGTGAGCAACCATTCAAAAAGTTGGGCGAGAAGCTAAAGACCTTGCGGCAAAAAATGCACGAAAGTGTCGCCGAGGTTTCTGGGGCCGTCGAAATCGACGAGCCAACGCTGCAGCGTATCGAACAGGGAAACGAACGCCCTGCCGAAGATATTTTGATGCTTTTGATTAATCATTTTGACATGCACGAGGACGAAGCCTCTGTTCTGTGGCGGCTGGCGGGCTATGAGCCACCTGCGGTGCAAGACAGGGAGCGTGACCGTGACCGTGATAACGACGAATCGTCGACGCGTTCGGCAGTGCTGGTGATGGCGGTCGATCCTCGTGTTATCTACAGTGACGGCGTACAGGTTACTGCCAGTCCAAATGGCGTGGTAGTGTCGTTTTCCCAAGCGAGCGGGACGTCAAATATGCTGACCACCGCAAAAATTGGCATGAGTCGTGAGCAGGCGTATGCCGTGATAAGTACCCTACAGGATGCTATGAACCGTTCCGAGCCTCGTCGGCTTTCCGCCGAAAATCCCGGCGCTGATAGTAAAAAATCCTAACCCTATTAGGACCTCTGTTATGTCTGCTATAATAAAGCGATGCGTTTTGCCGCGTATGCACCCGTAGCTCAGCTGGATAGAGCGTTGGTTTCCGGTACCAAAGGTCGCAGGTTCGAATCCTGCCGGGTGTACCATTGGGAAATTAAGGACGCGATAGCGTCCTTTTTCATCCGTTCTTGGTAGGTTTGAACCTGTAAATACTGCTTTTCTAGGGCAGGATACTTCTCGACTAGCGGTGTAAGGTACTTAATCGGCTCGAACTCTAGTGAGCCGTCCTTAAACAGCAGGTTTTGACCTATGATTGCCAGAACTTCCTTCTTTTTGAGGTCATCGTCACTTTCAAAGTCCTCCTATGCAACCGATCTCGAAAAGCTCATAAAAGAAAGCTACTTTGAGGGGATTGTTCCCATAAGGCACTATCTATATCAGGCGCTCACCGCCGTTTTTGGCGAGGGTCATTCCGTGCTGGATGATTACTTTAAGAAAAACGAAGGTATATGGGATGTTCGCGGCAAGCTCGTCCATGAGGTTTACTCGGAGTGGCACCCTGAAGAATACGCTAAGGTGCAACGCAAACGCTTTGACCTGGAACAAATAGCAAAGGCGTTTATAACTAGGGTTGCGCTACGGGTGCCTGCGAGCGAAAAGCGTCCAACGTGGGCTGGCCTTCATCAGATGGCTTCCAGCATGGATAATCCGACAGGCACAATGGTGGTTTCGCACATTCAGATAATGAGCGGCAAAGACTGGCGCATAAAGCCAGAATGGATAGAGTAATAGTATCTTTCTCAAAGTCGTCCATGAGCAGCGTAATTTAATCTTTAGAGAGCAGTTATGAATTTGTAAGGTATTAAAAACAAACTCTTTGATGAGGCGTTGATCTAAAGCTAATCCTCGCGCTTAATGCGTTCTTTAAGGAACTCGCATCGTCGTTTTGTCAGAAGACTATTGCTATTTTCTCCATAATATTGCAATATTGTACGAAGGATTACAGAGATGGACAGATTCTACGAGAGGCGAGAAAAGTTTCAGGATATACCAGAATTACGGCCCTTTCCGGCGGATACTCTTGCCCCTTCCGCAGAAGAGGGGCGAACTCTAGATGAGCCGAACATTCAAGTTTACTATCGTGAAGAGGATCGCAACGGTATAACCCCGACCGATGATGCCTTTGAGCAGTTCCAAAGAGTGTCTAGTGAGCTGGGCTACACCCTCTTTTTGCCGCAGTATTTCGCTTACGGAGTAGCCAAGTTAGTACAAAAAGAAGTGGTTGGTGCGGATGAGCTGCAAGTAGCATCAAGAACAAGGAAAGATGTCAGCGCACAATACGCGCAGGTAAAAGAACGGCTGGATGATGAGTTCAGCCTCCACATGGTCGAGGGTAGACCATACATGGCTCTCCGTAGAGAAGTTGGCCGGATAAGTTTACTTGATGAATTCTTGGGCGACCCTGAACTACGAGCTATTTCCGACAGCGTATCAAGGCTGCAGCTAATAATCCGCTATAGTAACGAGCGTTCCCGAACAGTACAGCAAGAGGGTAGCAAAGTGCTATCCGTAGTTACTCATTCACCACTAGATTGCAACAGCTTGACTCTCGATATATCTGATGCCCCAGTCGATGCCGCAAGTAGCCGAGCTTATAGCGACGCCAAATTAGAAACGGGAAACTTTACCGCTGAAAACGTGAGCGATCATTTGGCTACTTTCAAAGAAAAGGCCAGACGCAGAGAAGCCGCCCCTCGGACGTCCGAGTTTTTAGTGGCGAATACGCTCGATGCCAAAAACATGCCGCACCATCCCATCTTCCAGGCGATCAAGCATCAGTTGGAGCCTCATATTTTCGGACATGAAGCAGACACATTGTTCGATCCTATGGATTTGCTTTACCAAGTATCGTTCCGGCTAACATGCTTTAGGCTTGGAGAAGTATTTTCGGATTACGAGGGCGGCTACCTAGAGCCAGATGAGCAATTGGTAGACCGGATGACTGCTCTGCAAGACTATAACCTTGTGCGGCAGTTCTCCGGCGTTAACTGGGGTGCGTACCGTCTCGATGGCGAGCTAGTTGATCGGCTGGTCCAGGAGCAATTACTTTTGGCACAAGAACGGTATCAGCAAACTAATACTGATGTAGCTGCCGTATTGGGCAGAGAGGGCGCTCTCGCCAAAGACGGCTGGTATCTTGTAAACCAAGACGAGCGCATCTTGGCAATTAGAGATGATGCCGACGATATGCTTGAGGTGAGATTCGAAGAAATAGACCCTGAAGTTGCAGGCGACTACCACGCAACCTATCACTATATTCATGGCCCGCGAGCTAACCGATCTTTCGGTTTGTTCCTCGAAGGTTCGGATCAGCCGTTTACAATAGCTGCGATTGACGATGTTGATAGAGATTACAAGAAAGAAGCACTGCTATTGCTTGGCTACGATTATGAAAACTGCGTCGACTTCACACGGCTTTATAGCTTGCCTGGCGTTCCAAAACTCGCATCAAGCACCATATCGCGCCTCATTAAGAGGCAGCTCTTAGCCGAGCGACCGAACATGCAGGCAGCAATCTCGACATTTATGCCTACTTATGCAAACAGCAACTCGATGTTCGCATGTGGGTTTGATAAGGTATTCTTGCTAAAGCGCAACCGCCACAAGTTTGCGGCTCGGCCAGACTTGGGCGAGGG
The DNA here is from genome assembly GCA_036392795.1 of Saccharimonadales bacterium (SeqCode). GTDB lineage: Bacteria > Patescibacteriota > Saccharimonadia > Saccharimonadales > UBA4665 > JARIHD01. The sequence continues at coordinate 14,746 of DASVXH010000050.1, forward strand.
AGTATACGAGCATCTTACAAACCGGAGGGCTGGCGACCAGGATGTTATAACAAACAGACAAGTTCTTTTGCCCGTAGTTGAGCTGCTTTCTGAAATCAAACGGCCACGCTTCAAGCCCCATGTCGACATAAACAAGTCAATGATGATTAGATCAGACACAAGATGAGCCGTAATATCTTGCTGGTCACTGGTGTTTCGGCAAGCGGCAAGGACTTTCTGTTAGAAAGAGCGAAGCAGCATGATGCACGAATAGGTACGGATATCCCTGTTGTTAGTATGGGCGGCGCGATTGTAGCTAGAATGAACCAGCAAGTAGCCGAAGGTTCTCAAGTTGACCGAGACAGGGTTAAGCATGTGGTTTCCAATGACGTGATGCGAGGCGTTGTTAGGGGTATTATTTCTGACTTGGTAGAGCAATATCCCGCTGCTATTTTGAATGGGCACATCACCTACCGCCAACAAGGTGAGCTTGTATCAAACCCTGACATAGATGCTGAAATCAGTCCTGCGGCGTATGCTGTGGTCGTTGCCGACCCTAAGGATATTGCAGAATGGCGGTCTTCTGACCTTAGCCGACACAGAGAGCCTGAAACGCTCGACCAGATCGCATACCATCAGGAATTTACGGTTCAAACTGCCGAAAGAATGGCGATCCTGCTTGGCGCACATTGTCAGATTATCGAAAATAACGCTGCCAATACGGTCGAATCCTCGCTAACTCTTGCTACAATGGTTACTGATATATGTCCCAGATAGTAATAGCTTCCACCAACCCACACAAGATAGATAAAATTAAGCTCATTCTTGAGCCGTATTTCGACGATGTTAAGTCGTTGCTCGACTTTCCCGACATTACGCCAGTTGAAGAAAATGGCACGACTTTTGCCGCAAATGCGAAGCTGAAGGCGCTTGGTTTGTCGAAACAGCTACATACTACTGTCATTGCAACCGATGGCGGAGCCACCATACCCGCGCTGGACGATACCTGGAATGCGCTGTACACTCGCCGCTTTATCGGAGAGAATAAGACCGATGAAGATCGTGTTAATAAAATGCTTGAAATGATGGAGGATAAAACAGACCGAAGGGTTTGGTTTACGGAAGCGTATGCCCTTTGTAAAGACGGCGAAACACTTTTTGAGTTCGAGGTAAACAGCCCCGTTGGACACATTAAAGAATCCTGGGATGGCAGAATGAAGCCTGGCGCATGGCTATTGTCTTTATGGCATCTTCCAAACCGGAATAAGGATTTCTTCGACCTTAACCCTGAAGAAGTTAAGGAAGAGGAGAATACTTGGGCCGTGTTAAAACAAAAAATAGATTTATATTTTCAGACAAATAAAGAGTAAGCATGCACGATGCTCGACATCTCTACCTTTTTACCCTCGAAGTAGTACCTTTAACCGTTGGTGCAACATACAATCCTTTGCCTTCCCATCTAACGCTTATGAGCCGCTTCTGGTCAGGATACTCGCCAGAAGCATTAATTGATTTGGTTAAGCCACTCTTTGAACGAACAAAGCCGATAGAACTACTATTTGGACAACCGGCCAACATCGGCCCAAAGCATACTGCCGTACATTTGATTGAGCATAGGGACGAAATTAGGCATTTACACAACCAGCTCTGTAGGTTGCTTGATAATATTGCCGTTGAATACACGAACCCGCAATTTGTAGGCAATGGCCACAAGCCCCATGTAAGTAGACGTGATGGCGACGGCTTTGCGCCAGGCCGTAAGCAAATAGCAAAGGTCGTCTATCTCATAGAAGTAGAAATAAGAGGTGATGAGCATTTACGCTTTGTTCATGCTAAGTTTGATTTACAAGCCTAACCAGGCTAATCTCTACTAACTAGCGTAAGCCAAGCTACTAATAGCGGTTCTGACTTCCTTTACTACGGTGTACCAAGTTTTCAAAAGTGCATTTTCGTATTCATCCCGTATCTTATCGGGCATGGTTCTAACCAAATTCAAATGCTCCCTCATTGTCTTTGCATGAGTTTGGACTGGAATTAGCCATTTATTAGGGGTAATCAGCAGTTTTCCGTTGTACAAAACATGGTTCTGACCAATCGCCATCAGCACTTGTTGTTTCTCACTAATCTCGCCCTTTGCAAACTTTTCGTTAGCATTTGTAAGCGTTTCAAGCGTCTTGCCAACTATTTCGTACCAATTTTGGACATTCTCGGCGGTCTTAGCTTGCTGCTCCTGTGCCTTTTTAAGTTCTTTCGTAAACTTCTCGCTGCGCTGCTTGTAGACCTCCGGGGTAATGCTTCCAAACTCTGCTAAGTCTAATAGATTATCAAGCTTCTTCTGAACAGTTGCTATGCTATCAAACTGCATAGCTTGCACATCATCACGCTGTTTAATTTCTTCTTTAGCCAACTCGTTAAGTGCTGCAACACCCCATTCGTAAAGTTTGGGTGTTAGCTCATAGATGTCCAGTAGTTCGTAAAGTTGGTCGTTCAAATCTTGCTCAGTAACAGCGCCTTTCTGACTGCATGGACGCTTTCGCGTGCAGTGATAGTAAGTGTGGTAGTTGACGCCACCGCCAACTAGTTTCTTCTTTTTCTTCTCTGCTGTAATCATGCAGCCACACTTACCGCACCCAAGGTGCAAAGAGTATACTCGAGACCAGTGACCATTAGAGTCACTCCTGCGGTAACTCGTACCATCCAAAAACCGGTACCCGTATACAGTACACCGCCAGCTCCATTGCCAGTAGCGACAGTGAAGGGCGTGGATATTAGAAGGCTAGTACCGATACCGGTAGCTACGACGCCTCTACCGGCGTACATACAATTTATACAGCCAAGACCAAGTAAAAACGAGCAATTTCCGGTCAATTCGGAGAACCGTGGTTTTTGGTTGCCAGTCGTTGGAGGAGCGGTAGGATGTTTCGCCGGTGCTAGGGTAGGAATCCTTGCCGGACCTGAGGGTGCTCTCTTCGCATGCGGTGTTGGAGCATTGACTGGAATTGAACGGGGACAAAAAGCCTCTGATCTTCTTGACGCTTACGACGGGGCTATAAAGATACTGTCGTACTAGAAGTAGAGTATAATCTTTAGGTAAGGATATTTATGATAAGAGTCGAACGAGAATCAGGTTATGCGGATAAGTTGCGCAGTTATGAGGTTGAGCTGGATGGAGTCATAATAGGGGAAATCGCAAATGGTCAAAGCAAAAGCTTTGATGTAGCCCCTGGCACGCATACTCTACGTATGAAGATCAGCTGGGCTGGCAGTAATAAAATAACGTTCACGCCTGCAAGCGAGACAATTACATTCAAGTGTGCAAGCAGGATGAAGGGTACAAGGGCCTGGCTTGCCATCGCCTATGTTCTCTTTCTGCCTCATAAATACATCGAGCTGAAGCAGATTGATTAGTCAAAGTTTTTCATTGACTTCGATGTCTCAATGGAAAGGTAATTTTTATGACGAGTGTAAGCGCGAACTATATATTTAGTGCAGTCATCGTAAGTATGCATTTTGCTGGCTATTTGGTATATCTCAGACTTAAAAGAAAAGCCAATATGGCAAAATACAAAGCGATGCATCTAAACGCAACGGATACTTGCGATTACTAAGACCTCGCGTATTTGTAATATCAATTTTCATTGCTTTCGCTGCCCTTATCTATATGGTATTCAGTGTGCGTGCCATTATAGGTCTGGCTTCTAATGCATTCCTAATAGGCGCGCCAATTGGTTGTTTGTTGCTATACATGGTTTTGCTTCGGACGGCATATACTGAACTAGGAGATTCAAATAAATGAGGTACAGTACCTTCGCCCTGCAATTATTGATAATGCTTATACCAGTTGTCCTAGCGCTTTATCTGTTGTACGTTAAAACTACCAACAAAGTGATTGCTAACGACTACAAACCTGAAACGCGGGAATATCGTCTGCATAAAATACTGTATAGCTATCGTTTCTTGCGTATTTCTGTTCTCTTGGCCTTTCTCGCCATAATCGATTTTGCAAATAGGTTTTTTATCATACCCTCCAATAGGAATCTGGGTTTATCGGTCTTCTTCGTCTTTCAGATAATTGGCGGACTGATTGTGCTGGTTATGATCTATCAATTGTATTCTGACAGCAAAAATAAAATATAATTGCATGAACCCCAACATAAACTTTCTAATCGATATCGCATTATTGTTCGGCGGCGTTGCTTACATTTTTACCTTGTTGCGACTTCGTTCAAAACGCGAATCACTACTAAGTCCGCATAAACCCGATACTGAGGCCTATAAAAGTATCGAGGCATCTCTTAGTAGCCGGAGGCTAGCGATAGTGGTCGCGGCGACCGTATTGGTTATGCTGAAGACTGCTTTCGACGTGCGTGTCATCATGCGAACCGAGGGAGAATCCGCATTAAATACGATAATATTTATTTCGGCACTTGCCACCGTTCTTTTGGGGGCGATAGTTATTGCTGTGTATAGAAAGTACAAACAATAGTTCAGACAACAAGCACATTGCTCAGCCGTCTACCTCATTGAGCTCTAGATAGGAAAAGGGTAATTCGGATCAAGTTTGATCTGGAAAAGCGTAGAAGAGTAACATAGGAAATTATGCTAACCGTCATCTTTGAAACCCACTCCACAGCCATAGACAACCAAGCCAAACTTGCGGCTGGTTGGTATGATGTAGCACTGTCAGATCTCGGAGAACAGCAAGCTAAAGATCTTGGCCTGCGCCGTAAGGACCAGCATTTTGATACTATCTTTTGCTCCGACTTGCAGCGCTCATACCGCACTGCAGAGATCGCGTTCGGCAATAAATTCCCGATCATTCAGGACGCACGCTTGCGCGAGTGCAACTACGGCAAGCTGAACCGCGTACCGAAAGCCGAGGTTGAAGCAATGCGCGAAGCATGCTTGCATACTCCATTCCCCGGAGGTGAGAGCTATGAAGGCACTCCTAAAAGAATGAAGGAGTTCTTAGAAGACCTGCTCAAAAACTACGACGGTAAAACACTGCTGATCATCGGACACCGCGCAACCCAGTACGGACTTGACCAATGGACAGAAGGCATGAGCCTGAAAGATGCTGTACTAGGGCCGTGGCAATGGCAACCAGGCTGAGAATATTCATTCGATAAGCTTGTGACTCCCAGCTAGCCAAGGTTCCGGATCTGTTTGATAATGCCCGCCTCATCCACCTTCAAGAAATCAGTGGTATCTACTTTTATGATTGTCGAATCAACGTTGAGCGACATGAAGCCTCGCTGAATATACCTCTCAAGATTTTGTAACCCCGCTTCGCCTTCAGTGTAACTCACGTGCCGGTTATCGCTGCCAGCGCGTTCTTTGAAACGCTGACGTATGGTATCTGCATCCGCGTAGCAATATATCTGAACATAACGGACGCCGTATTTTTCTTGCCAGGACTGGAACCTTGCATCGTCATACTTTGGATCAAAAGTACTTTCCACGATGAGCGAGTTGCCAGCTTTTAGTTGTCCGATGATTACGTAATCCATGAGCTTGTAGCTTACGCTACCGGCCTGTATGGAAGTTTCTCTGTCTTTCCAGCCATACGCATCAAGGAGTATGACTTTAAGATCGTCTTTGACGACAAGGGGCAAGTTCAGTTCTTGGGCGAGCTTCTTTGCAAGCGTTGTTTTGCCTGCACCGGGAAGGCCGAGAATAAGGATGACGATTGGGCTATGCATCAAGACTAGTTCCTATCTTTTTAGTTCCTCTACTTTATCATAACCTGCTTTGATGAGTGACGGCTTGGTTCTCAGTCGTCTCATCGTCTATGCCCAGCTCCTCAAGCCGCGAGCCCAACCCCTCCAGCCCATCCCAAAAATGTTTCGCCGAAGGTCCCCGCAGGTGTACCATCGAGCTTATGCTAAAGACCCCAAAACAGAGGTCTTTTCCTATTAGGCCTGAGGGTAGCAGAGAGTGATTGACAATATACGCTTCATAGTTTATAATAGTATAAATGTCCAAATCCTCTCATGAGATATCGCGCGCTCAGTTAATGGGCTTAACTCTAAGTCCTCTGCGCCTAGCTGAACTTATTACTGACACAACCAACAGGGTAATTGGTGACGAACTACTCTTGACGGATCCGTTCAAATCACTTGCAGCAGAATATCTTGGATTTCTAGCCGCCCGGCTTGATGCGCGTACTGAGGCCGCCGAAATAATGGCTAATGCCTTACCAGATAGCAAAACTCCGATGCTATCAGTAGGGGATCTACTATACACTGCAGGACACGATCTTATTGGAAAGTACCAGCGGCCCGATCCGGATGCCTCAGATTATCCTGAGGGCTTACCCGTAGATATGGCTGAAGATATTGCCCGTCACACTCGCTTTGCGATAGAAGACCAGCTCGCCCAAGCTTATGTTGATCAGCTTGGTACCGCTAATTAGCTGTGCTAACCAATAAGCGGTCGAATTTCGTGCTAACCTGTGCCAGAATGCCGTACCATAAGAGACTTCGTTTTTCAGTACATGAAAGAACAGTTTGATCCATGTAAAAAGGGGTTTTTCTGTGTTTCGAAGATCCAGATTATTGCAAGTTGGCGTTTTCCAGCTCAAAATGCCGGAGGTGATTAGGAATGTCTTTGTCGTTGAAATCAGTCATATGATGCGCCCACTATATACCTACTTGCCTCGATTATCCATGAAATAACTCTTTTAACAGAATAAATAGCGCGTTATTCTGGAGAGACAATGAATAATACAGACGTAATCATCGGCAAAGGCAAACTCGCAGGCAAAGGCGTTTACATTGCCCTGCGGGATATCAAAAAAGGTGAAGCCATCACTATCAATGACAAAATTGAATTACAACGCGAGCTTGATACTTTTTTAGAAGCTTACGAAGAAGCTGCCGATAGCCGGGATTTTACCAAAGTATCCCCGTTCATAGCAGACGATGCCACCTTCTGGTTTACTAATGGCCAATTCAGCGGCAAAGCCGAAATTCAAAAAGCCTTTGAAGACACCTGGGCAAATATCCAAGAAGAAAAATACAAGGTTTCAGAGGTAAAATGGGTAGCCGTTACTTACTGGGCATCGGCTTGTACCTACAAATTTAAATCTGACGGCATTGTTAATGGCAAACGCCAAATCTACGAAGGGCACGGCACAAACATAGTGAGGCGCATTGCTGGCCGCTGGCGGATTGTACACGAGCATTTGAGTAAATAAGATGACAAATACACTTATATTCATCAGCGGAAGCATCAACTCCGGCAAAACGACTACTTCGAAACTGCTCGCGCAAAAGCTGGGTGCAGTATTTATTAATGTTGACGATTTGAACGATCAAATCCCTAACTTTAACCTAGCCACAGACCTAGATAAATCTATGGATTTGGCCATAGCCGAGATTAATAAATACCTGGCCGAAGGTAAAGACGTTGTTGCCAATTACGTTGTCCGCGAGAGAGATTGGCAGCGTCTTCCTAAAGAAATTAAAACACCGAATATCTACGTCATTACTTTAGCTCCCAGGTTGGAGGTTGCTCAAAGCAAGCGGGGCGGACGGCCCTTGAGTGATTGGGAAATGGCCCGGATAAAATATCACTATGATACCGGAGTTGCCTCGCCAAGCTTCGGGCATATCATTGATAATTCAGACATAACCTTAGAGGAAACTGTCGATAAAATTCTTGAGATAATTCCTGTTGAGGTCAAAAAACGCAAGCTACCCTCAATCATCAAAGAAGTAGGATTTGATTTTAGCTGGAACGAACGCAATGTATGGGCTCTAGATGTGCCCGTGGAAAATATGTCTATAGATGAGCTTACCTGGCATTTCGATATTCCTTTTTGGTCAAAGCCGGGTGGTTTTTATGACTTATGCCCAAAAGACGTTATTGCGCATCCTGAGCACTACCCGGAAGAATATGAGCGTACCATGAATGCCGACACCATCCACCCGATTGACGTGATGTTTTGGAAAGAGCGATACGTCATTCTTGATGGCTTGCACCGTCTGGTGAAGCAAGCGATAGAAGGCAAAAAGACGGTAAAGGTAAGAAAAATACCACAAGATAAGATTCCGGAGATTTTACATTAGGTATGGAAGTGCTCTTCTTGAACGGTCTAACCAACGGTAAAACACGCAGGCGTGAACAATTGGCTTTTGGATATCTGGCGAGGCGAGGTATTAATGTAACACACCATGGCGTGGATTGGTTTTCTGGTGACTCATTTGAAACTCTGCGACATGACGCAACCGAAGCAGCCCGAGAACTGTTGCAACAAAAAGGCCGCCTCGCCATTGTTGGCTCCAGTGCCGGCGGTAGTATGGCCATGGATGTGTTCTCGGAGTTGCAAGATGAGAATGTGCGGGTGATTAGCCTATGCGGCCGGTTACACCCAGGTGATTACGATCCTGCCAGTAAACTGTCCCTAGAGTCAGCAGCCCACTTGGGCACACCCCAAGCAAGCCAGAGCTTCTATGATTCGGTGACCTATTGTGACCAGATTGCTATTCCGGCAGTCAAGGACGAGAACCTACACAAGATCACCGTAATCAAACAGCTTACAGATTTGGTTGTTCCGCGCGAAACCATGGATATTGCGGGCGTAAAGCCGATCGTTGTGCCTGGTTTTGGCCACGGGATGGGAATTGCTTTGGCGACCATGAAGCTAGCGGAGATACTAACCCGGCATGAATAAGCTCTGGAAGGCAGTCTTCATTATTATTCTGGTGACTTCCGCCTACCACCTTATTCGCGATTTGTTGCAAACTTTTGATATGGACAGCGCTTTCACGAATATAGCCCACCGGCCGCATGAGTGGTGCGGCCAATACTGCGATGTGGTGACGATTCCGTTTGATGTTATTACGATTGCTGTCAGCGCCTACATCCTGAAGAGAAATAAGGTTGGAAAAATGGGTATTGCATTGCTTGCCACTCTTCCGCTATGGTTGATCTTTTCCCTATTGCCGTAGTATCCCGTTGTAAATAGCACTAGTTAGCTCTAGGTTGGCCAAAACTTACCACTGCTTCCGTGCTATCATAAGCGTAATGAAAGCTGCAAAAAAGAATAAAAAGCTCATTATAATTGCTATTGCTGCTTTAGTCTTGATTGCAGGTATTGTCGCCGTAGTAGTGGTGCGACAGAACAATTACAAGTGCGACGTCACAGCCTGTGCATCCGGCGATAATTGTGTAGCTCCAAACGACGCTATAGTTAACTGCGAAGAATTGCGTAAGAATCCGACCAAGACAGACTGGTGGGGATCGGGAAGCAACTAATGAACGAAACGGGTCTAGGGCAAAGCTTAAGGTCTTGGCATGAGTTGGATAAGGCCTAGTTTGAGCCAGTCGCATCCCAAGATCGTTGCTTGTTGATCTCTTCCTTGTCTCGAAACGCCTGCTCAATGTTAATATCAAGCCTGTTGGCAATAGAGCACAAGAATATGATGATATCGGCGATCTCCTCTTCGACAGTGCCAATCTTTGAGTTGCGGTCAATACGCATTTTCTCGGATTTACGAACTGCTTTGAAGAGTCCGAAAGCATAATTGACGGTCTATGCCGGGCGAGTTCGGACGAGGATTATAAGCAGATTCCAGGTATCCTGTGGAGGAATGAAGCTGGTGAGATAATAAAGAATCCCTAAGGATCTTGACTTAAAATGGTCAGCACTGTCAAGGGTGGATACGGTTGACAAGGAATTACTCGAAAAAATGAGAGATGCTGGATGTATTGAGATTAAATTTGGGGTTGAATCTGGAAGCGAAAAAATATTAAAATCCATGAGAAAAAGAATAACAAAGGCAGATACACTTAAAGCTTTTCAGCTATGTAAAGAAGTTGGTATCAATGCAAAGGCGTTTATTATCCACGGATACCCGGGAGAGAATATGCAGACGACAGACGAAACGATTGATTTACTGCAGGAGATCGGAGACTTGACCAGTAGAGTGTCGTTATTCAGATTTGTCCCGTTGCCAGGAACGCAGGTGTACGAGGAGAAGGATGAATCGGGTCAATACGTCATACATGGCACCCATCTTGCAGACGATTGGGATGGCGATTGGTCGAAGTTCCATCTCTATAGAAATGGTAGACACTGGTGGGGTGGCGATAGCGATTTTGCGGAGTTGAACGAAGCTTACCGAAAGATTCGGCAATTTACAGAGGATCGGTGGGGTCGCCAAGAATGAGAAGGAATCTTGATCATGAACAGGCAAACGCTCTACTGCTTGAGATACTGCTGAGTCAACAAGTGAACGCAGAGCTTGTGCGTAGAAACGTGGCAGAATTATCTAAAAGAATTGGTGGGATTTCTGCAAAAAATGTATTTACGTATTCTGATGATGAATTTACTGCAATCTTCTCAAAAAAACCTGCGATACATCGCTTCGTGAATCGAATGTCTCATCAGACAAGGCAACTTTTTACCCTGCTGGAGGAAGAGTATGATGACGATGCGCGCAACATCTGGTCGCCTGCTGTTACCGCATCGACTCTCGTCAACCGCCTGCAACAATTCCCCGGAATTGGCGAGCACAAGGCTAGAACGGGTCTCTTTATACTGACAAGAGAATTCGGCGTCAGTGTTATTGATGACGGTGGCGATTACACTGTAGAAGGCTGCGAAAAGCTTCCTGGGAGGTATGACGGTATTAACAAGCCGCTACTATGCGATACATGATGTGTGGGTATTGCCGCTTGTCACCCGGTAGACAGTCGGCTGAATTCTGAATGGCACATAAATTGTTTAGCCGAAAGTATGCTAAATTTACCCTAAAAAGAGCAAGTGCTTGCCCTATTGCATTACACCGTATTTAATTATATAATATACGCATGAATTTCAATATCGAGCGTGCCTCTATCCCCTTACCCGAACAGGAGCCGGGCGCGGGCTCTTTAAGAATGGTGGAGCGGCGTCTTGAGGGAGCGCTTGCTATAAACACCGGCATTATGAACGATGCAACAGTCAGTGAGCAGAAAAAAGACATGGCTCATAAGGTGTTTTGCCGCGTTTCATGGCAGCAGATTACGCTGGAACGCCTGAAAAATTGGAAAATCCATGAAGCGGTGGATGGCGGCGCTACCTGGAGTGATGCAGAAGAGCAGGCATCGAAGCTATCTGCCAATGAAGCATTATTACATCTGGAAGATTGGATGCAGCAGAATTTTGATGGTCCTCCTCACGCGGAAGACCCGGACAGCATTGCCTGCCGTGAGTATGCAGAAGACCTACGAAGCAAGTTAATTGATGAAGCTTCCCGCTCTTAGCGTAGTCACCAGCCCCCAGGCCATTTAGTAGGTCGAGTATAGGTTGTTCCTCCATATTGCTCCACCTGCCCAAATACGAAAAGAGCCTGCTTGCACAGGGCTGGGGGCGTTTCTGCACGGTGGCGCAACAACTTACGGTATCGGAACTCTAAGGCTTATGAATTTTGTGATCGACGCGTGATATCGTACCAGTTGGCCCCATCTGTTAGTGTGCGTACGTTAATTTTGCTTATGTCTAGATTGGTATAAAATTAGTTATGATGCTGCTTTTGATTGTACTTGGTTCTTTTGTTGGCGGAGTATTCCTTTATGTAATGCTGATGTTGACGAAAGTAGCTTATCTTCGGCTACTGATCGTTGCCTTGGCAGTCGCCATAAACCTTGTCGGTTTGTTAAGAGTGCAGGTCCAATATGATCCAAGCTTTCTGGGTCATTCGGATTTTGCGGTAGGTAGTGTGGGCAATTGCGAAAGGGCGCTTGGCCCCCAAAATTGCAATGAGAAAGCAGAGTATAGGGGTTTCCCTTTTAGGGCCACCCGAACTACTTATAGCGATCTTACTGGAAGAAGGGTTGTAGACCATAGTTTTGCTCGACAAGGATTCAATTTCGGAAGCAATAATCCGTCGGGGTTTATTGGTAATATCCTTTTGTACGGTGGTATCGTGGCATTTGTAGCATATCTTTTTGTAAGGAAAAAAGCAGCTCGCGGACCTAACGCTTGAGCAGCGTGGCCGGGCGTGGGATTGTCATCAGCGCAAGTTTACCTTATTTTAAGGCTATGTCTGAACTTCACGAAACACAGTATCTTATTTCGAATTTATCATTGCCCCCGCCGCTTATGATGGGGGGTTCTATTGCAGGGTATGAGCGCTACATGAGTGCTATTGGTGCCGATGGACTGGAGCTAACTCCAGTCAAGACCGGTCGTTTTATGGGAGGTCTTTTAGAGCGTGCGCAAATGCTCAGTCGCTTGTCCGTTTATCCCGCGCCTTATCGAAAGGGTTTGATCGAGGATCTTGGCTTTGATCCAAACAGGAACTGGGCCGCCGAAGACGAGGCGTACCGCAGATTGGTGCGTGCGCAACATTCGTCGTTCCGAAATCACGAAAATGATGACGGGCTATTTGCCAGTTTGTTTCCAGTTTGGCGGAAGTCGCTTAAGCAGATGGCGCAAATTCAGCTCATCACCGGTAAGCGCCCAGCGGTTTTGTATCCTCGTTTTTTAGGTGGTCAGAACACGTACAATGATGTAAGTGCGCCGTTTTTAACGCGTAGTTTTCAGCCCAGTGTGGGGGAACTTAAGCAACTGGGCCTGACCGAAAATGCACCAGTGGTCGACGTTCGTGCTAGGATGAAACGATTCGGTTTTACCGAAATGACTCTGGATGTATTTCACGTTCAGGATATGGATAAGCCGGTGGAATTTGCCGCCCGGATGGCCGAGGCTGGTGTGATTCGATCTCTGCACTTGGCGCTGAATCGGTTGGATATGACAGGTCTTCGGTCAGAACGGGCACGGCGTACTAAGCATGCGCGAAAGGCGTTCGTAGAGTCCACCGAAGCTGCAGAAAAAACGCTCGAAGGGGAAATAGTTCGCGCCGTAGCTTCCGGCATAAAAAAACGAAGAGAAACCACGAAAGAAGCGGTGTCGCTGAGTCAAGTCGTGCTCGAAGATGGACCGCTTAGATTGGGTGGTGGTCGCCGTGATCATAGGGCTATCTTGGAGCATGCTCGCGCTTTGGTTGCCGCGGCATAGTATGGCTGGATAGCTGGCGGCATGATAGTATTGAAATAATGAATCCAGGGTATATCGCCGGTTTTGTGTGTCTCTATTCACGTCCCGAGCTAATGTGGCGCTACCTGTTGGCATTATTGATAATCGCGGCAATTAGTTATGGGTTCTATTATTTTACTATCAAACGGCTGGGATCAGGGGTCGCTCGTACTATACTTACCGTCGTGCTGGCGATATTTGCAATTGTGGGCTGGCACATATTGTATTTAATATACATTGGCGGCGATATCTTGGGCTGCTCCTTCTCGCCGTTGCTGCCAAGCTAAGAAGGCGGTGGATGAGGGTTGGTTTTGTGATATTTTTTTGGCAACCTAACATATACTTAGAACATGAACAGTATTCAAAAACTGCTCACCCGCGTGGATAGTTTTCAGCAAAGACATCCTGTCCTAGCCTTTCCGCTGGCGGTGATAAAAAAGTTTGGCGACGATCAGGCGGGTTACCAGGCGGCGCTAATCACTTATTACGGATTTTTGTCGCTTTTTCCGTTATTTATGGTGGCACTGTCGCTTTTGCCGTTGGTTGCCGGCAATAATCCGGAGCTTCAACAAAGTATTATTGGGGGAGCGCTGGATTATTTTCCGCTGTTTGGTGATGATTTACGGCGTAACATCGTGGCCTACCGGGCACATGGTGCGGCCTTGATAGTAGGGTTATTGTTCGCTTTTTATGGCGCCAGAGGAATTGCCAATGTCTTGCAAGATGTATCTAATGCTATCTGGCAGGTTCCTAAGAATAAACGGCCGGGGTTTCCGCTCAATTTACTAAGGAGTATGGGTATTATTGTTGTGGGCGGCACGGGCCTTGTTATTACGACGGTTTCGCTGGGTTTTGTGGCGGCTCAAACTGGCTGGGGTGTGGCGGGCAAGGTGCTGTTAGCTGTAGCTGCGTTGGTGCTAAATACGTTGGTGTTTTGGCTTATTGCCCGGCTGGCTACCGTGAACAGGATTGCCACTCGAAGTTTGTTGGTTGGCGCGGTGACAGCCGCTTGTTTTTGGTTGTTACTGCAGCTGGCGGGCACGACGCTATTAATCCATCAATTAAAAGGTGCGAGCGCTTTATATGGAACCTTTGCAGTGGTGCTGGGTCTGCTGTTTTGGCTGTATATGCAGGCCGAACTGTATGTGTACGCCCTGGAAATTAATGTGGTAAAGTCCAAAAAACTTTGGCCTCGCAAACTTTTTGATTCTGATCAAGAGTTAAAGAAGCAGAAATAGTTGCGAATTGACTCATTATTGCGACATTTTTGCAATAAATCATGGCATGTCATATGATCTAGACAGATTTTGAAAAAGTCTGGAAGGAAAGTATGATTCGTAAGGTTTTTGCAGGTATTATTCTGGGTACATTCGTCGGCGCGGCTATCTTTATGGCGGTTAAAAATAACCCTGCCATGCAGTCTGTTGATAAGCTGCAGGTTGCGGTGAGTTTTTACCCGCTGGAAGATTTTTCGCGGCAGATTGGCGGCGATAAGGTTAGGGTAATCAATCTAACGGCACCCGGTGCCGAGCCGCATGATTATGAACCGCCAGCGCGGGATTTGGCCAAAGCTCATAAGACGGCTGTTTTTGTGTACAACGGCAACAATTTCGAACCCTGGACGACTGGTTTTTTGCAGGATTATAAGGGAATTGCCGTTAGGTCAGGTGACGGCGTGAAGCTGCTGGAGGGCCGTGATCCGCACTTTTGGCTCGATCCGGTGCTGGCCGAAAAAATAGTGGTTACTATTCGCAATGGCTTGATCGAGGCAGACACTGTCCATCAAGATATATACAAGGCCAATGCCGACGCATACATCGCAAAACTAAAAACTCTTGACGCCGAATTTCGCAACGGCCTGGCAAGTTGCGAGCAGCGTACGATTGTTTCGTCGCACGATGCATTTGGTTATCTGGCCCAGCGCTACAATTTTGAGGTACTGCCGATTGCCGGTATTAGCCCCGAAGCAGAGCCTGCACCTGATCGTCTGGCAAATCTGACCACTGCAATAAAAGATAAGGGCATCCGCTACGTATTTTTTGAGGGCTTGGTTAGCCCGCGCTTAGCTGATACTATTGCCAGAGAAACCGGTGCCAGCACGCTGGTGCTCGACCCCATAGAAGGAATAAGTAATGAAGATCAAAAACAGGGCAAAGACTACATCGCCGTCCAGCGCGAAAACCTTGCAAACCTCCGCCGCGCCCTTGCATGCCACTAAAAAACTATTAATAGATTTGGACAGGGTGTCGGTGCGATTAGGTGAAGAGTTGGCACTCGACCAGGTCTCGCTATGTGTTCATGCCGGGGAATTTATCGGCATGATCGGTCCTAATGGCGCGGGTAAGACTACTTTGCTTCGTGCAATCTTGGGGCTTCAATCGGTGACTTCCGGAACGGTTCGACGGCCAAACGGCGCCCGCTACGAATATATTCCACAGCGCGGCAATTTATATAATGGCCTGGTGCCAATGAGCGTGTTGGATGTTGTTATGCTGGGGGCTGCTGGGTTGCAGAGTAATGCGCTCGCCGCTCTTCGGTCTGTACGGCTGGAGGAGATGGTCAACCGGCATTTTAATGAATTATCCGGCGGCCAACAACAGCGCGTGGCTATCGCCAAAGCCTTGGCGGCTAAGGCCGACATTCTTATTTTGGACGAACCCACAACTGGTATTGATGATAAGTCGCAGCATGAATTTTATGCTTTATTATCCGATCTTCAACAAAGTGGCATTACTATTATTATGGTGTCGCACGAAGTTGAGTCGGTGCTAAAATTGGTTACGCGAGTTATCTGCCTGAATCGCAGTGTGTTGTATGATGGCGCGCCGGAGCATTTCGAATCGGACAAATACTTGCCTGGTGTTTACACTGCTCAGCACGTAGAATTACACCATCATCACGAGGAATCGCATCATGCCTGAGATATTTCAGTACGATTTTATGGTGCGGGCGATGGTTGCCGGATTACTTGCGGCGCTGGTGGTGCCGGTGCTCGGTAGTTTTTTGGTGGCCCGTCGTTATTCTTTGATCGCAGATAGCTTGGCACACGTTAGCTTGGCTGGTGTTGGTGCGGGACTGTTACTCGGCGTAGCACCATTGGTGGTCGCTGTGCCGTTGACCGCAGCGGGTGCTCTGCTGCTAGAATGGTTGCGCCAAAACCGTCGTTTGAGCGGTGAAATCGGCCTGGCAATTTTAATGAGCGGCGGATTGGCGCTGGCCGTTGTATTGGCTAATTTGGCAAAAAATACCAGTGTTGATTTTAGCAGCTATCTGTTTGGAAGTATCGCCACCACGACCGTCTCTGACGTGGTGACACTGGCTGTTGCGGCCGTAGTTGTGCTGGCCGTTGTGCTGCTCAATTTTAGGGCTCTGCTGCATATTGCTTATGATGAAGATAGTGCGCGCATTACCGGCTACCGCGTCAGCTTTTTCAATTATTTGCTGGCGGTAATGACGTCGGTGATGGTAGTATTGAGCCTGCGAATTGTGGGTGGTCTGCTGATTAGCGCACTATTGGTTGTCCCGGTCGTGACCGCCAGCCGGCTCGTTTCGGGTTTCCGGGCAGCGGTAGTGACGGCGGTTGTAGCCGCGGCCGTCGCAGTTGTTGTCGGGTTGCTGGCGGCCTTTTATGTGGGTATTGCGGCGGGCGGCGCCATCGTATTAGCCTCCCTGGCACTGCTGGCGGCTACACTTATCCGCAAATAAACTAAAGACCTATTCAACGGTAATCGAACCTGTCTGACTGGACTTTAGATGATTATGAAATCCCCAGGTGCCTTTTTTGGTAATGGTGAAGGTTTTGCTTTCGCCGGGTTTAACCAGATCGACATTTAACTCTTTGTTGTTGGTGTGGACGGGGTGGGGATCGGAATCAAACTCGAGGTCGGTCGAAGAAGTGTTGACGATTTTGACCTTATCACCTGATTTGATTCGGTTGCTCGACAGGCTAAAATCATTTCCATTGAAGGTGATGGTTGCCGCCGCATCGTTGCCGCTGGCTTGGTTGTTATTTTGCTGATTGCTGCTACCGCTGGTGTCGTTTGGTATGGTTTCGGTGGATTTATTTTTGTTCATCATGACTGCCACCAAAGCAATTATTGCCACTATCAAGACTGCGACGATAATTTTTCCCGCTTTACCCATACATTCTCCTTGCTGCCGAAATGCTTACGTTTATGTAATCATCATTGCCCATTCTGGTGTATCATGTCAAGAAAGGCTATGCATCTTATGGACCGAAGGAGGAAAATATGAAGCCGTCTGAATTACTGAACAAACTAACGAATACGCGTCTACCGTCGCTGCTGCTTCGCCTGGGTTTGGCGACGGTTTTCATCTACGCTGCCGTGGCATCGTTTATCGATCCTAACGAATGGATTGGTTACTTGCCGTCACTCCTGACCGATCATGTGGATGCCAAAACGATCCTGCCGTTCTTTTCGGTTTTTGAACTTACCCTAGCCGCTTGGCTGCTTAGCGGGGTGTATGTGCGCTTTGCAGGACTGCTGGCAGCTGCTGCATTGATCGGTATTGTGGTATTCAATTTTTCACTTTTTGCTATTAGTTTTCGC
The DNA here is from genome assembly GCA_036392795.1 of Saccharimonadales bacterium (SeqCode). Classification (GTDB taxonomy): domain Bacteria; phylum Patescibacteriota; class Saccharimonadia; order Saccharimonadales; family UBA4665; genus JARIHD01. The sequence goes on from DASVXH010000050.1 coordinate 32,323, forward strand.
GATATTGGCCTTGCTTTTGCGGCATTGGCGCTTGCAAGTATGCCTGAATAGTTACTTCATTTTAAGAAGTCGCGTAATGGTTCTTACGTTTCCGGCGAGAGCTGTGTATTATAAAGACAGCAACAAGCGTTAGCGTTAATGGGGTGATACGTGCATCCAACTATAAAGAATTCGGCCACTGTAGAATTGAACGGCAAGAATATGATCATTTGCCGCTTGGAGGGTGAGGTTACCGGCACTACGGTTGCTGATACGATGCGTCAGACAAAAGCCTTAGTGGCCCAAGTGACGGCTACCGGCTACCGTCCTCTGCTGCTGATTGACATAAGTAAAATTACCAAACAAACCAGCGAAGCCCGAACACATGCCAAGGCTCTGAATAGTATGGATTTTGAGCGAATTGCGATAAGTGGGGGTAAACGGGCGCTGGTGATTATCGGCAAATACATTGCTCGCGCCGGCGGTATGGATAAATACACTAGATTTTTCAAGGATGAGCGATCGGCGCGACGCTGGCTAGTCGGGGGTGATGAAGGTATCGCTACCGATTCTACGCTTGCCAAGCGGGCGATTGTCGCCCAGATAATGGTAATTCTTGCGAGTGCTGCTCTGCTGGGGTGGTATTTGGATGTGCCGCTGCTACGGACCATTGTGCCGGGCCTCGCGCCGATGAACCCAATGGCTGCCGTCGGTGTGCTGCTGCTGGCGCTGACGTTTATAGTAATGAATCCTGGCTGGCAAAAGGTTGTTTGGCGTCGCCTTACGGTGACGGCCGTATCTGTGTGGAGCCTACTTCTTGGCAGCTCTGTGATTATCAAGCATTTTTTTGATGTGAACTTAGGGCTGGATACCATGCTCTTTTCGGACAAGCTGGAGAGTGGAGTGTTCTCTGGTGCTGTGCCACTCAGTACCGGCGTCGTATTTGTGCTTGCCGGTGCGATGCTGGCCTTACTGCTGGGAAGGCAGAGGCAGCGCTGGACCAGGGAAGGGTTTTATGTGTTGTCCGGCATTATTTTTATCATCACCTTTATGGTTCTGCTTGGTTATAGTTTTGCCTTCGATAGGTTTTATAGTTTTCGTGGTGTCGTCCCTATGGCACTAAACACGGCGCTGTCATTTATTTGTTTCAATTTTGCAATTACCGCCTTGTCAAATCCAACTGTTTCGTATCGACGTGCAATGAAGATTTTTAACGCCTATTGGCAGGCGATTGTCGTGGGGTTGGTGCTGATACTGGCTACAGGCATTAGCTGGCAACAAACCAAGGCTAATATTGCGTCAAGCATCGAAGTCGCCTCTAATCAGGCCTTCCTGAAAGTTGAAAACGACCTGACCACAAAGCTTCGTGCCTACAGTGACGCACTCAATGGCTACAGGGGACTTTTTGCTGCCAGCCAAGATGTTTCGCCCGAGGAGTTTAATAATTATTTCGCAAACTCCAATCTTGCGCGTGATTATCCTGGATTTTTGGCGATTACATATGTTGCTGTGGTTCCGGATGGCCAAAAGCAAACCTTCACCGCTCTAACTCGCCAGCGAGCGAGTGCCGCATTTCCGCAGTACAAAGGGTTTAATCTCTACCCTGAAAATAACAATGTGGTCCACTACCCTGTCCTCTATAGTGAGCCCCACACACCCACTACCCGACACGGTTTTGATCTTAGTAGTGAAGCGGTCCGCAGAAAGACCCTGGAGGAGGCTAGAGATGGCGGCGGTTATGTGGGGTCAGAGATAATTAATTTAAATGCGTCCCGAAATGATGGTACCAGTCGCCCGGGCTTCTTTATTGCTATGCCGGTATATAGATTGGCGGGAGAGAGTACCCCCGCATCCGTTCGGGAACGCCGCGAACGTATTCAGGGTTTTGTTCTGGCATATTTTGAAAACAAGCAGCTCTTTGGGAACATTTTTGCGACAGCCAGCGAGCCTAACGCCCAGTTCATAATTAAAGAGGCGGCTACTGGTCAAATGGTGTTTAACTCGGCGGCAAGTGATGTTTCTGCCGACGCATCTGTCAGCCAGAGTAGTTTTGTCGAAGCTGGCGGGAAGACCTGGCAGTTGCAAATGCGTTTGTCGTCCAGCTTTGGGTTAACTGAAGTGTACCGTCAGCTGCCCGGTACAGTGCTGGCTAGTGGTTTTGTGGTAGCCGGTCTGGCTGCATTGTTGGTGCTGGGGCAACTGCGCCGCCGTGATCAGGCGATCGAAACCGCCGCACAAATGACCGAAGATCTGAACGCGGAGCGTAATCTTGCTGTTGCTAGTCGCAACAAAGACGAGGCAATCTTGGCCAGTATCGGTGACGCGGTATTTGCTATAGATACCAAAGGCTATATCACGCTGTTCAACCCAGCCTGCGAACGGATTAGCGGATTTACTTCTGACGAAGCGTTGGGTCGACATTATCGCGACATTCTACATTTTAGCTTGGAAAAAACGGGAAGGCTGAATGACGGATTTATCCATCAGGCGCTGCAAGGTCATGTTACATCCATGAAGAGCCACACCATGCTGCGCCGCAAAGATGGTAGATTGGTGTCGGTTGCCGATTCGGCTGCGCCTATCTATGATTTGCGCCGATCGTTGCTAGGTGTAATTGTGGTTTTCCGCGACGTATCAAAGGAATATGAATTAGACCAGGCCAAGACCGAATTCGTGTCCCTGGCTTCGCATCAGCTGCGCACACCCTTGTCGGCGATTAACTGGTATGGTGAGCTGCTACTGGGCGGCGATGCCGGTAAGCTCAGAAAAGACCAGCAAGAATACGTGCGGGAAATTTATGAGGGCAGTCAGCGCATGATTGAACTGGTTAGTTCCTTGCTGGACGTTTCGCGTTTGGATTTGGGCAAGCTGAGCAATCAGCCGGCAGCAACGGATATGACCCTGCTAACCAGTAATTTGGAGCGTGAGCTAACAACGTCGATCCAGACTAAACACTTGGCCGTGATCAAGAATGTGGCCAGTGATCTGTCGCCAGTGTGGGCTGAGCCGAAATTGCTGCGCATGATTGTGCAGAACCTTCTATCCAACGCTATCAAATATACGGCTGATAACGGCACGGTTACGGTGACATTGCGCAAGGCTACTTCTGTCGAGGCTGAGTCGGCTAAACTAAAAGCTTCGGGTTCTTATTTCTTTATGAGCGTTGCCGATACCGGCTTTGGTATCCCAAAAGCGCAGCAATCCAAGATTTTCGGTAAGTTGTTCCGGGCAGACAATGTTCGCGCGCTGGATGTAGAAGGCACTGGGCTTGGCCTGTACATAGTCAAGCAAGTAACCGAAAAACTGGGCGGCCGCGTATGGTTTGAATCCGAAGAAAACAAGGGTACGACATTCTATGTGGTCTTGCCATTCCGGACAAAAACTATGCAATCGGACACGAAACAGATGGGCGAGTCCTAAAAATGTGCTACAATCAAACGGTAAGCAGACGATTTACGAGGGTTATATAAGATGGCAAACCAGAAAAAGGTCTTAATTGTCGAAGACGAAAAACCACTGTCGCACGCTTTGACGCTTAAGCTGACTAATGAGGGCTTTGTGGTGACGACCGCTCAAAACGGACAGGAATGTCTGGATGCGGTCAAAAAAGGGCATTTTGATATTATTTTGCTCGATCTTATGATGCCGGTGATGGACGGCTTTCAAGTGCTGCAGAAACTAAAAGAATTTGGTCCGATGCCGTACGTGATTGTTTTGTCCAATCTGAGTCAGCGCGAAGACGAGGAGCGGGTACTTTCTTTGGGTGCACAGAAGTATTTCATCAAGTCCAATACGCCCCTGGCTGTAATTGTTGACGAAGTAAAGAAAGCTTGACGTGATATAAGCGGGGTGGGGCGTGTATCCGAGCATTGAAAAAATTAAAACCATACTTCTAAAAGAAAGCTATATCTCCGAGGCCGATAGCCAGGCTGCAGAAGCTGTTTCGCATTCAGGCAACGAATATGTAGAGTATTTGATACGCAGCGAAGTGTTAGATAAGCGCCTACTGGGCCAGGCCTTGGCCGAAGCGTACGGTACGCTGTTTGCCGATTTACAGGCCGAACCGCCAAGTAAAGAAAACGTCAACTTTATTCCCGAACAAATCGGACGTGATTTACGTGTTGTATTTGTAAAGGCGTCCGACACTGTGGCCGCGGTTGCCACCGATCAGCCCGAAAAGGTTGACCTGAAAAAACTTGCACCGATATTTAAAGACAAGAAAATCCGCGTTGCCTATACGCTGCCCGAATACATTGACGCCAGCCTTAATCTATATCAGCAGCCGTTGGAAACGCGCTTTTCACGCATTATAAAAGAAGGCAAGCGTGTCGCCCCTGAAATTGTAGATGAGATTATTAAAGACGCGCTCAGTTATGGCGCGTCCGACATTCACTTTGAACCGCAGGCCGCTACGGTGACCGTGCGCTTTCGAGTTGACGGAACCTTGCGTGAGGCCGGTATTTTACCAAAAGAAAACTACGAAAACGTTCTAAACCGAATCAAAGTCGAAAGCGGCATGCGTATCGACGAACATCTGACCGCCCAAGATGGGGCTCTGCAGCGTCATGTGGAAAATCTGTCGGCTGATATTCGCGTGTCGCTGGTGCCGACCGTTTTGGGTGAAAAGGTAGTAATGCGTCTGCTTAGCACGTACGTTCAAGGCTATTCTCTGAGTGATATCGGCCTGAATGACCATAACCGCGAGTTGCTGCAAACCGCGGCGACCAAGCCTTTTGGCATGATATTGACCGTTGGTCCCACTGGATCGGGCAAAACCACTACCCTGTATGCCTTGCTCAAGCTGCTAAATAAACCTGACGTTAATATTACAACTATTGAGGACCCGGTAGAATACAAAATGACCGGTGTTAATCAGATTCAGGTTCGTGAGGCGAGTAATATGACTTTTGCCCGTGGGCTGCGCGCCATTGTCCGCCAGGACCCAGATATAATTCTCGTAGGGGAAATTCGCGACCAGGAAACGGCGGAAATATCGGTTAATGCCGCGCTGACTGGGCATTTGCTGCTGTCTACATTTCACGCCAATGACGCTGCAACGGCTATTCCGCGTTTGGTAGATATGGGAATTGAGCCCTTTTTGTTGGCCTCCACACTAGAGATTATCGTCGCACAACGTTTAATCCGAAAAATCTGCACGCACTGCCGTTATAGCCTGCCGGTTGAAGAGGCAATAGGTAAATTATCTGCCCATAAGGCTGAAGTGGCGACTTATTTTGCTAAAGGCGCCAATGTGTATGCCGGAAAAGGTTGTTCGGTCTGCGGCGGCACCGGTTACGCCGGGCGCAGTGCATTATACGAACTAATTGCCGTAACGCCAGAAATGGAAGAATTGGTGATCGCGCGTCCTTCTTCGCGCGAGATTGAAACACTGGCCCGGTCCCAAGGAAGTGTGCCGATGTTTAACGACGGAATCGAAAAGGTTAAGAGCGGTTTGACTAGCGTCGCCGAGGTGCTGCGCGTTGTCGAGCCGCCGAAGACAGCGGGCAAATAATATGACCGAAGCCAAGGCGCCGAAAACCAGAAAATACCACATTTCTTCCAAATACCGCGACTATTTTACTAATAATATAGCGCTGTTGTTACGTGCCGCAGTACCTGTCCAGGAGGCGTTTGCCTCGCTTAAAGAAACAAGTAAATCAACGGAACTCAACAAAGCGCTCGATCAAATGCAGCGGGATGTGGACGAGGGCCTGCCGCTGTGGCAAGTGATGGAGCGTTCTGGTGTTGCAACACAGCAAACACTTACTCTCGTTCGGCTGGGCGAGCAGTCCGGTCGATTGGTCGAAAACTTGCAGATTGCAGCACGCCAGGAAGAAAAACAGCGCGTTTTTAGATCAAAAGTTCGTTCAGCAATGCTGTATCCGTCGTTTGTGCTTGGGCTTAGTCTACTGGTTGGGCTAGGGGTGGCTTGGTTTTTGCTGCCGCGTCTAGCCGAAACGTTCAAGCAGTTGAACGTGCAACTGCCGTTTATTTCCAAAGTGTTTATTGAATTCGGTGTGTTTCTAAAAGCTAATGGCTATTGGGCGGTACCGCTATTTTTGGCGGCGGTGGCGCTAATCATCTACGTCCTTTTTGTGCATCCAAAAACCCGTGGCATCGGACAGCGCTTTTTATTCCATATTCCTGGCGTGTCACGCTTGATGCACGAAGTTGAAATCGCCCGTTTTGGTTACCTGATGGGGACGTTACTGCAGGCTGGTTTGACGGTGACACAATCACTACAGTCTCTGGCCGACGCTACCAATGCGCCCCAGTACAAAAAACTCTACATCATGTTGAAAGACGCATTTGAGGATGGTTATAGTTTTCGTTCGACCCTGCCTAAAGAACCGGCTAATGCCAAACAGCTGCCACCCCCTGTGCAGCAGATGGTTATTGCTGGTGAACGATCAGGTTCGCTGCCGGAAACACTGCTGAGTATCGGTACTATTTACGAGGAAAAGTCCGACTTGTCTACACAAAGTCTGGCCACTATCCTTGAGCCGCTTCTTTTGCTGGTGGTGTGGGTTGGGGTAATGGGCGTTGCCATCGCCGTTATAATGCCCATCTACAGCCTGGTCGGAGGCCTCCAATAATGAACAGCTTGCAAAAGGGCTTTACCTTGATTGAGGTGCTGTTGTCTGTTGTAATTATCGGCATGCTTGTAGGCCTCTCGTTACCACTCTTTCAAAGTTTTCAAGTACGAAACGATCTCGATATAACAACGCAAAGTCTGGCCGATGCCCTGCGGCGAGCCCAAACGTATGCCCGGGATGGTAATGGCGATAGCATGTGGAGTGTAAGTATCCAAAGCGGAGCCGGTATGTTTTATCTGTATAAAGGCGCAACTTTTGCTAGTCGCGATAGCTCCTATGACGAATCAACAACGCTACAAGGCAATATTACCGGCGTAAGCGGTCTTTCTGATATTTCATTTGCAAAGCTAACCGGCACTCCTTTAACAACCGGCACAATTACACTGACAACCGGAAATAACGAAGTAAGAACGGTGACAATCAATGCTAAGGGTATGGTCAGCTATTAGTCGTGGATATTCCAATCAGCGGGGGTTTTCGCCGGTAGAGGTGCTGTTGGCGGCCACAGTGTTTGGTTTCGTCGTGGTGGCCTTGATTGGGGCAATTATTTACGGCCGGGAGTCAACGGCCGGTGCGGGTGATCGGTCGCGGGCTGTCTTTTTGGCCGATGAAGGATTACAGGCAGTGCGCAATATTCGTGACTCAGGATTTTCTACCCTGACTGACGGAACGTATTATCTGTCGCAAACCGGTAATCAGTGGGGTTTGGCCTCGACCTGTGATGCTAACTGCAATGCAAGTAGGCAAGTAACCATTGCCGCCAATGGCGCTGATCGAAAAAATGTCACTTCTACGGCGTCTTGGACAATAGGGGGCAATCTGCGCCAAGTTAGCGTAAATACCATGTTCTCTAACTGGTTGGCCTCGATAACTACGACGGGGCCCATTATGATGGCTTATTCTAAGACGACTACCACGCCTTATTATCGAATTTGGAATGGCACCGACTGGAGCGCCGAAGCTGCGGCACAAAATGTCGCCGGAAACATTAATTATGTCGTACTGAAAAGTGCCCGTACTCGTAACGAAGCCATTCTTGGGGTCCAGACTTCCACAGGAGCTATTTATATTCAGATATGGAACGGGACAAGTTGGGGCAACCTGACGTCGATAGGTGGAGGCAGTACATCGACGCGAAGTTTTGATATTGCCTACGAAAAAAACAGTGACCGCGCCGTGATCGCTTATTCGCCGAACACAGTAGCCGTCGATTTCGCTTACCGCACTTGGAACGGAAGTGCATTGTCTGCCGAAACGGTTGTTGCTGCGCCTCCCACGACTGGGCTGCTAAACTGGATCGAGCTTGATCCAAACCCACTGAGTGGGAGTAATGAGGTGTCGATGATTATGCTGGATTCAAATGCCGACGTATACGGCATGGCTTGGAACGGTAGTTCCTGGGGTACTATGGGAACGGCTGCTGTGTGGGATGCTACGGCGGCAACTGCCACCAAAAAATCTATCGATGTCGAGTACGAACAGACGTCGGGAAAGGCTATGTTTATCTGGGGAGATGCTGTGGCTACCGACCAATATTATCGTACATGGAATGGTACGACACTTTCTGCCGCAACCCTATTGGACATAGCCGCCGAAGGCGGTGTGGCTGAATGGGTCCAATTAGCGTCACGCCCAAATTCGAATGAAATCATGTTTGGCGTACAGGATGCCGGTGCCGATTTAAACACTCGTAAGTGGTCAGGAAGCGCTTGGGATACTGCTACGCAGCATGCCGAACATTCTGCCGCAACCGAAAATATTACCTCACGCAATTTCGACATAGTATGGGAAACCCATGCTTCTAACGCGGGCAAGGCATGGTTGATGTGGGGGGACAGTCTGACTGTCACGACAAAACAGTGGTCGGGAAGCGCTTGGGGTACTGCTAGCGTATTAAGCGGCAGCGACGACACATCATTTGTCCGTTTGCGTGCAGATCCTGCTAGCGGTGCCATATTCGCCGGAATTTATCAGAATGCGACGTCTGCTTCTCGCGATCTAAATGAGCGACGATTAACCGGCGGTAGCGCCACCTGGTCTGCCAAAAACACCATTTGGGCGGGTCCCACGGCGTCAGATCCAGTGTACTTTAGGGTGGACATATCAACGCCATGAGTCATGTATCATCTAGCCAGTCGCAACGCGGATTTACGCTCATCGAACTGCTTTTATACGTGAGTATTGTAGGTACCCTACTCATTTCGGTAAGTTTGTTTTTCGCTACAGCAGCAGATTCACGTATAAAGAATCAGAGCGTGTCGGAGGTTAACCAGCAAGGAAACGCGGCCATGGAGCTCATAACGCAGACTATTCGGGGCGCAACCAGTATTACCTCGCCTGCTGCTGGTGCGACAGGGTCAACTCTAAGCTTGAATGTGCCGACGGCCAGTCTAAGTCCAACGTTGATTGATCTGAGCGGTACATCCACGAATATGGGCTATAGCACGGACGGCGGCTCGACTGACACATCGAATAGTAATTTTATCAACGCTACCAAATTTACCGCCGGGGCAACTGGAACGGTATCCGCCCTTTATGCAATGGTCGGGTCCTCACTCGGTGCTTCGCCCAATAATAAAGCACAAATGGCTATCTATTCCGGGACTTCAACCGCTCCGACCACGCTGCTGGCAAGTAGTTCTGATGTTTCGCTGACGGCAAGTACATGGAATGCGTTCCCTATATCAGCGGTGAGCGTGACGAGTGGACAGGTATATTGGCTGAGTTACAATACCAATGGCACGGCAAGTACACAAAATAATTTGCGGTATCATACTGCCGGTGCTAATCAGTCGGTTTATACAAGTCGAACATATGGCACGTGGCCTTCCGCGTGGCCTGGCGGCACTAACTCTACGTATGAATTTTCGATGTATGCACCGATCGTTACCGGAGGAGGTAGTACGGCGGCCTTGCAAATAAAAGAAGGTACGGGCGGCGTAACTCCTCTAACGAATGACAAGGTATTGGTTAGTGGTCTGACCTTCAAAAATTTGACGCGCTCAGGTACGGATGGAGTGCTGCAGGTCAGTTTTACTGTCTCCCGTGTCAATTCTAGTGGCAAAAATGAATATGATTACCAAAAGACCTTTACAGGAACGGCGGCTATACCATGATACAGCTCCGGGATCAACAAAATGGCTACGTAGCACTCCTTGCTGTCTTGATCATCGGCGCCGCCAGTCTTGCGGTGGGTATAGCACTTCTGACGACCGGTACGGATTCTCAGCGAACGACCCTGGTTATCCAGCAATCGGCCCAGGCACGTGGTCTAGCCAATGCATGTGCCGAAGAAGCGTTGCAGCAGATTCATGACAGCACAGCTTTTACAGGAACGAACTCAATGAGTTTGGGACAGGGTTCTTGTAGCTACACCGTTACTTCGACGGGGGCTAGTACTAGAACAATCGATACTACAGGTACAGTAAACAGTGTTGTCAAAAAGTTGAAAGTCTATGTTACAATTAGTTCATCAAGCTTAAGTATTACTTCTTGGCAAGAAGTAAGCGACGCTTAAAAACCATAATATAACGAAAGGGTTGGGATAGTATGGTCAATATAAGAAGCATAAAAAACCAAAAAGGTTTTACCTTGCTGGAAGTCCTGCTGGTCGTAGCGATTATTGCTATTTTAGCGGGCATCGTTATTATCGCGATAAATCCAGGTAAGCAGCTGGGCGACAGCCGTAACTCGCAGCGCCAAGCCGACGTCACTACGATTTTGAACGCAGTGTACCAATATTCTCTGGATAACAATGGGGCGATTCCTACAGGGGTAACTACTACGGCCACCGAAATTTGTGCTACTGGCGCTGCCAGCTGTACTAGCTTGGTTGACCTTACTGTGGTAACCACTAATGAAAAGTATTTGACCAAGATTCCTCAGGATCCGCAATGTGCTACTACGTGTGCTACCAACGGTACGGGTTATAAGATCCTAAAGACTGCGAATGGTCGGATTACAGTAAGTGCACCCGCAGCCGAACAGGGTAAGACGATTAGCGTAACCCGCTAGGAATAAAATAAATGGCAAGTAAGAAAACAAAGAAGCCGACGCCCAAGGCATCAGCTTCGCGCACGGGACGATCGGCGCGAACGACGGTAAAAAACGTACCCGCTCGTTCAATTGCCAAGAAATCTTCCGCGACAGCTGAACAATCTTCTACCGTTCAACTGCTCGTTGTGATCTTTGCGCTGCTGAGCGTGATCTTTATGGCCATGGCGTACTACGCTTACAGTTAGATCCTGGTCGTCGCTATAAACACTGACCCCGGTTTTTAACTAAGGGTCAGTGTTTATCTGTTATATAAGGTGGGCTGGAGATCGCTTCTCTGATATAATCCTACAAGTATACGCACCCGTAGCTCAGCGGATTAGAGTACTTGGCTTCGAACCAAGGGGTCGCAGGTTCGAATCCTGCCGGGTGTACCATGCAACATGACAGATCAAAAAAGTTCCAGATTTTATGCTGGAACTTTTGTTTTGAATGACTTATCCGTAAATAAGGTTCACATTCCTAGGGCGAGAGCTTTAGGAGATTGATTCGCCCTTTTCATCAAAGTTAGTTTTGTAGCCCATCTTGTGCGCTGCAAGTACGACCAATCGGCGATCGCCCCCAGAAGTTCGCCCCGCGCCACCCAGCGCGCAGAGTATGTTGCCTTCGTCATCCTTCACCTGTATACCGCCATCCCAAGGTGTAAATTGCGGGATAGTCTGCGCCATTAAGATCATGTCGGCTTCACTCCATGTGCCGTTTTTGATGCGGTCGGCGTGTTTTTTGGTGTCGGCCTGGTAAAGTAAAACTGTATAAGCTTTGTGAATGGCAAATGTTGCACTGGTAGCTTTGACTGTATCCATGCATCGAAAAGCAGTGGGCACGCCCATAACACCTTGATCTGCTTTCATACAACAGATAGCCATCGGCTGCGGGCCCTTATCGTCGGTTGCGGTTGTTCGTGCAAGTTCGACAGCACAGTCTACGAGCTTTGCTGCATCTTTGTCCGTAAATGGTTTCTTCATATGGACTTAGTATAAAGCAATACTTCGACAAAGCATGCTGATTGTTTTAGTATAAAAACTTATGGCTGACGCAAAATACTCCCCTGAAATACAAACACTCGTAGACGCATGGCGGCCCTATCTTGCATCCGTAAGGAGCTGGCAGGAGTTGGTTCAGGATATTGAGCCGAAGGCTACCGGATGTGGTCCGGTATACGAGCTTGATAATTTGCTTGATCGCCCAAATGAAAGCTTTGCTATTGCTGATATGCGAGGAGTTGAATTTGCTCAACCGCATTACCATGCAAATGGCGAGACAGAAGTTTATTTTGTACTTGGAGGTCTGGGTTGGGTGGTAGTCGGTAATGAAATTCGTAAAGTCGCCGTAGGCGATGTTGTGGTTACTCCATCGGGCACGACCCATTACGCTATCCCCGATAAGGAGCAGGGCCTTGTGCTGGGTGTTGTTAATACGCCGCCATTCAGGCTAGAGAATAACATTGATGTTACTGAGACAAATCCTGATGTTGGTTACGACCACTCTATCTTTCTGGAGCTTACTCAGACCAGCCGGTGATATCCAGTTGTTCTAACTTTCTATACAACCTGACAATATTCGGATACAACCGGTTCCACCTTTTATCCACTGAGCGTACCCTTGTAGACTTACAGATGTGAAGACGACCATAGACGGTCGTCTTTTTTGTTTGTATGAAAATTCTCATCTGTTTCACGGGTTCGCATCCTTTTGGGCGCAACGCATTTCACGATAGACCCTCGTTTCTTGTGGTGTATACTACTTTATGTTATAATATTTTTATGTCTGAACGTCTTGGTTCGCCGGAGCCTGGCCAGAGTAATCCCAACCGGCTATTTCTTGAGAGTGCCCGCTCGGTTGCCTACGAGATGCTCCATAATGCAGAGGATCTGCTAAGTAGAGAAATTGCGGAGAAGATTCTTGCCAAGGTAGAAATAAAAGATCGCGTTGATTCTCTAACGAGTCATGCCGATGATGTTACAGTCTACCAAGAATTCAAAAAGCTGGGTATTTTCGTCGTCCGCGATACTCGAGCCACATTTGATTATGAAGATAAAGAAGGGGGACTTAGTCTTCGCAAGGGTGATCAGTACCTTGACTTACACCTCCCTCCCGTACCCAAAGGCTCACGGTCTCGGGATGCAGTACACGCCTCGCTTGCCTTAGTGTGTGAGTACATTAGCGCACAGGGACTCAATCCAAAATACCTTATAGGTGTCACCTACGAGCGAATGGCGCGCCTAGCTGAGCGTCAATTTGGTTTTAGCGTGGCATATCCCGATCCTGATTTATTACCAGCTAGTGTTGTGCGCGGAGTCGAGCAAGTATATGAAGGATTCACCCAAGCAGGTAGGAGCGGTCAGGACCTAGGCCTACCCGCGATCGTATTCCAGGAGATATCTCCCATAGCCGAAAGTAAAGCGGGTTCTACTAATCCTGTGGTTGTATCATTGGGAAGATTTGCTCTAGGAGATCTCGGCCAGAGGTAGATTTTGCGGATCTAGGCTTATGTCTATTCCTCGCAGATCGCTATCTAATTTAACTATATCAGCCCACAACTGGTTCCACCTTTTATACACTGAGCGTACCAGGATTTAATCAGGGCTTCTTCAGAAGCTTTTCTATCTGTTAAGATCCTCGTTCTAGTCCTAGTTTTCTTTTTTGCAGTGATACATGTACCTAAGACCGTCGCTCTATTTGCGTAATGGCATCTATATGTTATAGTCGGAAGTTATGAAACAAGGACCAACGAGTCCAGACGGCGAACCGCATCTTCCCGAAGGATTTATGACTCTCCAGCAGTATGCAGAAGCGAATAGACTACCTGATAGTGAAGCAGAGTTTTTAATTAGAGCGGCGGCTGATGAGGTGAACCGTTTCAATGAGGAGCTTGGGAAAGAAGTACCCGACATAGAAGCTCCGCCACCCATTCATAAGTACGTTCAGGAAAGTCCTGAGGGCGCACCTACGCTTTACTTTGATGCATCAAGGTTGGGCGAATTGATGGGGCAAGTTCATGAAGACATGAGGCGCTTTAGTAATGCTGACGAGACATAAACCCTTTAATGTCCCTTTAAGAACCGTTCTGACTTCGCGTAGAGCAGTGTTCTGATAGACTATTTACATGAGTATCCTTACCTATTTCGCGTTTGAACAAGCTCAACCAGAGCCCGGGTGTAAATACACTAAGACTGTGATTATTCAAGGGAATATTGCGGGCGCTGATATAAAGTGCGGCCCAGCCTACTATAGCAGACAGCCTTATGTGTACATTCCTGTAGCCTTGGTCCTTATTGTGCTAATCGGCGTCATTTTTCTTCATTGGCGCAAGAAGATAAAATAGCTTTTAAGCATGACGGTGCCCGCCAGTGATGAGGCGATTGCACAGCGTAAACTATAGTGAACAGTTATATGCCAGTTTACAACTAAGTTCGCTTGTCGGGAGAATTAATTTCAAAGACTTCAGCACCCCAAGGAGTCTCCAGGACGAAGCGATGCTGGTCGTTGAGCCCTTTTGCCAGCAAGAACAACTCTTGTTCCATTTGTGCATCATAGTGTTCGGCGGTTGTTACGGCAATAATGGCGGGTTCGCCGTAGGGCGCGTCCCAGCCTGGTCGGTCAGAGAAAAGGTAGCCACCGCTCGTATTAAACAGCGTTGTAGTAGGAAGCAGGGCTCGCGCTTCGGCAAGGGTGAAGGCGGACGTGCCGCCGTATTGATCTTTGTTGCGTCCCATAATTACGCGGACGCTGCCTGCAAAAGCGACCTCGCTTTCATCGGCTGCAAGCTCTTCGGGATTGTCAACTTCTGTCCAACCATTTACTTCTGCTATCCGAATGGCATGGTTGTCACATTCACCTGCATCACGCTCGCCCAATCGTCTGCTGGGATCGGTTGCAAAAATAACATCCTGTACCAATTCAGCATCATCGTCGCCCGCTGGTCCGATTAACACTCCAGACAAACCACATTCCGCCACTCTATCTAATGGTATATGAGGCGAGTACTTCATCGCTTGAACTCCGCGGTCAATTTCGGCCAGGACATCTTGGCGCGTCAACACCCTTGGGAGTCGAAAGCGCGCAGCCCAGCTGCTCGCCTCCCCTTTAGACATAAAAACCGTACGATATAAAGCCTCACTCATACAGATCTAAAAACGAAGCTCCCGTCTATAAATATGATTCTTTCTGCGGACTGGAGGCCTGAGAGAAGAGCGATATGATTCGAGGCGCTTGCCGTTTTCATGAATTATCTGATACACAGTCACAGAATTAAACAAGAAAAGAGTATAGGCAATGATAGACAGATCGTTAAGTAGAATGTCTTTCCTGTCCTCTGGAGCTGCAAGAAACGATCCGACTATAAAGCAGGTGCTTACCAAGCCCGAAGTGATCGCCGAAATCACATATTTACGGGGACTTCGCAATAGGGATCGTGCAAATGGTGTAACCGTGGTGCGGCGTTCCTCTCCGGTCAGGCGGTCATCGCGGTAATTATCAATATTGTCGTTAAAAGCTGTAGCAATAAGTTTACCCTTTTTCTTAAGGGTGGCTATGCCGTCTTCGTCCAGTAGGGGCGCATAAATTAGTAATTTATCGTTGATGATTTCAAGATCATATTCCTGAGCTTGTATCAAAACCTCCGCAACCTCCGGCGAGACAAAGCTCAGGGAGTCGACGGCGTAATACTTGGGGACGTAGGTATCGAAAAGTAGGTCAAACGTACCTTGCACGTGGATCTTTTGAGATTTCAGATATACCGATCTGAACTGTTTCCCTTTGGCGCGCTTGCTGTCAAACAATATGTGGGGCAGCTGGCGCGTCAGAGGGATTACAAGAACGGTGTAGAGTATCTGTTTGGAAAGGTATGACCCCAGCCGTGTTCTGACATAGAAGGTGAATGTACTAAGGCAAATCTGTGTCTTACCCTGCGAAGCGATAGGGTAAGCGCTGTTTTTGGCGTTGATTTCCAGCCTGGTCGAAGATACTCCTAGCTCAGAGGCAAGTAAAAAGTTCGCCTCGCCGTATTTTCGCAAAATATTGTCGGCTAGCAGGGTTCGTACGGTTGTGCGTATCAGAGCCCAGCTATATATCGCAAGAAGGAGCCAGAATACCCAGATTCCTGCCAAGAAATCCCCAAGGTATGTGCTGCCAAACCAGCCCAGGCAAAGACCGAGTATTCCATAGACCACGAAAATTTGCATCCAGGTTTGTTTGAGATAGATTGCTCTAAGACCAAAGACTACAGACAACGCATGCATGATTATTGGCAACTATAACAGGGTCACGGCATTATGGGAAATGAACCCTAAAAGTGATTGGTCCTGAGGTATAATGAGGACTATGATTCGTTTTAAGGCTAAACCGTATGCCATTAAATCCTGGCTGATCGTCAGATTGCCAAAAGACGCAAGTATCCAACTGCCGTCGCGCGGACAAGTGATGGTAAAGGGCGAAATAAATGATTTTCATTTTCAGACCGCGCTAGAGCCGGACGGCGATGGCAGTCACTGGCTGAACGTCGATAAAGCGATGCAAAAAGCTGCCGGAATTAGGGCCGGCGACTCCGTAACCCTCGCTATTGAATCCAGTAAAGACTGGCCCGAACCGGTAGTGCCCGCTGATGTGCAGGCGGCGGTTGATGCTGATCCCCAAACGCATGATTTATGGGGGCGAATAACACCTCTGGCACGCTGGGAATGGATTCGCTGGATTGGTGCGACTGCCCAGTCCGGAACACGTACACACCGCATAGAGGTCGCGATCTCAAAGATGAAACACGGTGAGCGCCGGCCTTGCTGCTTTAATCGCAGCATGTGCTGCGTACCTCAGGTGTCCAAAAGCGGGGTTCTTTTGAAGCCAGGGGAAGTTGACGGAGTGTAAGACGTTTTGGTGGCTGGTAGTGAGCATTTTGATACAATTAGCGTATGGCAAAAACCGACTTTAAAAATGTAGATGAATACCTGCAAACTCTGCCAGCAGAGGTTCAAGAAATCTTGCAAACCGTTCGCCAGGCGATTCATGCTGGCGCACCCGAGGGCGAAGAGGTGATTAGTTATCAGATTCCGGCTATCAAAGACCATGGGTTCGTGTTTTATTTTTCGGCTTTTAAAAATCATTATTCATTATCGTGCCCGCCGCCCTTTACCATTTTCTCTGAATTCGAAAAAGAGCTGGCACCGTACAAAAAATCCAAGAGCACCATACAATTTCCTTTCGACAAACCGGTGCCGATCGATTTAATTACGCGAATGGCGGTTTTTAGGGTCAAACAAAACCGCCAAAAATAAAGAAAGGAGATTTAGATGGAGCCGTCCTGATTTTCTGATTGGATCCAAGGTGCCATTGCCCGGTCTGCTTCTTCTTCGCTTAGTCCGGCGCTGCTAAGGTGTGAGTAGGCTGTCTCGTAGGCAAGTTCAAATGGTTGCGCAGCTATTTCGGACAGCGTGTCCGCATCAAAGCCGTGCTCTTCGCCGTATTTTTCGCCTAGGTAAGTGGCAATTTCCTGACTTGGGCTGGTTGGCTCTTGTTCAGGATTTGGTGGAAAAGTAAATATTTCGCTCATAATTGGCCAGTATAAAGGTTAGAAATGAAAAAAGCTGTAAGGTTTATTGCCGGTCAGTAAGAATAGTTGGGCTGAATCACACGATGTGATCTGCTAAGCTGAGTAGTATGCGGGTAGTTTCCTGGAATATTGCCGGTGGGCACAAAATGCGATCGGCGGCCAGTCTTTTTGATTATGCTGGGCTGGACCTAGACTATTTTATAGATCAGTTACGAGCGGTTTTACCAGACATTGTGTGCCTGCAAGAGACACATAGCCGTCCGGGCGAATCAATTGCTGCAGATATAGCCAGAGCCTTGGACTTGCCTTATGTATACGAAGTTGCCGTCAGCCCCTCGCACATCGACGATCGTTATAGATTGGGCAATGCGATTTTATCCCGCTGGCGTTTGCAACACGTGGCAGACTTGACCTATCCCTTTCCCGACTTTGCGCTGCGATTCAAAGACGGCCAACCGGCACAGCGCCACGACAAAATGGCGCAGTTGTATCAGCTGGATGGCGTGATGATCGCCAATACCCAGATGATGCCCTTTGATGTTTTTGGTGTCGATCATAAGCATGGAGCAGGTGCCCAGAATATTCAGCAAATCGAACAACAATTGCTTGTAGCATTGCATGCGCCGTTAATCCTGTGCGGCGATCTGAATATGAAGAACGCATCCAAGATACTAGCCAAACTGTACGCCAAGCTGTCTCTAAGAGATGTCCTGCCACCTGTGCCTACCCGACCGCTCGAGCATAGACTAAAATCCGACTACATCTTAGTTTCACCCACGATTATGTGCAAAAAATCTTCGGTTGTGCCCGCACAGGCCGATCATTTTTTGTGCCTTGCTGACCTGGAGGCCCGACCTTATAGGTCCCACTGAATCGCGGACCGACCGCAACAATAGAAAGGGGTAGGACGCTGCAACTAAAAACCAGGCAAAGAACGAGCCGGCTTTTGTAAAGGCCGGTTTATTCTTTTTGGCCATCCTTTGCTACAGTAGGGATGTATGAAAATTCCCCGACGCAGAAGATTAGTTGCCGCTGCCCTGGCTTTGATTGCCATCCTTGGTACGACGCTAATAAGTACTTGGAGTGATGAGCGTAAGGCAGTCATGGCGCCTCCTACGACAGTTTCGCCACAGCAAATGGTCACCGCCATGCCGGCCTTGGAAGCCCTTAACACGTTAAGTGTCAAGGGCAGGGCATCAAAGACTGGTTATTCACGTGCTCAGTTTGGTGACGGCTGGCGAGACGCCGGAAACTGCGACATTCGCAATCTTATTCTGGCTCGAGATATGGAAAATGAACAATTACAGTCGGAAACTGACTGCCGAGTGATAAAAGGGACCTTGCACGATCCCTACACCGCCACGACTATCGAATTTGTGCGCGGTGCGGGGACCAGCGACGATGTACAGATCGACCACGTAGTAGCTTTGTCTGATGCCTGGCAAAAAGGTGCACAGCAGTTAACTTCGGCTATGCGCGAGGATTTTGCTAACGATCCTTTAAATCTGCTGGCCGTCGAAGGCAAGGCTAATATGGATAAAAGTGATGCCGATGCTGCCACTTGGCTACCGCCCAATAAAGACTATCGTTGTCGTTATGTTGCGCGTCAGATTGCGGTTAAAGTTGCCTATCATCTGTGGGTGACAGCAGCTGAGCGCGACGCTATGGCAAAAGTATTATCTGGCTGTCCGGATCAGCGACTACCAATCAAGACGCCAGCCAATTAACGCAGATTTCGGCTGGTTGTTTGTAACGAACCTATGGCATAATGCGCGGTCATGTGGCGAGGGTTGCTGGTAAAAGTTCATATAAGCTGGCATTTGGCGTGGCTTGCAGCTGGCATACTGTCGGGGATTGTTTTTGGCCGCCATGTAAGCATAGATGAGGCCAGTCTGATCTTTAGTGGAATAGTGCTTGTAGTAGTTATGGCTAGCCGGCGGTGGAGGATTTTAGCAATTGCCGCGCTATGTGCCGGTTTTCTATTCGGTATGGCGCGCGCTGCCAGGGCAGAAAGCCAGGTATTTATAGTTAGTCGTTATTATGGTCAAATAGTTGAGTTGCGGGGGATAGTGGCTGAAGATCCGGGTTGGGGCAGGCGTGGTGATCAACGCTTGGACATAACATTGCGCCAAATTTCAAATCAACGAATTCGGGGTTCTGTGTGGGTGAATACAACCTCGCGTGCGGTAGTGTTGCGAGGTGATACGGTGATAATCCGAGGCAAATTAAGACCTGGTTTTGGCGGTTTTGCAGCCAGTATGCCACAGGCACAGGTAGTTACGGTTATGCGTCCGCACCCAGGTGATATGGCTCGCCAGGGGCGTGATTGGTTTGCGGCGGGAATTCGACGTGCTATCGATGAGCCGCAGGCCGCTCTTGGCATAGGCTATTTGACGGGACAGCAGACGGCGTTGCCGCCCGAACTTGATGATCAGTTACGATCAGTGGGGTTGACGCATGCCGTAGTTGCCAGTGGGTATAATCTGACGATTTTGGTGAGTTTTGCGCGCTCATTATTGCTCGGGGTCTCTAAATATCTGGCGACGATGTGTGCGGTCGGCATGATTCTGGGTTTCATGGCTGTTACTGGTCTTAGCCCGTCTATGGCGCGGGCTGGGTTGGTGGCGGCGATTGGTTTGGCGGTTTGGTATTATGGCCGGTCGGTGCATCCGGTGGTGCTTCTGCTGGTGGCAGCCGCATTGACTGCGCTCTATAACCCGGCCTTTATATGGGGAGAGCTGGGTTGGTATCTGTCATTTGCGGCCTTTAGTGGTGTTATGCTCCTGTCGCCACTGATTGTGCGGTATTTCTGGGGAGACGAATCTCCTAATGCATTTTGGCGGTTGGTTGTTGAAACGCTGTCAGCGCAGATTGTTACACTCCCTATCATTCTCTATGCTTTTGGGGTTGTGGCAATGTACGCCTTGCCGGCCAATGTCCTAGTCGTACCGCTCATTCCAGCGGCAATGCTGCTGGTTTTTGTTGGTGGCCTAGCTGGCGTGATAGTGCCCACCGCCGCGCACACTATAGGGGTGCCGGCGCAAGCAGTATTAAAGTATATGACCGAGGTTATTACTTATACGGCCTCTTTGCCCGGGGCGACGGTCGAGTTGGCTATTTCGGTAGTTGGGCTCGCTCTATGTTATGTGATATTGGCAATCACAGCGCTTTGGCTCTACCGAGTAACTGGACATAACTTTCGGGAATAACTATTCGATGTCATAAAAATAATACTTGACTCTGCATACGAACTATTTTTACTATGCCGACCATGAAAAAACTATCAGCATTTGTTTTGCTAGCCGTTCTGAGTATGCATCTCTTAGGCGGGACCGTAAGGGCTGAAATTATCGACGCACCTGATGCGCCTGGGCTGATGATACATGAACTACAAACAAGCGGTGTAACCGAGGGAGGGATGATCGACGGTCGTATAGAGTTTGTAGAAATCTATAATCCTGGCGAACAAAAGGATATTACGGGATGGAGACTGGAATATCTGAGCGCCAGCCACTCTGGGCAGGGGGCACCAACCCGCGTTCTTGCCGAATTTAGAGGCACGGTAAATGCTCATGGATATGTATTGATTGGCAGTAAGGGACATGCTGCAGATATGCTGTTACCCGAAACTACTTCATCTTCGGGGCTGTTGGCGCAAGGCGGCGGGCATGTGCGTATGGTTGATAGTCAGAGCAAGGTTATTGACTTAGTGACCTGGGGCAGTGGCGTGGCTATCGGGCAGTGGCCAAAGGTAGCCACAATATCACCTGGTCGGTCATTAGAGCGGATGCTTTCTGCAGATGGGGTGACCAGAGGACAAGGATATGCTCTGCGGGATCGACCTACGCCCCAGGGCGGTGATCTAGAAGCATTGAGGGAGGAGCCGATTGTTTCATGCGAACTGGTAATCTCTGAGATCTTGCCAAACCCCGCTGGTGCTGACGGTGCAAAAGAGTATATCGAGGTTTACAATTCTACACCAACCGCACAATCACTAGATACGTGCTGGGTGAAGATTGGCGCGGAAGAGAAATTGCTGGCATTGCCTGACGAAATGCTGGAATCCGGCGCTTATAGGGCGCTCTACGCGGCAGATATTGAATTTACGCTGCCAAATAGTACAGGGGCAGAAGTGTGGCTGATTGGGGGTGATAATGAGATGAGTGTTCGATATACCGATGGTTTGGCCGACGACGAGGCATGGGCGTATGTGAATGAAGGCTGGCAGAAGACACCTATCCCAACACCTGGTGCGGCTAATCGGCTGCCAGATCCGAAGCATGAACGGATTGATGAAGAACCGGGCGTGGCGACATCCTGTGCGCCTGGCAAGGAGCGTAATCCGGAGACCGGCCGCTGTCGCAGTATCGCACGCCCCCAAGAGCCCATGCCCTGCAAGACGGGACAGCAGCGCAGTCCCGAAACGGGGCGTTGTCGCGTGGCAAATATAGCGTCTAGCCGTCCGATTGCTTGTCGGCCCGGTCAGGAGCGTAATAGTGAAACTGGTCGCTGCCGTCACGTCCTAGCTGTCGCAGCAGTGCCCAAAGTTTGTCCCCAGGCGCACGTTCGAAATCCCGAAACGGGACGGTGCCGCAAGCAAACGAGTGGAGCGGTCACCCTTGCCAAAGTCCAGGATTTGCCCGCGGACGACAGTAATTCGAGTCAATGGTTGATTGCGGGGGTGCTAAGTGCGGGGCTTATTGGATATGCGGCCTATGAGTGGCGGCACGACGTCCTGAACGCATGCTATAAACTACGGCCTCGGTCCAAGCCAAAATAGTGGCATGACCACTGGAAAAATCTTTCATAAAAGGGTATTATTAACATAAATGAATCCAACACTTGAGCAACTGGCTCAGTACATTGCACAGGAGTTATCGCGTGGTATCCCTGAGTCCACTATTAGGGCTGGACTTATTCAGCGCGGCTGGACGACGGACTGGGTGGATGCCGGTATTCGTGTGGCGAGACAGCAGGCAATGGCCCTCCAAAATCAAACTAACTCGCCTCAGTACATGCCGCCAGCCCAACCCTCGGCGTCACAGTCAACCTGGCAAGCCTCTCGTGGATTGAGTCTGCCTGCTGAGCAGCCAGCGCAACCTCAGCCTTCTCACGAAAACCAGGATATAATCGTAGAGAAACCAGCCCAAAATCGCACACGTGCATTTCTGATACTGGGTATTATCCTAATAGTCTTGATTGCTATCGGTGCCGGAGCATACTTTATTGTTAATTCACTTAATCGTGCCGAAAAAGCCCGCCTGGACAGAGATGCTCGGCGCAAGGAGCACCTATCACTGCTGCTAAATGAACTCTCGGACTATTATGTTGCGAACAGTACTTATCCGACAAAGCAGCAGCTGGATGACCCTCAGTTTTTGCGCGATAATGGTTTTGACGCCAGAACCCTGCAGGATCCCCAGTGGACAGCCGCAGATGTGGCCTGCACAAAAGACGGTAAGGCCGTTTTTGCCGTAAACCCGACGATACACTGCTATTCGTATGAATCCACGACGAGCGAGGAAGGTTTTTGTGATAACAAAGATACGCCTTGCGTCCGTATGAAAATAACCATATTGCCCGAAAAACAAAAGCAGCCCGATGTAGTTATTTTTGACCAAAATAGCGAAGTAGATTCTTAAAGATATTTCTAAAATTGTCCCCGGAAGTGTAATAGGGGGTACAATAATAGGCAATGTATTCGTTTAAAAATCTTGCTGAGGTCGAGGCGGCGCTCGAACCTTTTTGGCCCAGAAATATTCGCGGCAGGCAGGCGTACACCCTGGATCATATGCGCGACTTTATGGATTTTCTGGGCAATCCGCAGGACCATATTCCAGCTATTCATGTAGCGGGTACATCTGGCAAAACTTCAACTGCCTATTATGCTGCCGCTTTGCTAAAAGCTGTAGGAAAACGGGTTGGCCTGCTCATTTCGCCGCACTTAGAGCACATATCAGAGCGCGCGATGTTAGATCTGGTGCCTCTGCCAGAGCGGCGCTTTTGTCAGGAGTTTGCGATTTTTTTGGACTTGGCCGATAAAAGTAAATTAAAACTAACCTACGCTGAAATTTTATATGGTTTTGGCTATTGGGTGTTCGCTCGTGAACGCGTAGATTATATGGTTATCGAAACCGGGATGGGTGGTTTACTGGATGCTACTAATGTCATAACAAGGAAGGATAAGATCTGCGTCATTACAGATATTGGTTTTGATCATACGCACGCTTTGGGCCGCACACTGACCGAGATTGCCGCTCACAAGGCTGGCATTATCGGGGCTAACAATGTCGTATTCTGTTATCGTCAGGATGAACCTGCACTGCAAGTTATTGAGAGCGTCTGTCGTCAGCGTCATGCCGATCTACATGTCCTCATGAGCGTCAATACCCATCTTGCTGTCCACCATTTGCCTTTTTTTCAACAGCGTAATTTTGGGTTGGCAGTCGAAGCGGTGGATTTTGCCCTGGAGCGATTCGATCCCCATACTCCGACTCTTTCGGATGCCCATCTGCGACAAGCGGCAGAACAATTTATTCCTGGCCGTATGGAAATGCGCTATGTCGGCAAGAAGCGCATTATTTTTGATAGCGCCCATAACGGACAAAAAATGTGCATGCTGGCACAAAGTCTGGCTGCGGAATTCGCTGGTCAAAAGGGGGCAGTGCTCATTGCTTTAACCGCGGGCCGTGGGCGAGACCCGAAAGACACCGTGACACCGTTAACGCCACTTATAACTCACTGCATTACTACTAGACCACCAAAGGACGATGTTCACGAATGGTATGATCCTCAGGAGTTGGCTGGCATCGCCGCTCAAGCTGGACTAGAACACGTTGACGCTGTCGACAATTACAAGGATGCCCTTAGACTTTTACTAGAGAGTCCTGAACCGCTTCTGTTGGTAACCGGATCGCTCTACCTGTATCAATACATCCGGCCACTAACGAGTGATATGCCGCTATAAAACTCTATATAACACACCCTGGTTTCGTATTGCAGTAAGTATAATAATAGGTTAGTTTCAGCATCTGTGATACTATTACCGAGTTACAGCTAGGCTGCTCTGTACGTTTAATAGCTAAATCATAATGTTCGTCTGAGGGCAGCTAGCTGGTCTTTTAAGCCCAGAACCTCTTTCGTACGACAAAGGAAAATATAGTGACAAACCTGTTTGTTCGGTCCCTATCCTATAGTACCACCGATGACAGTTTGCGCGATCTGTTCGCAACTGTCGGTACCGTAGTTTCAGCAAAAGTAATTATGGACCGCGACACCAACCGCTCCAAAGGCTTTGGCTTTGTAGAGATGAGCAGTGACGAGGAAGCTCGTGCTGCTATCGCTCAACTTGATGGTAAAGAGCTCGATGGTCGCACCATCATCGTTGCCGAAGCTCGTCCCCGCGAAGAGCGTCCCGCTTTTCGTCGCTAGTCTGGCCTAAGCCAAACTAGTACATTTCGTCGTGTTTCTCACTGAGAAACCGTGACCACTGCCGCAGAAGTCGAAGTACCGATTTCAGCGGCAGTTCTATTGCTATATCTAAAAAGTAAGCGACTGCATTGATCTTTGCATATTTGCTGGACAACCACTGGCCCACCAAAATAAACGGCAGATAAAAGAAATCACGCACCGTGGAAAGCAGACGTGCCGACTGAGTCATGATCTCTAGTTCGCGGATCATACTGCTCAGGCGGAATCCCAGGAAGCTGGCCGTAGATAAGAAGGTAAAGAAGATGATCATCTGCACGACGTTAAAATGTAGCAACGATAGGCCGTAAACGGTAATGGCAAATGGAATAAAGAA
>DASVXH010000051.1:0-2243 GCA_036392795.1 Saccharimonadales bacterium (SeqCode)
CTTGATATGATCACTGAAATGGGAAAGCATTTCAACCTCTACAACTTGCGGGCAAGGGGGCTCCACGAAAGGGCAGATGCCGCCCCGTCCCTTGCCACGATGAGTCCTTTGGAGGCCCTACACCTCTGTTACAGACACTACCACCCAACTTTTCAGCCCATCGAGTGGGAAAGCTTAGTAAAAGAGGTTCGCAGCGCCGAACGAGCCATCGAAACCACCCTTTCAACCCACCAAAAATTAGCAGAGTTTTTTAAAGAACCCGACCCTAAACGCATTGCCGACAGCGAAGAGAGCGACGATTTTTATCAGGACTTATGCGATGGCATCACTCAATCGCGTATCGCCAGGAGCACTCTTGCACTTAAATCGTATTTACAGATAGAACGGGTTATGTCACAGTTTGAGCGCGCTGAGCAACTCAATACCCCCGGTGACGCACTAAATGTGTTAGCCCTTGTTGCCGAACAAGGCTTCAATTCCGCACTTCCCGATCCCCCTAAAGGACCTGTGACCTCTAAATACCAGTCGGTTGAAAACCTGCAGTGGCTAGGCGACCGACTGCATGATCGTGACCAAAAACTAGAGCCTATCGAAGAAGAGTTCGACCGGCTGGCAGAACAATTCCATACTTTCATGGACACCAACAAAGAGATTACGTTTGAAGAAAGCATGATCGTCGGCGTAGAGGCAATCCGCCACGCAGAGGCCACACTCCTACGGCAAGCCGAAGAAAATCTAGTCAACCCTAAAGAATTCCCTTTTACACTTTTGGATAATACGGATGAAACCGGCCAAACGTTTAATCAGGAACTTGCCGCACTGAGATTACTTGGTAATTCGCCCTTATTAAACAAGGTTCGTTCAGAAATTGCCCAGACCTTAACCATATTGAGTACTGAGCGCAATCGCGACTACATCAAAGAAGCTTGGCGCAAGGTAACCAATCCAGACGACTGGGACAAAAAAGTTGCTGACGCGCGCAAAACAGTCACCCATATAGTCAATCGAAACCTGGACAGTATAAAGGAACAAAGCCGCCCGGCCATGCAGCTGATAGCCGGCACCAAGCGACGGCCACCCAAGAAATCCAAGAATAATCAACAAGCCATCGCGCCTTTAGTTGAGGCTGAAGATATTTACAATAAACTTCACAAAGAGGCCAATTTTAGTCAGCAGCAAACAGCCCTAATCGCCGCCATTGCGTCAAACACTTGGGAACCTATCAGGCAGCGCATGGAAAAAGCCACAGACAGTTATAACCAGATTTTGGACTTTGCCGAAGCTTACGGCTTACAAGGGGCAGTGATCAACCATGACCTTTCGGCCGTAATTGCTTATTCTCCAAAAGAACTTTTAAATCGTATCCAGCGCATGACCCAGACAAAAGGAAAAGTGATCCTGCAGTCATTATCCGCCCTGCAACGCGCCCGGCTCGACCATGTTATTGCCGAAATGATTCCACCAGACGAGCAATAGGAGTAGTCTAGGGATAATGACTATCTTGATCCATTCGTCCAAAACCATGCGACAAAAGGCTGGCCCAGATTCTACTGGGATGCCGCAGCTACTGGCCCAGGCCCGGCAGCTCGACAGCTATCTAAAGACCCTCTCTGTTACGCAACTTGCGAAATGCATGCACGTTTCGCCGTCGTTGGCCGCAAAAACCCACCAACTTATCAATAATTGGACCACTCGGTCCCCTGGCCAATCCACGGCCATCGACAGTTTTGTGGGCGATATTTACAGTGGTCTGCAGGTGGCCACACTTTCCGCCGAAGATCGACAGTATGCCAATAAACACCTCCGGATTCTATCCGGGCTGTACGGTATACTCCGGCCACTTGATACAATCTGCCCGTACCGCCTAGAGATGGGCTACAAGCTGCCCGATCCGCCCTATAACAATCTCTACGCATTTTGGGGCAACAAAATCGCAGCCTGCCTGCCCTCGGATGAATTCATTATTAATGCTTCGTCTGTCGAATATAGCCAAGTTGTCACATCTTATGTCGATCCTGCGCGTATCATCACCCCAAAATTCTTGACCATTGATCCAAAAACAAAAGAACCGACATTTGTCGTTGTGCACGCCAAAATAGCCCGCGGCGCCCTCGCTCATTGGTTGATCAAAAACCGGATCGATAACCCGGCAGATTTACCAGGCTTTAATGAAATCGGCTACGAATTCAATCCCGTACTCAGCACACCTGGTGAACCCGTGTTTGTAGCCAAAGAGTTTAAGG
>DASVXH010000052.1:0-2572 GCA_036392795.1 Saccharimonadales bacterium (SeqCode)
GCGTTATTGTTTTTGGATTGTTAATGTAAGTTTTTGTTTTTGACTTACTAGGTTTTAGTGTAGCGTACAAGGCCAAAATTGTCAATAGCCATAACCATCTTTGTCTACAAAACGTTCGCAAAAAAGTGTTCAATATAAGCGGAGCGTTTTAGTATTTTTTCAGGTAGAAAAAGTTATACACAGGTTTATAAAAAATCGTCAGAATTATTGTTGACAGGCCGGTTTTCAATTTATAAGATAACAGTAGCACTTGAATAAAAAAAGTGCTCAAAAACAAAAACGAACACCTTAACAACGGCTTCTCGCAAGCCGTTGTTCCACAAAAAAGAAACGCCAAAATTTCAAACTAAAAACTGAAAAAATAAATCCAAAGAAGGCCCGCTACTCGCAAGCGGGCCTTTACTTTTTGGGGGAACTAGGCGTATTAACATACCCGTGAAGCAACACGTCAAAAGCATTTTCAATGTAGGTGCAACCGGCATCATTGTCGATATTGAATGTCAGCTTTCAAATGGCCTGCCGTCGATCATTATTGTAGGGCTAGGTAACAAGGCCGTAGACGAAGCCCGCGAACGATTACGCAGTGCATTTTCCAGCTGCAGATTGGACCTGCCGCGTAAGCGCATTACCATCAACCTAGCACCCGCCGACATACCAAAAGAAAGCACCGGCTTTGACGCCGCAATAGGCGCAGCCATCTTAATGGCAGGCAAAGAGAAAGTTCCGTATGGAGACCATCATGCGATCATAGGCGAAGTGGGTCTGGACGGCACGATTCGACCTGTGCGCGGCATTATCGGTAAATTAACAGCGGGACAAAAATTAGGAATTACGCGGTTTTTTATACCCGCAGGCAACCTACAGCAGGCACTATTGGTTCCCGACATCGAAATAGTCACGTTGTCTTCGCTTCGGGATCTACAAATTGAAGACAATAAATCGACTCCCGTCATTCAACTCAGCACAGGCGGACAAAGTATACACTCGAATCAAACACCGGCAACTTTAGACTTATCAGACATTGCGGGCCAGCTTCCAGCCAAAAGAGCGTTGGAAATCGCCGCAGCAGGGGGTCATAACATCCTTCTTACAGGTCCGCCAGGCACAGGCAAAAGCATGCTAGCGCGTGCCTTAGCCGGTCTCCTTCCCCCGCTCTCGCACAGTGAAATACTGGAAATCACCCACCTTCACAGCCTATCAAACTACAAGTATGAAGAACTCATTACCGACAGGCCCTTTCGTTCACCCCATCATAGCGCCAGTCATATATCTATTGTTGGCGGAGGGGCCGCAAGCAAGCCTGGCGAGATAACTCTTGCTCATAGGGGCGTCCTATTCTTGGATGAAATGCCAGAGTTTGCTCGTCCTACCCTGGAAGCCTTGCGACAGCCTCTGGAGGACAAGCTTGTTACGGTTTCACGCGCCAAACAAACACTTTGCTACCCTGCAGATTTCTTGTTGGTGGCGACCGCCAATCCCTGCCCCTGCGGTTATTTTGGCACCACTAAGCCATGCTGCTGCACTCCTGCACAAATAGCGCGCTATCAACAAAAACTATCCGGACCAATATTGGATCGAATCGATCTTCACGTTACCGTAGAGGTTGTCGAACATAGTGACCTGCTCAAGCAAAGAGGTCAGGACGACACTAGCACAATTTTGAATCGAATTAAAAAAGCGCGCTCAATGCAGCTAGGACGATTCGGAAGACCGGATCAAAATAATAGTTCTCTAAGCAATCGGCAGATTAAGCAGTTTGGACTCCTCGATCCTGATGCCCTAGAATTACTAAACAAAGGGGCCATGGCACTCGATATCTCCGCTAGAAGCTACATGAAAGTAATCAAAATCGCTCGGACCATTGCCGATCTTGCGGGTAGCAAAAGTATAGCTACCGCACATATTTCGGAAGCACTTCAGTACCGTCCAGCTACACATTCCTCTTAAATATAGGCCATGCTTATTGACCCCTGTTGTTTGATTTGGTACAATATGTACGCTAACAATATAAAGGAGACGACATCAGCAAGTTTACTCGCCTGAACCAAGACATTCGGGCACCTCAGCTTAGGGTGATTGACCAAGAAGGTAAACAACTTGGGATTTTATCACGAGCAGAGGCTCTGCAGATAGCAGAAGACCAAGGACTTGACCTAGTCGAGATTTCACCAGAGGCAAAGCCCCCTGTCGCCAAAGTTGTCGATTGGGGCAAATACAACTACCAACGAACTAAGCAGCTACAAAAGAATAAGCGTAGTGCTAAAACATTTGAAATGAAGCAAATGCGGTTCGGCCTCAAAATCAGTGAACATGATCTCGGTGTGAAAATGAAAAAAGTATCCGGCTTCCTGGAAGCTGGCCACAAGGTCAAATTGACCATTTTCTATCGGGGCCGCGAACTGGCACACAAGGATCTCGGTTTCAAACTTGCCGATAAAGTCATAAGCGATTTTGGCGATTCAATTGTTGTTGATCAGACACCACAATTTGCCGGAAAACAGCTTAATTTCGTAATAAGGAGCAGTCATGCCAAAGCTAAAAACGCATAGTGGCACCAAGGATCGCGTACGTA
>DASVXH010000053.1:0-1576 GCA_036392795.1 Saccharimonadales bacterium (SeqCode)
CCATAACTCAACCACCTTGGCAAGCGCCAGAGTATCAAATTGAAGATAGCGGCGAATTTACTCTAGCCGATGCCGCGAGAATGGCAGAAGATGACCCGGAATCGGAATTGTGGGATAAAAGAAATTGGACTCCCGGAGAAATTCCTGTAAGGGTTATGAAGGATATTGAAGGTAAGCTCGCCTTCATGCTTGGCACTACCGCTAGTTTGGTTAATGTAATTGACCCTGTTTGTGGTGGTGCATTTGTTAATCAGACTCCAGAAATTGCTAAAAGGTTGACACCAATTATTAGTCAATCTCCTGGTATTGTTGATTGGTTTGGCAAGACAAGTAATATCATGCTTTATATCAATTTGGCTATGGCTTGCTGGCCGGTATTGGCTGCGGTTTGGACGCACCACATTTCTCGGCATGATGTATTTAGTAATCCGACAGTTGACAATGGGGACATGAATATTAATCCCAATATGTTTACGGTGCAATAATATGACAATGCCGGTTGAATCTCCGCCGCGTGTTCCGTGGTCACAATTGGGTCCGGAATTCGCAATGATTTGGGGACGCGCAAAGCCTGAAAATCCCCAGCCCGAACATATGGAAGTAATTGGCATGAACGGTTCGGGCAAAACATATTTTATTATGAAAATTCTGCAAGAGGCGATGCTAGTTCGTAATACAAGGATTGTTATCGTTGTAACAAAACAAGATGATGATGTATTCGCACAATTGGGTTGGCCAATCGTCCGTGAATTCAATCAAATCAGGAAACACCGGCAATGTATTTATTGGCCATTGACTACTAAATTGGGTGACGAAAGAAAAGCCTTTCACGAAGTGAGACTCTATGAATTGCTCACTCGCATGTGGAAGAAAAAGGCATGGTTTACAATTGCCTTTGACGAAATTGCATACGTTGAAAGTCTCTCGCCTAGAGTAAAGTCTCTAGTTGCTATGTGGTGGAGAGAGGCGCGGTCTATGAAAATTACAGTAATTGCCATGAAGCAAAGACCGCAAGGTGTGCAAAGAGATATGCATTCCGAAACGTGGTGGACTGTAGCATTTAAGCCAAAGGACGAAAATGATGCGGAACGGTTCGCAGAATTGCTCGGCAATAGAAAAATGTGGATGGCACTATTTGAGCAAATGGACGCGGATAATCACGAATTTGTCATAAAGCATACTCGCACCGGAATTGTGTATATTTCATGGATTGATATTCCGCTAGAGCCGATCGAACCTCCCAGCGAAAAAGAAAAGATTTTTAGCTTCGTCTAGATCGTATGTTCGAGTACCAAAGATGTCCGTTTTGTACCGGGAATAGATTTGCCTCTGTCGATGTTGGACGGTACGATGGACAGTAAGACGGTCAACGGGACCGTCGCCATCAAGCGAGAGGGTAGGACCAAATGTCAACCTACGAATTCACCCTAGAGGAAAGCACGCCACGCGCCAATAAGGTCGACGTGTCGGAAATCCCCAAGGAATTCGTCGCGCAGCTTAATCGAGCATGGGATGCCGTTAAGCTAAACCCGAATCAAAACGTAGTCTTCAAATTCGAGAATAACGCGGAAGTCGT
>DASVXH010000054.1:0-5551 GCA_036392795.1 Saccharimonadales bacterium (SeqCode)
CAATAACGCTCTCATGTGACCCTAAAGGTTACGAGAGCGGTCAGTCAAAGCCAAAGGGTAGTAAGCGCTAATAATTTTATTTTGGGCGGATTTACTACCCGCGGCTCCTTAGAAATAATCGAAAATACTGCGGGGTGCAAAGCCGCAGTATTTTTCTTTTGGGCAAGTGCCGTACAATATACTTACGCCATGAAAAAACCACTAATCATATCCGGAATTGGCCTGATAGCGTTAGTCTTGCTATTTTTCGTTGTTGACCCGGCTAGGGTGCCGGCCTTTGTTCTTGTTGTTCCTTTTTTGCTTCTCTTTGCTTCGCTGTTTTCGGTAATGCTCTTTTTATTTGATAAAAAGGGTATGGAGCGCAGGCGCGGGGTGCGCCTAGCCGGCCTTTGTGCGGCGTTGCCTATTTTATTATTGGTTCTGCAGTCTATTGGTCAGCTTACCCTTCGTGATGTCCTGACGGTAACGGTCTTGTTTGGCCTTTCATTCTTCTACATTGCCCGATCGACAGTTTCTTCTTAGAAATGTTGTAAACTTATGGCGACAAAAAAGAGGTGCTGGTATAATGGTTCATGAATATGAACCCCGATACAAACAATCCTAGTGATGTAGGTGTACCTCAGTCAGGTGGCGACTTGGGCCAATTGCCACCCATTCATCCTCCTGAGTCTTTTCATGCGCCAAGCGAGCCTGCGCATTTTGCTGCTACCGCTCCCCAGCCCGCACCGATTTCTGCTCCTCCTGCCGCAGTTCAGGTTGCCTCACCGCAGCCCGCGACACCCTCGTCCACGTCTGCACCCGATCCGCTTGCGCAGCTACAGAATTCGGTGGCTACCGCACCTCCTCCCGCTGAAGACGTTGATACTGAATTCGACGAAGAGTGGGTGGGCAAGGCTCGTGAAATTGTTGCACATACCCATACCGATCCGTATATGCAAAGCCAAACGATGAGCAAACTCAAAGCTCAATATATTAAGGCCCGCTACAACAAAGACATTAAGGTTAGCGAAGACTGATGACTGCTCTGCTATTTATGCTGGTCTTTGTGATCGTTACTGGATCTGTTGTTGGTCCGGTTATATACTTACAGACCCGTAAGCGTCGCCGCGAAATAAAGAATTACGAGCGGGGTCTAAAAATGGTTCCGCTTCTTATCCATCTGCCTCCAACAAGCGAGGACACGGAGAGTAATGGCCGTGATGTGCGTGACGTTACCGACGAGAACATTTCTAAAGCTCAAATTATCTACGGCATTATAGCCAGTACGCTTCAAAAGGGACGTAAGGCGAAGTTTTACGGTCAGCGTCATTTTGCATTTGAAATTGTGGCATCCAAGGGCTTTGTTTACTTCTATGCGGCAATTCCTGTTGCTTTGGTCGAGGTTGTTAAGCAGGCTGTCGTTAGCGCATACCCAGCGGCCCGCCTGGAAGAGGCGACAGAGCATAATATTTTTAATAAGGTAGGAAAATTGAGTGGGACCGTCGGTGGTCAGTTAAATCTGAAGGAATCGTATGCCTATCCTATCGCAACCTATCAGGACGTGAAGCGTGATGCTATGCAGGCATTATTGAACGCACTTTCGACGCTTGACAGGGAAGATGGAGCTGGGATCCAGATTTTGATGCGTCCCGCTGATCCGGTATGGCGAAAGAATGCTATCGATGCCGCCAGCAAGAAGCGCAAAGGCGAAAGCAAGAAAGGTGGTGGTGAACAACTTTGGGGCTTAAGTAAGGAAATCGCCACAGCTTTTGTAAAGCCGCCTGAAGCTAAGAGTGACGATAAAGACAAGAAAAAAGATTTATCCGGCCTGGACCAGGCTATCATCGATTCAATCGAAGACAAAACGCGTCAGCCAGGTTATGAAGTACTTATCCGTATCGTTGTATCGTCTAATATCAGCCAGCGTGCACAAGCTATTCTAGACAACATTGTGGCCTCCTTCTCCTTATACGATGCGCCGGGAAAGAACGGATTTAAGTTTGCTCCGGCAAAAGATGTTGACGAACTTGCAACATCATACATCCTTAGATTATTCCCGCAGAGTGAAGTGAAGAACATTTTAAACACCGTGGAATTAGCTACGATCTTCCATTTTCCCGAACAAAAAAATGTGCCAACGTCCCAGTTGGAGCGGCAGGGATCAAAGCAGGTGGATGCCCCCCGCAACATGCCCGACGAAGGTTTATTGCTTGGGTACAACGTTTTTCGTGGTGTCAAAAAGCCTGTGCGGCTAAGCAAGGGTGATCGTCAGCGTCACATGTACACCGTTGGTCAGACTGGTACGGGTAAGTCGACCTACCTTGAAAACCTGGCGCTACAGGATATGCTAAATGGCACCGGATTTGCCTTTGTCGATCCGCACGGTGATACCGCCGAGCGCTTGCTGGCAATGGTTCCAAAAGAGCGTACAGAGGACATTATTTATTTCTCCCCGGCCGACGTTGACTATCCAATGGGCCTTAATCTTTTTGAGCATCAATCACCAGACGAAAAGGACTTCCTTATCCAGGAAGTCCTGAATATGCTTTACAAATTGTACGACCCTCAGCACCAAGGAATTATGGGTCCACGTTATGAGCACCTTTTCCGTAATGCTGCATTGACAGTAATGGCCGATCCTGAAGGAGGGACATTCGTTGATATTCCAAAGCTTTTCCGTGACCCCGCTTATGTTAAGCAAAAGCTCCAATTCGTTAAAGACCATAATGTTCTTGAATTTTGGCAAAAGGAAATGCCTCAGTCTCAGCGTTCAAACGAATTCGGTGAAGTAGTTAGCTGGTTCGTCAGTAAATTTGGTGCATTCCTATCCAACGAAATGATGCGCAACATTATCGGCCAGACAAAGAGCGCCTTTAACTTGCGCGACGTAATGGACAACGGAAAAATTCTTATCGTCAACCTCAGTAAAGGTCGTCTTGGTCTACTGAACTCTCAGTTACTGGGTATGATCTTTGTGATGAAGTTTCAGGCGGCCGCGATGAGTCGTGCGAATATTCCCGAGAGTGAGCGTAGAGACTTTGCCCTTTACGTGGATGAGTTTCAGAACTTCTCGACGGATTCGTTTGCCACCATTTTGTCTGAGGCACGAAAATATCACCTGAACCTTATAGTTGCTAACCAGTTTACTACTCAGCTAACGGAAGAAATCCGTGATGCCGTTTTTGGTAACACGGGTACCATTGTTGCGTTCCGTGTGGGGCAGGATGAAGATGCCGAGGCATTAGCTAAACGCCTGCGACCGGCTTTCGACCCGACAGACCTCTTGCGCATGCCTAACTATAATGCAGGTGTTCGCATGCTTATTAACGGTGTACCTACGCAGCCTTTCAGTGTGGCGACCTTGCCTCCGCTCGGTGATCCGAACTACAAACTTGCGGACGCACTCAAGCAACTTTCTGCAGCTAAATACGGGCGACCGAAGGCGATTGTGGAGAAAGAAATATTTGAACGCTTAGCAACTAAAACGCCCGAACCGGCGGCGCCCGCTGCTCGGCCGGGCACATCACCCTTTGGTCCTCCTAGTCCATCAAGTCCATATGGGGGCGGGGCTCCGGTAAGTCCGTATGGTCCACCTATGTCTCCTCCTGGAGGTATTCCACAGCCTGGTGCCTTTGGTGGTCCCCCACCCGCACCAGCACCGCCTCGAAGCGGACCAGCGTCCTTCCTAAATGACTGGATGTCTAAGCGTCAGAGTGCTGGCCCCTTACTCAGGCCAAATCCATGGCAAAAGAATCCTCAGCCCGCACCCAATAATGCTCTGCAGCCTGCTCCACCCCGTACGGGCTTTGCCCCTAATGCCATGCCTGGTCCTGCGTCGCTGCATCAACCATCTGGTGCTCATCCGGCAGTAATTCAGCCTACAACCCCGCCACCGCCAGTCGCCCTTACGACGCAATCACCGTCTGCTGAGACGAAACCGCCACACGTTGATTTGCCCAAACACCCTCACGTTTCCTACGGGACGCCCCCCGCATCTGGAATAGAGGTTGATAACGATAGGCAGTTAGAGATTGCCGCCGATGAAGTGAGTAAGCAGCTTGGCGGATCTGGTGAGGTTTCTAAAAATACACAGAATGAGCACTCTACAAAGGGAAATCATAGTGGGGAGATCTCTTTAGACAAGACTGAAAATCAACCGCAAAAACAAGAGGAAGCTCCCAGCGATACAATTTTCATAGACCAAGACGGCAATCTGCATAGCCGCTAGACTCCTCTCTGTCTTTGTTGCGAAAACACGTAAAGTTACATATAATATAGAAAGAAGTGGGAACTATCTTACTATTTTATTGTTCTTAAAGAGGGTATTTTAGAGTGGCTGACAAACAAAAAGGTTATTCTTCGGATCAGATACAGGTGCTTGAAGGTCTTGAGCCAGTTCGCAAGCGACCGGGTATGTATATTGGCGGTACGGGTGTAGAAGGTTTGCACCATCTCGTCTGGGAAATTGTAGACAATGGTATCGACGAGGCCTTGGCGGGCCACGCGACTAAAGTGCTCGTTGAATTGCTGCCAAACAACGGTGTACGTGTGACTGACAACGGTCGTGGGATTCCTACGGATATTCACCCCAAAACGGGGAAGAGCACTGTCGAAACAGTCCTTACGGTTCTGCATGCCGGTGGAAAATTTGGCGGCGGCGGATACAAGGTATCCGGTGGTCTACATGGGGTCGGATCAAGTGTGGTTAACGCGCTTTCTAGTCGCCTAATCGTGACCATCCACCGCGATGGTAAGGTCTTCCGACAGGAATACGAGCGTGGTGTGCCTATGGCCGACCTCAAAATGGTAGGTAAGAGCAGCCAGACCGGTACAGTTATCGAATTCTATCCAGATGACACGATCTTTGAGACCACCAAGTTTAATTATGAGACTATTCTTGACCGCTTGCGTCATGCTGCATACCTCACAAAAGGTATTCATACATCCCTGGAGGATGAACGTACAGGCAGCCGCTATAGCTTCTATTTTGAAGGTGGCATTAAGTCATATGTGACCCATCTAAACCTTGGCAAAGAAGTGGTGGATGATGACGTATTTTATGTCGACAAAATGGTTGAAGACACTCAAATCGAAATCGCTGCGCAGTATACTGACGCTTTTAGTGAGACTATTAAACAGTTTGCAAACAACGTCTTTAACCCTGATGGCGGTACGCACGTAACCGGCTTCCGTTCGGCATTGACGCGTGTGGTTAATGACTACGCTCGTAAAAATGGCTTGCTCAAGGAAAAAGAGGAAAACCTGACGGGTGAAGACTGTCGCGAAGGCCTTACTGCTGTTATCTTAGTTAAATTGCCTGACCCCCAGTTTGAAGGTCAGACCAAGAACAAACTTGGTAATCCCGAAATCCGTGGCTATGTCGAGCAGGTGATGACCGAATACTTTAACTACTACCTTGAAGAGCACCCAGCTATTGCTCGCAAGATTGTAGGTAAGGCGCTCTTGGCTGCTCGGGCGCGCAAGGCTGCCCGTGCTGCTCGCGAAAATATCATTCGTAAAGGCGTACTGGAAGGTGCCAGTATGCCTGGCAAACTTGCTGACTGCTCTAATA
>DASVXH010000055.1:0-20249 GCA_036392795.1 Saccharimonadales bacterium (SeqCode)
AAATTCCCAAATAGGAATTGCCTTAGGTGGAATCAATCTTCCGTCGCTGACAAGTTCGGGTGTCCAGATTCGAGGAGCAATTCGACTTAGCGGAGCTAGTAGCACCTTTGCGGATACGTATATTACCACGAAGGTTGCCGGCGGTGGTTCGCCGGTACCGGCGCTGATTAGTGCTGTTAATTATGATCCCGGCAGCGGCGGGCAGGTTATCGCTGCTGGTGTGCCAGTTGGGTCAGACGGCAACGCAAGAGCGATTAGCGGTTTTGATGCCCGTACTTCTGCCCATCAGCCGACCATAGCCGTACTGAGTCCCGGCGAAACTCAAATAGCCGGCTTCTCGTGGGATGGATCGGACACAACCTTTTTGACCAAGACGAGTAGCGCAAATATGGTACTGCAGGCAAACAGCTTGAACATTCTAACCCTGCAAAATGTAAGCAGTGCGGCACGACTAGGAATAGGAAACGGTAGCCCAGCCTACGCTCTCGATGTAACCGGTGACGCCAATCTATCTAGTGGCAGTGCCTACAAGATTAACGGCACGGACATTTGTACGGGCAGCGGCTGTACGCCAGTGACCACCTGTAATGTTAGTGGTAACTATATCTGTAATGGTGGCAACACCCCGGTTAGCTCGGTGGCCATTGGCACGACTAATGCGCAGCCGTTGAACTTTATGACTAACGGTTCGACGCGGGGATCATTTAGTAGTGCAGGAATCTTCCAGGTTAATGGTAATGGTACGGGTACGGCGCGTATAGGAGGGGATTGTAGTTCCAACTACACGGCAATAAACCTTGGCGGTACGACACCGTTCGACTGTACGAGCTATAATTTCCTGAGCGGTCCGACCGACACCAGTCTTTACATTAACCGTCCTTCGGGCAGCAGTATCTTTATGCGCGAAGGCAACTCAAGCACGAATCATTTGTCTATCGCTGGCGGTGGGGCATTTACGGCACAAAATACCACCGACACCACGGCTGGTTTTAGAGTGCTGAATGCTGGTAGCGTGCCATTGTTCCAGATCGATACGAGCCTTACGCGGGTTTACATTGGTAACCCGACCGGTGACACTACGGGCGCATTACTTGTACTCGATACCAAGACAGACGCAAGTGATCCGACTGGTGTGGACGGTGGCATGTACTTTAATTCATTCTACAAGCGATTACGTTGCTATTATGACGGCCAGTGGCGCTTTTGTAATGATCCGGTTGGTTTAACCTATGGATTTAACCTCGAAGAGGATTTTGTGGGCGGTGGACCAAATGTAGGATCACACAACTGGACTACAAGTCTGGGATCAGGCGGGGCTGCGAGTGTTATCCAGGGTGCAGCTGCAATCCCCGACTTAGCTGCCCGGCCGGGTCAGGTCAGGTTATCTCTTGGTACGGTAAGTACCGGAGTTCAGTATGCCTCAATCTGGTTGAATGGAAATAGTACTGAGCCAGTGATTCTGGGCAATACCAACGGCACGAGGATTGAGGTGGAATTTGCCGCTAATATGCCGAATTTAGCCGATGCCACAAATGATTTCAATGTCCATATGGGCCTATGCAATAACTCGCCAGATAATGGTTGTAACGACGGTATTTACTTTGAATACGACCGTGACCAAAGTGTAAACTGGCGGTATGGGGCGGCCAATAATAGCTCCAGAACTCTAACCAATTCCTCTACGGCCGTAACAACGGGTTGGCATCGCTTCAAGATGGTGTTCACCTATAGTTCGTCGGGCCCGACCGCTACCATTGATTACTATGTTGATGGTACGCTGATCGGTACGCATACCAATACCAACGTTCCAACCACCCGAAGCACTCAGCCGCAATTCGATATCATGCGTGATAGTGGTGCGGGTACAACCGATCGCCAACTTATCGTGGACTACTTCCAGTATCGCAGCTCATTTACATCCGCACGTTAGCTTTAAGTAGTAGCGGTTACGGTTAAACAGTGGTATACTTTGTGCCAGAAGAGGGAGTATGAAACAAACAATTATTGCTGTCATAAACCAAAAGGGTGGTGTGGGCAAGACAACCTCGGCTGTTAGTTTGGCTGCGCAGTTGGCGTCGGAAAAAACACCAGTGCTATTGGTGGACCTGGACCCCCAAGGCAATGCGACTAGCGGCCTGGGTATCGACAAAAATAAATTACATGCGACTACCTATGATGTTCTTTTCGATAGGACTAGTTTGGACCAGGCCGTGATACCTACGGGGCGGCAGGGATTGTTTGTACTGCCCGCAACGCCAGAATTGGCTGCAGCCGAAGTGGAATTGGTTGATATGCAGAATCGGGAGTTTGCACTGCAGCGCACACTGCAGACGGGCGCATACAGTTACGTCATTATTGATTGCCCCCCGGCGCTAGGATTACTGACGGTTAATGCACTCGTAGCCGGACATTCTTTGTTAATACCCGTGCAGTCCGAATATTATGCCCTGGAGGGTTTGGGTCAGTTGCTAGAGACGGTACAAAAAGTTCGAAAAAGCGTGAATCCGTCTTTGGATCTGCTGGGTGTTCTACTGACTATGTACGACAAGCGAACGTCACTGTCCGAACAAGTGAGAGACGAGATTAAGGCGCACTTTGGCGACAAATTATTTAAAACGGTTATTCCGCGTAATGTGCGACTGGCCGAAGCTCCTAGCTTTGGCAAGACAATTTTTGAACATGATCGCTGGTCAAAGGGGGCACGAGCATACAAGCAATTGGCCAAGGAGGTAGAGAAGCGTGTCAACGGTTAAAAAATCAGGACTAGGCAGGGGATTCGACACCCTGATTCCCCAGGATTTTGATAAGAGCTTGATCCTGGAGGAGCACGAGCGTATTGAAAAGATAGCGGTCGAAAACCTGGAACCGAATCCCGACCAACCGCGCCAGCATTTTGACGCGGCTGCCCTAGAACAGTTGGCCGGATCGGTCAAGCAGTATGGTGTTTTGCAGCCACTTGTTGTAACTCCGACAAAAGACGGCGGCTATTTTATAATCGCTGGTGAGCGACGTTGGCGCGCGGCACGAATGGCAGGTCTGACCAAGGTGCCGGCGGTTGTACGGACGACCAAGGAACTTGAACGTCTGGAAATCGCAATTGTCGAAAACGTACAGCGTGTCGATCTATCGCCCCTTGAACAGGCAGTATCTATCGAAAAGCTGCATGCCCAGTTCAATATGAAATACGACGCAATTGCCAAGCGCCTTGGAAAAGCGACATCTACAATTAATAATACCGTCCGCCTGCTGCAATTGCCTGAAGCTGCTCGTACTGCACTTCATAATAAGGAGATAAGCGAAGGTCACGCCCGCGCCATTCTTGCTCTAAAGGATGTACCCCAAAAACAGGCAGAATTACTGAAGCAAATCGTAGGCCAGGGCTGGTCGGTTCGCCAGGCCGAACGATTTGTTGTATCGATCAAGGAAGGATTTAAAGAGGCTAAGGCTACCAAGGAGCGCATGCAGACACAAACTCCAGAAACGAAGCGTTTGAGCAAACGACTGGGTGCGCCTGTAGCGATTCGACGGACGGCCAAAGGTGGAAAACTCGAAATTACTTTTATTACCGACGAACAGCTCAAAAAACTATTGGCCATCTTAGACAATTAAGTAAAAGCCTGTCTTCTTTAGAATTTTTTGGCGTTGCCCAGGGGCCACACGCGAAGGACGAGCTTACCTACGAGGTCATGGGCCTCAATAGGGCCAAATGATCGCGAGTCCAAGGAGTTATTACGATTATCGCCTACGACATATAGGCTGCCTTTAGGTACAGTGACATCACGTTTGCCGCTGGTTTCGGGAATAACATTGCCGTAGGGCAGGGTGCGATCGGGCTGAAACCCCTTTGGATTTTCTTTGTTATAGACGGTAAGGATGCCGTTGTTAATAACAACTCTTTCACCAGGAAGAGCGACAACTCTTTTGATGAGCTGTTTGCCGGAACCTTGTCCCAGCCCGGTGCTATCGCGCTCCACAAAAATAACCACGTCGCCCCTTTTTGGAATGTAATCGTGTTTGGTGATGCGAGCCCAAGTACGGGGCAGCTTCCAAACCAGCAAACGATCATTGTTCTGCAGAGTGGTTTCCATGCTTGGTCCATCAACTTGGTATGACTGAAAAACAAATGCCGTTAAAAAGAGCGCAACTAATGGCGCTAGAAGAAGTACGGCGATTGTCGACCCCATCCCACTTAATTTTTCCTCTTTTGGTTCAGGCTGCGGCGCAGGATTGGGCGGCAAAGTGTCACTCAATCTCGGGGTCTCCCCAGATTGAACCTGCGGTGGATAGTATTCTGTCATCAGAGATAAACTATACGCTATTTTTTAAAATTATGCACATGTTTACTGCCAGAAGCTAAACCGGTATACTTAGGTTCATTGCTTATGGAACATTTTAGACAACACCGCCGGGAACGACGGAAAACTATGGACGGTATCATTGGCGCACCGTCACGTCCACAGCTAACCGGCCGACCGTTGCAGTCTGTCAGTGGTGATTCGCTGCGAGCTGCATCGCGC
The DNA here is from genome assembly GCA_036392795.1 of Saccharimonadales bacterium (SeqCode). Lineage (GTDB taxonomy): Bacteria > Patescibacteriota > Saccharimonadia > Saccharimonadales > UBA4665 > JARIHD01. The sequence goes on from DASVXH010000055.1 coordinate 4,518, forward strand.
AAAATCGGTGACTTCAAAAGATCCGAAGGTTATCATGTTGCAAACTCATCTATGATGTCAACCAAACGGGCCCACGACATGCAAAAGCAACAAGTTGCTACAAATGATGAGCCATCTTTACTTAATATGACGTTACCGGGAAGTTCTGACAAGGCCTCGAAAAACAAAAATCGGGTGCGTGGCAAGCGTGATTGGAAAAAAATCCGCAAATACTCGCTAAGGGGTGGTCTTATTTTTTTGGCTGTCGTATTGCTGGTGGGCGGTTTTTTGTTTGCCAAGGGCTACATTAAGCTTCATAAAGTTTTTAAGGGCGGTGGTTCGGCCGCTGCACTAAAAGCTAATGTGACTCCCTCGTTGCTTAAGGGCGAGGGTGACGGTCGCGTTAATGTCCTCTTGCTTGGTCGCGGCGGCGAAGGTCATGATGGTGCTGACCTGACGGATACCATATTGGTTGCCAGTATCGACCCCGTTAACAAAAAAGCTGGACTGGTTAGCTTGCCTCGCGACTTTTGGGTAACAACTTCGTTTGGATCCTCAAAGGTAAATGCGGTGTTTGCCAATGCGAAACAGCGCGCCATGTCTCGTGGCAAGGATAAAAAGGCTGCCGAGCAAGCAGGTATAGAGGCGATCGAAAAGGAAGTAACTGACATTCTAGGCCTCAATATTCATTATTACGGTATAGTCGACTTTCAGGCGTTCAAGCAGGCGGTTGATACTGTGGGCGGCGTTGATATTAACGTAACCGAAGAGACTGCGGTGACGGAGCGCCTATATGACACCATGACACGTAAGCCCTACTACCTGAATGTCACGCCCGGCATGCAGCATTTTGACGGACAACGGGCTTTATTCTTTGCTCGGTCGCGCCATACTAGTCCGCGCGGCGATTTCGACCGCGCCGAACGACAACGCGTATTTATAGAAGCACTGGTCAAAAAGGTTGCTTCAGCAAAGACCTACACTAATCCTGTCAAAGTTTCTCAGTTGATGGATGCATTTGGCGATCATGTGGCGACCGATCTGAGTTTGGATGACGCAATGCGACTCTTGTCCATTGGTAAGTCCATCGGTGGCAGTTTTGAGTCGATTGATCTGGCTGATCGTACCAAGCCGCTGGTTGCGACTGGGATGGTAAATGGCCAATCGGTAGTAGTGCCATCTGCGGGTGACGAAGACTACAGTCAGATTCAGGCCTTGGTGCGCGGGAAACTGCGCGACGGCTATCTGGTTCGCGAAAATCCTACCGTAAACGTACTAAATGGCACCGAGACACCGGGCCTGGCCGGACAAAAAGCTGACCAATTGAAGACTTACGGGTATAATGTAGGAACGGTAGCTGATGCGCCTACGCACAATTACGAAAAAACGGTCATTGTCGATTTAACCAAAGGCAAAAAACCGTACACCAAGAATTATCTTGAGAAGCGTTTTGGCGTAAAGGTTACCACGTCGCTCCCGGATCAAACAATTCAACCCGGGACAGCAGATTTTGTGATAATCTTAGGCCAGAATGAGACCATTAATCGCTAAAATTAAACCAGCCAGCGGCTTTTCCAGAGTCGTCTATATTGTCTTTAATGTGCTTTTGCCGCTTGTGGTGTTTGCCTTGGTGCGCACTAATTTTGTGCCGCTCGCCTTAGTTATTATCCTGCTCAGTAAATGGCGAATGTTTGCTGTGCGTCCCCGTTTTTGGCTGGCAAATGTACGAGCAAACGCCGTCGATATTATCGTGAGTATATCGTTGCTTACCTTTATGGTTCATAGCGATAGCCAAATGTTCCAATTCTTGTGGACGGCTGTGTACGTTGTTTGGCTGACAGTGCTTAAGCCGGCTTCTAATACGCTGATGATATCCCTGCAGGCGCTCGTTGGTCTGGTGACCGGTTTGATGGCTCTCTTTATTGGCTGGGGCGACGGCCCTTTATACGGTCTAGTATTGCTGGCCGGTCTTGTATGCTATCTGTCGGCCCATCACTTTTTTGATAGTTTTGATGAACCGTACGCCCGACTACTATCGTACGTGTGGGGTTACTTCGGTGCATCCCTGGTTTGGGTGCTCGGTCACTGGCTGCTGTATTACGGAATTGTGGCCCAGCCGGTGCTAATTATCATTTCTCTGGGGTTTGGCTTGGGGACTTTGTATTATCTTGATCATCATGACCGCTTGTCCGACGGCCTTAGAAAACAATTTATATTCATTATGCTGGCGATCATCGCTATCGTTATTGTGTTCTCGGACTGGGGCAATAAAATCGTTTAATACCACCATACCAGAGGGAGGGAATCGTGGCAGAAGAATCAAATAGTGACGATAAGTTAAAGATAGATGCCATTACGGAACCGCCAATTGTACCTGAACGTTCTCGGATGCCAGCATACCCGCAGAATTCTCGCGATGTCGAAAAACATCCTAGTGGCGCAAAAATACGTTTTTTGGGCGCTGCGATGTTGGTGATCGTAAGTGCATAAGCCGGTTTTGCCGGCGGCTGGCTGGGCAATCGGGGCCAAAGTCCGACCGCCATAAAAGAGCAGCAGGTAGTTCTAAAGAACCAGGGGCAACTTATAGGGTCGCTAGCCAAACAAGTCGGTCCAAGTGTTGTTTCGATCGAAGTATTAAGCGAATCACGTAATCCCGACAGATTCTTTGGCTTTCAAGGTTCGACTGAGCAGCGTGGTGCGGGAACCGGCATTATTATTGATAAAAGTGGCTTAGTTATCACTAATCGGCACGTAGTGCCTGCTGGCTCGAAAAAAGTGGATGTGACACTATCGGACGGCACCAAGTTTGAAGACGTACAGGTAATTGGGCGAACAAGCGAAAGCGATCCGTTGGACGTCGCTTTTCTAAAGATTAAAGATACCAAAGGCGTTACACTGACGCCAGCAAAAATCGGTGATTCCAGTAAGGTGATTGTGGGCGACACCGTTATTGCTATCGGCAACGCCCTCGGCCAGTTTCAAAATACGGTAACGTCGGGCATTATTTCCGGTCATGGACGTAGCATCGAGGCGGGTGGCGAATCAGATGGTAGTACAGAAAGTCTGCAAAACCTTTTCCAGACCGATGCGGCGATAAACCAAGGTAATTCCGGCGGTCCGCTGGTCAATTTAGAGGGCGAAGTAATCGGTATAAATACGGCAATTGCCGCTGGTGACGCTCAGAATATCGGTTTTGCCATCCCGATTAATGATGTTAAGGGCGTTATTGCTAATGTGATTGAAAAAGGCAAGCTGGAACGTCCGTATCTGGGTGTGGTTTATGTGACGATTACTGCTGATATGGCCAAACGGTACGATCTAAAATCTGACGCAGGCGCATACATTCCGCCAGCAGTTATGATAGGTAGCCGGTCGATATTGTCTGGTAGTCCGGCTGAAAAAGCTGGTATAAAAGAAGGTGACATCATTACCAAGGTTGACGGCGAAAAAGTAGATGAAACGCATAGCCTTACCTCGCTACTTGGTAAACATAAGGTGGGCGATACTATTACGGTAACCATTGTACGCGATGGTAACGAGCGCCCAATAGACGTTACATTGTCCGCTGCACCGGAAGACTAACCTAAGATCCTGGCTTGAGTCTCGAAAAGCATCCACGTCAGAGGTAAATTTACCAATTAGAGTTTGAGGAGCGTATCGTATATTACAGGGCGAAGTGCTGCACAAAGCCTTCGCTCTTTTTGAGTGTGTAGCCATGTCTGCTCGCCATACCGGCAATTGTGGCGTGTTGACTCGGCTCTGCCTCGATAATTAGGTGTCGTGGTAGCGAAGGTAGGTCGGTTAGCTGTTCAAGAAATCGACGATAATGGTCCAGGCCGTCCTTGCCGGAAAAAATTGCTTGACGCGGCTCATGTGTCGCCGCTTTGTTAAGGTCCTGAGTTGTAGGCACATAAGGTAGATTAGCCAAAATAACATCAAAGTGCTCGTGACAGCCTTCTAACAAATCCTGTTGCCGCAACTGCACAGGAACGCGGTGGAGCCCCACATTGGTTGCAGCAACTTTTAGCGCAGCCTTGTCGATGTCGTATAAAAAGATGCGTGCAGTAGGCAGTTCGAGGGCGGCAGTGATGCCGATACAGCCCGATCCGGTGCCTACGTCAGCGATCTTTGGTTGTTCTGGTAGATCGATATTTTTTAGAAAACTAATCATCATTTCGGTTTCGGGGCGGGGTACCAAAACATGTTCATTCACGATAAATTCTCTGCCATAAAAGGCTGCTTTACCCCTGATATATGCAAGTGGGACGTGCTTTTCTCTTCGAGTAATAAATTTGTTCAATAGACTGGTTTGTGCGGGCAAGAGTGCTTTTTCTGGATGGGCTAAAATGAGAGCACGAGATGTCTTTAGGACGTCCTCCATTAGTATCAAAACATCGAGCCGTGCGGTATTAATCCCGGCCACCTCTAAAACCACGCTAGCCTGAGTCAGATATTCGCCGGTAGTCATAGTACTATACTTCGTCGTTAATAAGCTGTCGCTCAAAGACCTGTAGCTGTTCTATGAGATCGTCGATCTCGCCGTTTAGTGCGGCTGGAATATTGCTGCGTGAATAGCCAATGCGATGATCGGTTATGCGGTCCTGCGGGAAATTGTAGGTGCGGATTTTTTCGGAGCGATCGCCAGAGCCAATAAGTTTTTTCCTCGCATCAGACAACTGTTTTTGTTCTTCTTCTATTTTTGCCGCCAACAAACGGGAGCGCAGCACACCCAGGGCTTTTTCTTTATTTTTGATTTGTGATTTTTCATCCTGGCAGGTGACAACCATGCCTGTAGGCAGGTGGGTAATGCGTACTGCAGAGTCGGTAGTGTTGACTGATTGGCCGCCGTGACCGCTAGAGCGATACACGTCAATGCGCAAGTCATTGGGATTGATCTCGATGTCGGTTTCTTCGGCCTCGGGCAGTACGGCAACTGTTACGGTCGAGGTATGGATACGGCCTTGGCTTTCAGTGCTTGGAACCCGTTGTACGCGGTGCACGCCGGCCTCGAATTTAAGCTGTTTATAAATATCCTCGCCCCGTAGACCAAAAATAATTTCCTTAAAGCCGCCAACTTCAGATGGACTTTCGTCAATTATTTCGACCTTGTAATTGTGGCGTTCGGCCCAACGGGTGTACATACGGTACAGCTCTGCACCGAATAGGCTGGCTTCGTCGCCACCGGCGGCAGCCCGAATCTCAATAACCACATCACGGTCATCATTAGGGTCTTTTGGAGTGAGGGCATCGTGCAATGCCGTGTCATTGGTGGCAATAGCGGTATCCAGCTGTTCTAGTTCGGCCTGTGCTAGTGCGACCAGCTCACCATCACCACTGTCTAGAAGGTCTTTGGCTTCCTGCTTTTGACTTGCCAGGCTGCGCCGTTCGTCAAAAAGCCTAATAATACGTTCCAGCTCTTGCCTTCGTTTTGCTAGCCTTGGATATTCACGGGTCGAAAAAATGGCCGGATCGGTCAATCGTGCCTCTAGTTCGGTTAGTTCTTGTCGTAAGTGCTGTTCTTTTTGTTCCATATGCTGCCTTTAGTATATATCAGGGTATAAAAAACCGTCTGAACCTTTTTGGTGCAGACGGTTCATAGTTGTCGTAGCTACTTGCCGGCTTTTTTGGCTTCAGTTTTTTGGGCTTTAGCAGCCTTACGGGCGGTTGCTTTTTGGGCGGCCTTGGCACGGGCTTCGCGAGCTGCTTCGGCGGCCTTGGCGCGAGCCTTAAATTTGTCTACGCGGCCTTCGATATCGACGATACGTTCTTCGCCGGTAAAGAAGGGGTGAGAAGCGCTGGAAATGTGCACTTTAACAAGTGGATATTCTTTGCCGTCTTCCCATTTAATAGTGTCGTCGGTTGCCACGGTAGAACGAGTCAGGAACGTAAAACCATTGTTTAGGTCCTGGAAAACTACCGGGCGATAGCTAGTAGGGTGAATGTCTTTCTTCATAATCCAAACTATTTTATCTGTTTTTAGATAGAATGTAAAGAGTTCTACGGTTGAACGGGTAATTGTGGGTCCGTCGACGGTTTAATGTGATGTTTGCTCCACCAAATTGCTGCGCCTATAAAGACCAGACCAAGGCCACCGATTAGCCATTCCGGCGGTTCAATATGATAGAGTTTGAGGAGCATAACGCCGCCCAAAAAACCGATTGCCCAGTGGGCTCCGTGCTCCAAAAAAATGTATTTTTGCAGCGTATTCGATCGTACCAAGTGGATGGTCATAGCGCGAACCCAGACCGCACCCGCTCCCAGACCGGCCATAATAATAATGACATCACTTGTAATAGCGAAAGCGCCAATAACGCCGTCCAGTGAAAAGCTGGCATCCAAAACCTCTAGGTACATAAATGCTGCGAAGGCCGCTAAGCCTGCCTTGTGTTTGATCCCCATATGCTTTTCTTCGCTACCCATAACAGCGCTCAGTAATTCCAGGCCAATATGCAGTGCCATGGCCGAAATAGAGGCAATAAGTACGGTGGCATGGTGCCGTGGATCGATCGTGAAGTACACAATAATCGAAGCGATCATCATCAAAAACACGGTGATATTATCAAATCGACCCAACTTTCCTAGGTAGCGCTCCAGAAAACCCAGCCAATGCGTTTTCTTTTGATAGTCAATGAAATAGCTTAGCGCGATCATCATCAAAAATGTACCGCCAAAGGCATTAATTATAGGTTCTGATTTGTGCAGTTCCTGCTCGTATTCGTGCGGATGGTTGAGTGCGAGGTTAATTACTTCGTTGAAACCAAGCCCGGCCGTGGTCATTACAATCAGAATTGGCAGAGCAAAGCGCACCACAAACACGGCGATAAAGATACCGACAGTCATAAATAGTCGCTGCCAAAACGGCGACATCGTTACTAAAATTTTGCTGTTTACGACGGCATTGTCGGCGCTGAAGGTTGTTTCAAGTAAGGTCAAAACCAGCGTGAGCCACAGTGCGGCTAGTCCCATTTTCCATCCAACAAGTGTCCATATAACAAGAGTGGTCGACAAAGCGAACCAATAAATGCGTAGAAGTTTTCCCATATCTATCAAAAGCATACCGGATTGGTTACGGCCGGGCAAGATTGGACTTGCACCAGCGAATGGTATGCGCGACCTGCAGGTTTCCGGCGCGCGAAGCTGGCGAGGCGTGGATGCCGGGGATTACTTCTAGAATTTTTGACATACCATCAATACCTAGTGACTCTGCTATGGCTTCTGCTGGGTAAAGCTTGTCATCTTTGGCTGCAAAAACACGCAGATGATCAGATTTTCTGGCGTATAGTTGTTTTAACTCTCTGCGACTATCCCAGGTTATGCCCAAATTAAACTGTTCGCCGCCATGGCGTAATTGATCCTGTAAAACACGCCAGGCAGCCTTGATGCCCACAGGCCATACTCCCATATCAAAGACTTGATCGGGATGAAAAAGCCCGCTGCGCAATCCTTTTTTAAATTCTTTTCTAGTCATTTTGGTCAAACCAAGCGGTCGGAGCAGTGCGATATTACCATTAAATATATGTGGATATTCTACGGCGGCATGCATTAAGGCTCCGGCGGTTTGCGATTCAGCTATGACATGCAAAAGGGAGATCTTGTATTGTTCGCGAATATATTTCGCAGCTGCGGCAGCCCCGGTAATACCCAGAGCCTTAACGGCTGCGGCGGTTGCGGATACGTGCCAATAGGGCAAAGGACCAACGACGGCAAAATTTCTAATGCCTTGCGCTTCAAGTAGTTTGACAATATGTGTCAGGCTTCGGCCTTCGTTGCCAAAACCAGCGAAGAAGACTACATCTGGCCGCCCAGAGGTGACAATGCGCACGGTGACACTGCGCTTTTTAGAAAGAATCGAATCAATGGGTAGTGCAATACTATGACTGCGATTTTTTTCACTTAGCATACGCCCACAATACCATAAACTTTGGGGTAGGCGGCCGACAGGCCGTGTTGCAAAAATATAATACTTATGCTTAAATATTAATATTATGAAAACTGGCGAAGCGCTCCCAGACTCATTTGAAAAAGAAATTATAGCCACTCACCAAGCAGTAGAGATGCTGCATCTATTTAAGGAAGTATCGGCTGCGCATAGCTCTGTGGATCATGCAGAGCCTCTGGCCAGGAAAACCATTGAAGGTGTCGACTACGACGTCTTGGACGAGGGGCATTATGATGATCTGGCGATGATTGACGGCGATGAGTTGGCGTATGCTATTCCGGAAGCGGCCGCTCACTTTGGTATCTCACTGGGCTCTGGACACATCGTTGAGATTGGTTTTTCGCCCGCCTTTGTTGATCAAAAAGATGCCTATCATCCTCCTAAAAGCTTTATTACAATTAGTCATAAACTGCCACAGGGCCGTGATGAGGCAGATCTATTTGAGTTGACGGATGGCGGCTTAGTTAGTGAGCGCACGCCAAGGGTCAGGCATACATTCAACCCGGATACCGAAGGAAATACGATGTCAGAGGAGGAGTTAAAAGGATTTGAGGCAACGAATGAACGGATCGCTGTCCTTCACTTTTTGGGTAAGGATCTTCAGGTGCCAGACGAGCTGAGGGCTGCCTTGGAAGGGCTGGACGCACAAGATGATGAAGGGGTTCCTGAGACCGAATCCGAGAAGGGGCTTGTCATAACCGATGCAGAAGAGGCAGAGGCTGCGCTTAACCAGATAGGTAAAAGACGTAAAGTTGTTCCAGCAGACTTGCGTGCACTAAAAGAAATTGTCGACTTCGCTCATAAAAACCTAAAAAATGAATAACAGGTTAGACAGATTTATCATAGTCTGTTATAATTTGAAGGTTAACTATTAAGCAGGTTAGGACATAATCCTCCTTTGCATGGTCCGTGTAGGGCGGCAAGGGCGCCTAATCGAAGAGAAAGGACACGAAATAATATGGCAGTAGATGTCGACATTAAGGCTTTGCTCGCAGCCGGTGCACATTTTGGGCACAAAACGAGTCGTTGGCACCCTAACATGGCGCAATTTATCCACTCCAAGCGTTCGGGCAGTCACATCATTGACCTGACCAAAACCGTGGACGGCCTCAACAAGGCCCTCTCATTTATTACGCAAACAACCGCCGAAGGCAAGCAAGTGCTGTTTGTTGCCACCAAACGTCAGGCTCAAGATATCGTGAAGGAAGCTGCCGAAGCAACCGGCATGCCCTTTGTGACTGAACGTTGGTTGGGCGGCATGCTTACTAACGTTGGTACTATCCAGTCCCGCGTAAAGCACCTGAAAGACCTAGAGTCCAAGATGGCTTCTGGTGAACTGGCCAACAAATACAACAAGCTCGAAGTTCAGCGTTTCCAAGAAGAAATTACTGAAATGAACCGCATTTACGGTGGTATCAAAAATCTAAACGGCCGCCCTGGTGTTATGTTTGTTGTCGATATCGTTAATGACATGAACGCTATCCGCGAAGCTCGCAAACTTGGCGTGCCAATTGTCGCTTTGGCCGACACTAATGCCGACCCAAGCCTCGTTGACTACGCAATTCCTTGCAACGACGACGCTATCAAGAGTATCCAGTTGGTTGTTGACTACATCAAACAAGCAGTCGAAGAAGGCAAGGGCAAGTCTGCCAAGGCTGCTCCAGACAAAGACGAAGCAACTAAATAATCTCGTAACTAACCAGGTGGGAAGGAAAAATACATGGCTGTAGACATTGCAGAAATTAAAAGACTGCGCGAACTAACGGGCGTCGGCATGACCGATGCCAAAAAAGCTTTGGATGAAGCTGGTGGTGACTTCGACAAGGCCTTGGCTGAAATGCGTAAAAAAGGTATGACCAAAGCCGAGAAGCGCGGTGAACGCGAAGCTCGCGCTGGAATTATCGGCAGCTACCTGCATGACAATCGCATCGGTGTGCTGATCGAAGTAAACTGTGAAACCGATTTTGTAGCCCGCAACGAACTGTTTACCGATTTGGTTAAGGACATTGCAATGCACATCGCTGCTACTGCACCGCAGTATGTGAGCTCCGATGATATTCCGGCCGGTGAACGCGACCGCGTTGCTGCTGAATTCACCGAAAAAGTAAAAGGTGAAGGCAAGCCCGAAAACATTATTCCACAAATCGTGGAAGGCATGCTAAAAAAGCATTTTGCCGAGCGTTGCCTTTTAGATCAGCCGTTTATCAAGAATCCTGATCAAACCATAGGGGATTACCTAAAAGAAAACATCGCCAAATTGGGCGAAAACATTGTTGTGCGTCGCTTTAACCGCATGGCAATCGGCGAAGTCGAGTAGGACTTGCGCATTATCGAGTTAAGACTCCTGGCCTGCAAAGGGTAGGAGTCTTTTCAAATTGACGTATAGACATAAACGTGTTAACATATAATTAGTATTCAAAAAACCAAAAAAAATTCATGAGCGTAACAGAATTCACTCCCGATCCATCAAGTCCTCTTGACCCAGAAAGTCAATGGGAAGATTTTCAGAACCAACGAGCTTTTGAGCACTCCCAAGAACGAGAAGACAGATATATGATTGAACACGGTCAAGGTCGTTTGGTGGTAGAAGGTGACCGGCCTTTTCAAGGTGGTGCACTTGATAAGGCCGAATTCACCGGGCAAGACGTGCACGCTGAGGCTGCGCTCCAAAAACCAGAGGAAGCGTCTGACGCGAACAAGGGCCTTCGTATAGGTAATTTGGCTATCAAAAGTATCATCGCTTACTCACCAATACTGGGTGTAGCAAAAAGTATACATCGACGTGCCAGCAGATAATTAACGTACAATTTGACCAAATAGGCTCATTGTGCTATAGTTATTCTTAGAAAGAACTAAAATCAAAAAGGTAATACAATGCGCTTCGAATCCTCAAACATGGACCACCCTTATCGCCATATGGAAGGTAATGAAATTGTAGGCGATTCCGTCCCTCGGCCCGCTCAATCACCGCGACCTTCTCATCTGGAAGATCTGGACAATTTATTGGAGCCAACCCCAGACAAACCGTGGACCCCTGACGGGATCCAGGAGGATGACTCTTATGACGAGGCCTTTCTTGCTGACCTAATGCCGCCACCCGCCGCACCAGAGCGTAACCCTAGATTGGCGAACGCCAGTGAAGCCGCCGCTAGGCTAGCTGTGGCACATACTGCGGAGACTGCCGCAGATAACAATCGAAACCTGGGTCATAGCGGGCGTTAGCAGCGATTTCGAAAAGACTTCCTCTCGTTTTCGTGTACAATGGTAGCGTAGCTTTAAGAGGTCTTATATAAAATGAATCCGAATCAAATTATTGATGGTGCTAAACAGAAGTTTCAAGGTGCTCTAGAGCATTTCCAGAACGAGCTAAAAAAGGTGCGCACGGGCCGCGCAAATGCTGCAATGCTGGACGGTGTCATGGTGACGGCTTACGGAACTGCAATGCCGCTCAATCAAGTGGCTAATGTCACGGCGCCGGAAGCTCAGTTGATTCAGATTACGCCCTTTGATCCGAGTAATATTCAGGCCATTGCAAGCGCGATTCGTGATAATCCTACCCTTGGCCTTAACCCGTCTGATGATGGCCGGGTAGTGCGCGTACCAATTCCTGCGCTTACGGAGGAACGTCGCCGTGAATACGTTAAGGTTCTAAATGGAAAGGTTGAGGACTGTATGATCGCCTTGCGCGCTGTGCGACGCGACGCGATAGACGCTACCGGACAGGCAAAAAAGGACAAAGTCATAGGCGAGGACGACGCTAAGCGCCTGGAAAAACAGGTCGACGAGGCTATGGCCAAGACTAAGGTAGACGTTGATGCTGCCGCAAAGGCCAAAGAAGCAGAGATAATGACGGTTTAGTTCATGACTAAGGTACCTCCTGTCCCTATTCATCTGGGATTTATTATGGATGGCAATCGCCGTTGGGCCAGGGAGCGAGGCGAAGGCCCGCTGCAAGGTCATACCGCTGGATATGCCGCCGCCAAACGTGTGGCTGAGGCTTGTTTTGAAGAAGGTATAAAATACGTTACCTTCTACGCATTTTCGACCGAAAACTGGCGTCGCGCGGCTGAAGAGGTTGGTTATTTGATGAAGATTTTAGCAGTAGTAGTTTCGGCGCGAGAAGTTAAGTACTATGTGGCTAATGGAATCCGGATTCGCTTTCTCGGTTCGCGGCATAATGTTGAGCCTAAATTGTTGCGAGCGATGATTCGCACCGAAGAAGCGACGGCCGACCAGACGCGCGGGACCCTGGCAGTCTGTCTGGACTATGGTGGAAAGCAGGAAATTGTTGATGCTGCACGCCAATGCGTTGCCGATGGCTTGACGGCACAGCAAATTACGGAAGACGCGATCAGCGAGAGACTCTATTGTCCTGATATTCCACCGCTGGATATGATTATACGTACGTCCGGCGAACAGAGACTCAGTAACTTTATGCTCTGGCGGGCAGATTATAGTGAGCTATTATTTTTGCAAAAGCACTGGCCAGACATGACAAAACAGGACGTAGTCGATATTATAGAAACATATGCTCGGCGTTCGAGAAGGTTTGGGGGATAAATGTCTGTAGTTCTATTAATTTTGGGCCTCGTTTTATTTGTGGGCTTGGTGGTTATTCATGAGTTTGGTCACTTTTTAGCTGCGCGACGGAACGGCGTTGATGTCGAAGAGTTTGGTATTGGTTTTCCGCCTCGTGCCTGGAGTAAAAAGACACGTGCGGGATTTATTTTTAGTATCAACTGGCTGCCCATCGGTGGATTTGTAAAACTTAAAGGCGAATCCGACGCCGCTACCGCCAAAGGAACGCTGGGTGCTGCATCTACATGGTCAAAGACCAAGATTATGCTGGCCGGCGTTTTAATGAACTTACTCGTGGCCTTTGGTCTCTTGACGCTCTTAGCGCTGATCGGCATGCCCAAACTGCTGGATAATCAGTTTACGGTCAGAAGTGACACAAAAGTGATTCGCAGTGAAGTGCTGGCCAATTATGTTCAGCCAGGTTCGCCAGCAGCTATAGCAGGTATAAAAGAGCGCGATCGGCTGATATCAATCACCGGGCCAGAGGCCATAAGATATCTCGATAAGGACCAGGTTCTGCATCAAGATGGATACACGGAGCCGAAAACTCATAAAATCGTTGAGGCTGCCCAACTGCCTGTGATAACTAAAAGTATGCAAGGTCAAACCATCGATCTAACCTATGAACGGGGTGGTGAGCGTAAAACCGTCGAAATAAAACTTCTTACGAATAAAGAGGCGAATGGCAAGGGTCATTTGGGTGTCTCGCCAAGCGAGATCGTTATGACCCGGTCGACTTGGTCGGCGCCAATTGTTGCTGCCGGCCTGATTGGCCAGTTTACCGCTGCCACCTTCCAGGGCATTGGTACGGCACTTGCCGCCGTATTCCAAGGCAATGGAGCAAAGGCGGCCGAACAAGTCTCTGGACCGGTTGGCATTGTCTTTGTTCTGAAGAGCAGTAGTTTAATGGGCATCCAATTCGTGTTGATGATCATTGCTATCATCTCACTCACCCTGGCTATTATGAATGTCCTGCCAATTCCTGCGCTTGATGGCGGCCGACTATTTATGGTACTTTTGTCACGCCTCTTCGGTAAGCGATTAAGCCAAGAAATGGAAGAGCGAATTGTGGGTGCCAGTTTTGTCTTTTTGCTTTTCCTTATCTTGTTGATAACGGTTATCGATGTCAAACGATTCTTTTAGTATGTCGTCTGCACCGCAGAAAATAGATGCAAAAAAATATCCCTGGACGACAATGGCGACAATCATTATGGTTGTTGTTGGTTTTTTGGTGGTGCCGCTTTGCATGCAGCTGCTGTTGGGTTTGGTGCCACAATTGGTGCTGGGGTGGGGTGTCGAACATACCAATGTCTGGTTGAAAACGCCCGTGGCAACCTTTTTGTATGTGCTGCTATCGGAAATGGTAACGGTAGGTATTCTGGCGGCATTTATTGCACGGCGCAAGGTGCCGTTTGCTAGAATTATACCTTTGGGCCGTCCTGGATTGCGGGACGCGGGCTATGCCATCTCAGGGATATTGACCTATTTTGCCTTATTTATTCTAGTGCTTGTGGTTGTGCAGCAGATCGTGCCCTTAGATCAAAACCAGGAGCAAGCCCTAGGCTTTGATCATGGCGTGACTGGCGCTGGCCTGGCGCTGGCATTTATAAGTCTGGTTATTTTGCCACCCTTGGCCGAAGAGATGCTATTTCGCGGATTTGTATATGGCACGCTTCGCGGTCAGGGCGCTTCTTTTTTGGTTGCTACTCTTTCTACGAGTGTTGTGTTTGGCTTTCTGCACCTTTTTGGCGGGAAGAGCGGCGAATTACTTTGGATCGCAATGATCGATACTTTTGTGCTGTCGCTGGTTCTTTGTTATGTGCGCGAAAAGACTGGCAAGTTGTGGGCCAGTATTGCTGTGCATGCCCTAAAGAATGGCTTTGTCTTTTTGAACCTCTTCATTCTAGGTGCTCGGTAAGGTATAATAGGGCCAAATGAGCGTAGTAATTTTTCTAACCAGTTATGCCTTGCAGGTCCCGTCGCCGGCCGGTCGGCCGTAATTAACTCTTATTTAATTTTTATTAGCTATTAATAACATTTGGAAAAAAGGAGTGACATCGGGATGAAACGGTCACAACTATTTACGAAGACGAGCAAATCTGTTGCTGGTGACGAGCAGGCCAAAAATGCGCAGTTACTCATTCGCGCAGGATTCATCTATAAAGTAATGGCCGGGGTGTATGCTTATACGCCTCTGGGCCTTCGAGTTTTGGAGAAAATCAAGCAGATCATTCGCGAAGAAATGAATGCTATCGCCGGTCAGGAGCTCATTATGACCAATCTTCAGCCACGGGAGACGTGGGAAGCTACAACACGCTGGGATGACGAAGTAGTGGATGTTTGGTTCAAGACGAGACTCAAGGACGATACTGAGGTTGGTTTGGCCTGGTCACACGAAGAAGCTATTATCGAGATGATGAAGCAACACCTGACCAGCTATAAAGATCTACCTATTAGTGTATATCAGTTTCAGGTAAAGCTGCGTAACGAACTGCGAGCCAAGAGCGGTATTATGCGCGGCCGCGAGTTCATTATGAAAGATATGTATTCGATGGCTGTGGACGCCAAACAGCATGACGATTATTACAATTCAGTAATGGAGGCATATAAGCGCGTATACAACCGCCTGGGCATCGGTCAGGATACTTACGTGACCTATGCCAGTGGCGGTGCCTTCACAAAGTTCAGCCATGAGTTTCAGACCATTTGCGAGGCGGGCGAGGACATTATTTATCTGCACCGCGGCAAGAACATCGCTATTAATGAGGAAGTGCTGGACGAAAGTATCGAAGAACTGGGCATTAGCCGAGATGAGTTGGAGCAGGTGAAGAGTAGCGAAGTAGGTAATATTTTCAACTTCGGCACCGACAAAAGTGAGCAGATGAATTTTACTTTTACAAACGAGGCGGGCGAGCGCCAATTTGTCCACCTTGGATCATATGGAATTGGCGTGACGAGATTGATGGGCGTGCTGGTAGAGAAGCTAGCGGACGAAAAAGGCATGGTTTGGCCCAAAAATGTTTCCCCCGTTGATGTATATCTCGTATCTGTTGGAGGAAACGATTCGGTTCGGGAACATGCAGAAGCCTTATATCAGGGGTTGACGCGTGCCGGGATTGAGGTATTATATGACGACCGAGATGTGCGTCCGGGTGAGAAATTCGCTGATGCTGATCTGATGGGGATACCTTATCGGGTCGTTGTCAGCGAAAAAACAATCCAGAGCAACCAGTACG
>DASVXH010000056.1:0-50697 GCA_036392795.1 Saccharimonadales bacterium (SeqCode)
CTATAACAGCCATCAGTCGACGCAAATTGGCGCGATAGTCTACCAAAGACGTTTTTCCTTCTTCCAAACCGGGATCAAGCCCCAAATGATAATGCAGTGTGGCTCGTTTTTGCCCGCCAATGCGCCTGGTGGCAAAAGGAAAAATCCGCCTCAGTGTTTTGAGCGCCTGACGGACGCTTGTCGTGCTAAGGTATGGTCCGAAATACCGTGCGCCGTCATCCAGTGGTCGGCGTGTGGTCGTGACCGTCGGAAAATCGCTGTCGTAATCGATGCGAATATACACCATCGATTTATCGTCGCGCAGCAAAATATTGTAGCGCGGCATATAGCGCCGCACCATTTCTGCCTCTAAAAAGAGCGCTTCCAGTTCGCTTTCGACTATCATCCAATCAGTATCAGCAATTTCTGTCACTAACACCTCAGTTTTTGGATCACGGTGCCGAGATTTCTGAAAATACTGGCGGACACGGTTGCGCAAACTGGCCGCTTTGCCCACATAAATGATCTCGCCGCCCCGGTCTTTATGAAAATACACGCCGGGCTGCGCGGGTAACGTCTTTAATTTAGTTTTGAACGCATCGGTCATACTACGTCACTATTATAAATCAGGATTGCCGCCCAGGCCGGAATAAGTGCGCCACCGGTTGAGCGTACAATGTCGCGGCCAGGATTTGTATCGCTTGGCATATGTCTCGAGCTCTTCGGCGTGCACCCAGTGACGGCACGCATCGGATCGAATTCGCTCAGGAAAACGCACACCGTCCAGATGATCAATCTCATGTTGCACTATGCGAGCGGTAAAATTCTCAAAAATGTGTTCGATCTGCCGGCCGTCAGGCGTAAATGCACGAATTTTGACCGCGACAGAACGCCGCACGACACCCCATACGGGACCGGCCGAAAAACAACCCTCCCGACCCAGTACCGTCTCCCGACTGCGCCACACAATCTGAGGATTGATAAAACATTCCAGCTTACCAAAAGCTTTGCGACCCTCCCCAACCTGCCTGTCTACCAAAATTATTCGTTTTGCAACACCGATCTGAGGCGCGGCCAATCCTACCATGCCACGACCTTTTCGTTTGCTGGCATGTTTTCCGTCACGCTGACCGTTAGCAGTATCAAACAACTTCTGCACGATCTGCTGGATTTCTTCCGATGTAATCTGCGACTCGTCAACAGATGCCGCTGTCGATCTAAGTACAGGATGCGTCGGTGGAACAATACCCAGCGCTTCTTCATCGGCAAAGCGCGCCTTATCTGCGACTGTTAGGGTATAATCATCGGCCGGTAGTAGATTTATTGGGGTTTTATCTACGACCATCTACGTCTCTCATCCCTTAGGCAGCCCGATTACGAACATCGGCAGCACCGGCCTCAAAGGCTTCTCGCAGCTCATCATTCGGATAAAGATAATTTGGGTCTTTGTAGGTCATGTTATGCCAGCCCACATCGGATAAACGAGGACTCCATTCGTATGCCCGATCATCCCTAAACTCTTCGTACACACCCCACACTTGGTCGCGATGAACAATATTGCGTACTGCACCCCGTCGATCGCCGGAACGCAGGCCGTGAGTGTGCAATATCTCATGCTGCAAGCTTCGGGAAGCCTTACCTGAGGCATGAGGAAGATGTACTAATCTACCCTCCACATTCAAGCCTTGAACATCATAGATCGTCGTCCATATATTCTTTGGAACGCTGACAGTTGCCGAACTAAAGCACCCATCTTTCACCTTTTCGAAAGAGGTATCATCATCTTCCGCGGGCTCTGGCTTTTCACTGGGCGTCAAAAATGAGACATTGCCCAAAAGCTGAAATTTGGCCCAACTCCCCTCGTACGCAAAAGGCGTATCAGGCATTTCGGTCGGCACCAACACCAATCGTAACGGCATGGCGTCCGGTGTTGTCGGTCGTAGCTGGTTATGCGCGAGCCCTCCAAATTTACCTATATCCAGAACCTCAATCAATTGCGCCACCTTGATCATCCGGCCAATCTCGTGCTGTACGGCAGCATCTACCATGCGCTCCGGGGTTACTGTCTCGGCTCGCTTGCGAAGTACACGGTCATCTGGTGCCGCCAAACCCAATTCATGCAATTGCCCCATATAAAAAGCATCTTTGACATTAAGCATGGGGCTTGGGTCGTACATAATTTCGCTAGACATCCGAAAACTCCTTTGTATTGTTACTAACTATCCTACAACTAGATGAGCACACATCTTCGCCAGATTTGCAGTCCTTACAAATAAGAACCAATTTGTTGCAGCTTTTGACCGCGCAGTTTTCAAAATTACTGGTTTTTGCAGCGCAGTGTACACATTCGCCAATTTCCTTGGCTTTGTCGCTGAATGTAACGTTCATACGGCCGTCAAAAACATACAACGACCCTTCCCATAGGCCATCGTCGCGATACGCTTCGCCGTATTTCACAATACCGCCGTCCATTTGATAAACGTCCTTGAATCCGCGATTCTTCATCAGCGCCGACAGAATCTCGCAGCGAATACCACCCGTACAATAGGTGACGACCGGCTTGTTTTTGATGTCGTTGTATTTTGGGTCTTCCAGCTCTTTTATAAAATCGCGGCTGGTTTTAACATCGGGTACAACGGCATTTTTGAACTTGCCCACTTGCGCCTCGTACGCATTACGACCATCAAAAAATATTACATCGTCTCCATATTTTTCTACCAGTTCGTGCACTTGATGCGGTTTTAGATGTTTGCCGCCGCCTACGATGCCGTTTTCGTCTACCTTTATCTCATCTGCGGCATCAAAGGCCACAATTTCGTCACGCACCTTGACACTGAGTTTTGGAAAATTATCGCGACCGCCGTCCGACCATTTAAATGCAGTACCCTTAAAGAGGGGATACTCTTTTGTGGCCTTTACATACGCTTTAACGTCATTAATATCACCCCCCACCGTACCATTAATCCCGTGCTTGGAAATTAAAATACGTCCGCGTAGTCTCAGACTTTCGCAGAGCGTCTTTTGCCACAGTCGAACCGCTTCCGGGTCGCTGATTGGGGCAAACTTATAGTAAAGAATAATCTTTTGCATCAGAGGTAATCATACCATAATAATGCTAAAAAGTAAGGATTTTATCCGTCTGACGCAGCCAGCACTAGGCGTTCTTGCCTTGTTCGGCGGCCCCGCCGTGCAACGGTCTGTGCGCAGCCCACGCGTCCATCGTAGTCGCGATGGTCACCGCCTCCTGACGAAGACTCTCCAGCGCCATTTCGGCAGTAGATTTGGCGCCGCGAATACTCTTCGTTATCATATCCCTTTGCTCATGTGTGACATCCTGACGAATCATTAGCATCACTTCGATGACGGCCTGAATGGGCGACCGGCCGCTACTCTTTAATTCGGCGCCCACAGCCACCCGCATACTATTCTCAGGCCGTACATTCAAGGGGTATTCACCGCCAAAGTATTTACGTAGCTCCTCATGTGTCACGGGTATTTTGGTCAACGTAATATTGCGTAGCTGTCCATGAAATTTGGCGCATAGCTTCTCGCCGACGTCAAATGCCTTCCAGCGTTCCAGTCTGACACCGCGTGGATTGGAGGGCTGTAAATCTCGGTAGAATCCCCGTCCCAGCAGTTCTAAATTTTTGCTAATGATGGCACAAAAATCCTTCTTGGAAAGATTCTGGCCGACTTCGCTGAGCGGGACTGTTTCGCCCGGCTGAGCCATCAGCACCCCTCTTTTTACCTGAAAATCCCCAAGCAGATCATACAGCTCCCTATCATTGTCGGTCATTTTTTCAGGGCCACCGTGTTCGGCCTCGCCGTGTGGGGGAGCTTGAAGCAATTCATTGAGTTCTTGCCACTTTACTACTTGCTGGTGCATAAAAGCAGCACCCAGTTCTGCCTCCTTAATCAGCCCGTCCAGCTTCGTTCTGAATTTCCTTGGGTCTTCCATAAAAACCTTGCAAATAGCCTTACTGGCCACATCCTGACGCCGGGCAATCACCCACTCTAGGTATCCCACTGGAAAATGCGCCAGAGAAACGCCGTCAGCGGACAACAACCGATCCCAGTCACTTAGTCGATTCGCCTGGAGTACGACTGCCAATCTCTGCCATTCCTCCCCCAGCGCGGCAACTATTTCTGTCTGCTTCTCAAAGTCAAGTCGCATAAAATCCGGATAGGGCGGAGAAAATTTCACGCGCGATTTAATGGCTCTGTCCAACTCTTCTATATGGCTATTGGTTATGGGCAACTGTTTAGCCGACTTAATAAGTGTATCTTTACTTACCAACACCAGGTCCTTATGTAGTTCACGAACCACACTCCGACGATCTTCATCGTACTGATCCATAGCCAGGCGCCGCTGGCCCAGAGCAATAATATGCAAGTTGCGCATAAAGAAAACCCGATACTCGGTACTTTCCAGCATCGGCGATGCACTACCTAGACTTGTCCAATAATTAATAGCCAGCTCATCGACGTAACGTTTTTCTTTTGTAAATCGATAACGCGGCATGCTGAGAGCCGTTAATCCAGCCTTGTCGTTGCTCTGACGGGCTTGAGCCAAATAGGTCGTCGGCACGATCTGTTCGCTCGCTTCTAATGGCGTTGTTTCTAATGGATAATCAAAGACTACTTCCGCTAATCGTTTCTCCCGCGCAGCACGGATATTGCGGATCGCATCGCGCCATGGCGAGTCGATATTAAATGATTCGCCGCCTCTCCATTTTAGCGACTCGTGCAACTCAACGATTTCCGACAGACCCAAACCATTAATAAGCCCAAGGTCCTGGGGCAAGTCTTGTTCTGGGGATGAGGGGTAGCCTTCTGTACTCATAAGCTTTCGACTATACAATAATTCTGCTCATCACGGCAAATCCATCGCCATGTGATATATGTTGTATTTTTATATACAAAATATAATCTGTTTGCATTAGAATTGACAGTCATGATATAGTGGAAAGCATCATTATGTAACGGAAAGGATCGAACCATGATCAACACAGACAATCAGATGAACGACGACTATTCGGCCTTTTCCGTCGCTATTCTCCCCTTGTAACACCAAACTAAACCTTTATCACTCTAAGTCGAACCGTAGGAGTTCGTATGAAAAAAACTCTCGAAAAACAGCTTATTAAGCGAACACTGTTCATATACTGGCAGCATGCCTGGAAATACAAAGCCTTGGTGATCGGCCTGCTCACCGTCGTTCCAACTACGGTATTTGTGTTCACCTTTTTGCCGCCCCTCATTTTTTCCAGCATCTTACAGCGGTTGAGCGACGGCGAATTTATTCGTGGTGATCTGTGGGGTAGTTTTGGCTCGGACCTGGTTTTGTATGCCGGCGTCTGTCTGTTAGGTGGCGTCATTTTGTGGCGACTGACCATCTTTTTGATCTGGCGCCTGGAAATGAATGTTACGCGCGATCTATATCAGCGTATCTTTGGTCATCTAATGCAACTCAGCTCTTCGTTTCACGCCAATCGATTTAGTGGTTCGCTTGTTTCGCAGTCCAATAAATTCACCGGCGGCTATGTCCGCATTGCCGACAGCGTTGTATTTGACCTAATTACCCTGATCCTGGCCTTTGTATTTACCTTTGCTATTTTGTGGCCTAGGTCACCGCTGATTGTGCTGATAATGGCAAGTTTTTCGGTCGTTTTTATCGCCACGTCTATCTTGGTTACGGCCAAAATTCGTCGTTTAAATGCCGTCGAGGCCACCAAGAGTAATCAGCAAACCGGCTTTTTGGCAGATGCCATTACTAATGTCATGGCAGTTAAAAGCTTTGCGGGTGGTCATTACGAAGAAGAGCGCTACGCGCGTGCAACTAACGAAACTCGCGACGCCACTAACACCGTCATGTGGGCCAGTATAAAGCGGGAAACACTTTTTGCCAGCATTACCACTTCTTTGGGAGTCGCTACGCTCGTAACCGCGGTTGCTAGCATCGTACTTCATCAGGCCGATATTGCCACTATTTTTCTGGTCGTCACCTACACCGCTGCTATCGGCGAAAGATTATGGGAATTTAGCCAGCGTACGCTACGCAATCTAAACCGAGCATTCGGGGACGCCCAGGATATGGCAGAAATATTGGGCCTGGAGCCAGCGGTTCGAGACATTAAACATCCCGAAAAACCACGTATCAAACGCGGTGCCATAGAATTTCAGAATATGACCTTTACACACCCAGAAAATGACGATTCGTTGTTTGACCGTCTCAACATCACCATACAACCAGGCGAAAAGATTGGTCTGGTTGGCCGATCTGGGTCGGGTAAAACCAGCCTGACAAAACTGTTGCTGCGCTTTAATGATATCGATAGCGGCAAGATCCTGATCGACGGGCAAAACATCGCCCATCTAAGCCAGGATGACCTGCGGCGTCATATTGCGTACGTGCCGCAGGAGCCATTACTATTCCATCGAACCATTCGTGAGAATATTGCCTACGGTAGGCCGGAGGCAAGTGAAGAAGAGATCAAAGCGGCAGCCCACAAAGCCAACGCCAGCGAATTTATTGAAAAGCTTGCTAGTGGCTATGACACGTTAGTTGGTGAACGCGGCGTTAAGCTATCTGGCGGACAACGCCAACGCATTGCAATTGCACGGGCTATACTCAAGGATGCACCGATTTTGGTGTTGGATGAGGCTACGAGTGCATTGGATTCCGAAAGCGAAAAGCTGATTCAGGCGGCCCTTTGGGAGCTCATGAAAAAGCGCACAGCCATTGTGATTGCCCACCGTTTGAGTACTATTCAAAAAATGGATCGGATTCTAGTTATGGAGGCTGGTGAAATCATCGAACAGGGTTCACACGCTGAACTTGTAAACGCCAATGGCACTTACGCTCAGCTATGGGCCCACCAAACTGGTGGATTTTTAGAGGAATAGGAGTTTCTAGGGTATACTTAATGATCGATCCGACTTCCGCAACCAAATGAACTATGTCCGAATCTGAATTTCATCAAAACAACGTACGCAAGATCGCCAAGACGTATTGGCAATACGCCCGGAACTATCCCCGTTACCTTATTGGAATGGGGGTAGTGTTACCCGTTGCACTGCTGATGCATCAATTTCTGCCGCCGTTAGTCGTGGCAACCATATTGAACCGTCTGAGTAATGGCGAATTCACTCACGGTGATCTGTGGGGTAGTTTTGGTTGGCTGATTTTACTTTATGCGCTCTTCCGAATGAGCAGCGCAACAATCGTTTGGCGTCTTGTCATCATTTGGATGGACAGAATGAACGCCAGCATACAGCGCGATATTGCAACGCATATCTTTGGCCACCTACTACGCCAAAGTCCAGGGTTTCATGCTGATCGCTTTAGCGGCACACTAGTCGCCCAGACCAACAATTTTCTGGCCGCCTACACTCGTCTAACCGAAGCGGCCGTTCTGCAATTTGTACCACTCATTTTATCGTTTATATTTGCCTCGGTCGTTTTACTGCCACGCGCACCGCTGTTTGTCGTTTTATTAATTGTCTTGTCAATTATATACGCATTTATTACCAGCAAAGGCACTCGCATTATCCGTCAAAAGAGCGGCCAGGCAGCGGCCGCACAGAGCAATCAGACCGGCCACCTGGCCGACACCATAGCCAATGTGCTAGCAGTTAAAAGCTTTGCCCGCACGTCGCACGAACAAAAACGATTCAATCGCATAGCAGACGCCACCTATCACAAAATGCTGGACCATGCCGATACCAATAATCACCGCGAGCTGCACTTTAGTATTTTCACGTCGACCATTACCACCCTGTCTCTGGTGATAGCCCTGGCAAGTGTAGTTTTATTTGATGCCAATATCGCCACCGCCTTTTTGGTAATAGATTACAGCGCTACAATCGTTACCAGACTATGGCAATTTAGTGCCGTGACGCTACGAGACGTCAATCGCTCCTTTGGTGAAGCCAACGACATGGTTACCATCCTGCAAACCGAGCCCGATGTCGCCGAGCCCAAGCACCCCATAAAACCACAGATATCGAAAGGAGAAATCAGTTTCGATAACGTCACATTTACTCATATAGATACCCGCGATGCGTTGTTTACTGATTTTTCCCTGCATATTCCTGCTGGCAAAAAAATCGGCTTGGTTGGCCGCTCTGGTGCAGGCAAATCAACCTTTGCCAAATTATTGCTACGATTTGCCGATATCGAAGGTGGACACATACGCATTGACGGTCAGGATATTTCGCAGCTAGCGCAAGATGACCTGCGGCGTCATATTGCGTACGTACCGCAGGAGCCCTTACTATTCCATCGAACCATTCGTGAGAATATTGCCTACGGTAGGCCGGAGGCAAGTGACAGTGACATCGTAACCGCCGCAAAGCGGGCGCATGCACATGAATTTATTACGGCCATGCCAAAAGGCTACGATACTTTAGTGGGCGAGCATGGCATTAAATTGTCTGGCGGACAACGCCAACGCATTGCAATTGCACGGGCTATACTCAAGGATGCACCGATTTTGGTGTTGGATGAGGCTACGAGTGCACTTGACTCGGAGAGCGAACGTTTGATTCAATCTGCGCTAGGCGAATTGATGGAGGGCCGCACGGCCGTCATCATTGCCCATCGCCTGAGCACCATTCAAAGCCTGGATTCCATAGTCGTTTTGGAGCAAGGCAAGGTGATCGAACAAGGAAACCACGGCGATTTACTGGCCCACAATGGCGTGTACGCATCACTATGGCTACATCAGACAGGCGGTTTTATTGCCGATGAGGATACAGAAAAAAACACCAAATAATGTAAAATAGGGTCTATATGTCAAAAGACACGTCGAACGCCAGTGAATGGCGCATACTCAAATATTTCTGGCGGGCAGGACTGCAGCATCGCAACACCTTTCTCTTTGGGCTGCTCGTGCCAGTTGGAACAGTTATGCTGGGCACCCTGTTTCCTTTCTATGTCGGAAAACTACTGGCAGACCTCAGCCTAAATCCCGACAATGCCACCCGATATATACCTTACCTTTTTGCAATTGGCCTGACAGGCATTGCGGCAAATCGCTATGGAACCGCACTTATGTTTCAGCATCAGGCAAGGGTGATGTCAAATCTACAGCAAATTACCCTTAATACCCTGCTGAAACAGAGCTCAAGTTTTCATAATAATCGTATCGCCGGCAAATTGGTTTCTGATGCCCTGGACTTTCCCCAGGCTTATAACATGCTAGCCAACGCATTTTTAGTCAGTTTTATTCCGCTGGGCATCACCATTATCTTGGGTGTTGTATTAGTTATGGCCAAATCTTGGCTACTGGGACTAATACTCCTTGGTATGGTTGGCGCGGTCGTGGGCGTAGCCTTGATCCAAAGCCATATGCGCCGGCCATTGCGTAAAATTCGCATCAAGGCAACCAAGGCAGTTACGGCGCACCTGGCGGACACAATTGTCAATAACCAAACCGTCAAAACCTTTGCCCGCGAATCCGCCGAACTAGCCACACACAAAAAACTAAATCACACGTTACTCGATATTCGCCTGAAAGACTGGAGCTCGGGAGCCAAGGCTGGCAATGATCGCATGTTCGGCCTGCTTGTATTCCAGCTGATCTTTACGATTGCTATCATCCATATGGTACGTCAGGATTCTTCGCTACTGGCCGTTGGGATTTTTGCATTTACATACTCCGTTACATTATCTAATCAACTATTTAACATTAACAGCCTTATTCGACAGACAGAAGAAGCCCTACTGCAGGCTCAGCCTTTTATGGAAATTATTGATCAGCAACCTACGATCATCGATAAACCCGGCAGCAAACAACTCCACGTTAAACGTGGGGAGATTCGCTTTGATAATGTCGGTTTTCACTACCAGGATACGTCAGCCAAAGACAGCGTGTTCACCAATCTGGACCTGCATATACAACCCGGCGAAAAAGTTGGCCTAGTCGGCCCGAGCGGTGGAGGTAAAAGCACGCTTACTCGCTTACTTTTACGCTTTGACGACGTCCAAAAGGGATGCATCATGATCGATGATCAAGTTATAGCCGATATCGCCCAAACCAGCTTACGCGAGGCCATTGCCTATGTACCCCAGGAACCACTCATGTTTCATCGTTCCGTCTTTGAAAATATTGCCTATGGCAAGCCCGGAGCGACTCTAGAGCAAGTGCAAAAAGCCGCCAAACAAGCCAACGCTCACGACTTTATCGCCGCCCTGCCAGATGGCTACGATACATTGGTTGGTGAACGCGGCGTTAAGCTATCTGGCGGACAACGCCAACGTGTGGCGATTGCGCGCGCCATCCTAAAAGACGCGCCAATTTTAATTCTAGACGAAGCAACGAGTGCGCTGGATTCTGAAAGCGAAGTACTAATCCAGCAGGCTCTCCTAAAATTGATGCAAAATCGCACAACGTTAGTTATTGCCCACCGCCTCAGCACCATCCAAAAAATGGATCGAATATTAGTTCTGGAAGACGGCCAGATCACCGAAGAAGGCACCCACAAGGCTCTTTTGCAGCATAAAGGTACTTACGCTAGTCTTTGGAAGCACCAATCCGGTGGATTTCTGGAAGAATAGAAGTAGCCTTTGGTCGGCGTCAATCGGCAGAATTAGAAAAGTCCCGGAGCCTAATGATCCGGGACTTTTCTATACATGAGCCTTTGGAGCCCAAGGTCGTTTGATTATTCCTTTTTCGCGTCTTTACTAGATTCGTCGCCCTCAGACTTTTCTTCTTGAGCTTCACCTTCGGTGGTTTCGGCGTCAGCTTCGCTAGCGGTGTCGTCGTCTGCAGTACCACCAGCTGCGTCATTAGCAGCCTGCAAAGCACTTGGTTCAAAAACGGTCGCGAGCGGATGCGCCGGATCGGTCTTAATCGTTACGCCATCCAAAGCAGTCAGATCTGCTACCGTTGCCTGGTCGCCCACCTCTACTAATTTTTCACCGTTAAAGGTGAGACTGTCCGGCAGATCACGTGGCAGCGCCTCAACTTCTACGGTCTCCAGCTGATGCAAGACCACTAATCCTGCACGTTCTGCCGGAGAAGCTTCATTACCTTCGTCAAAGACAATATGTACCGGGATTTCTGCACTCACTTTTTCGTTAGCCTTTACGGCATTAAATACGACGTGGCGCAATTGATTCTTTTTAGGGTCAAAATCAACATTTTTGATCAAGGTCATGTACTGTTTTTTGCCAGCCTTGACGCTGACGGGGTGATGTTTGCCGGCGCGCTGATAGGCCTTAACCAGTTCTGCGTACGAACCCATTACCACTATAGAATCTTTTCCGTGGTCATGAATGACAGCCGGAACAAGACCCTCTTTTCGCAGATGCTTAACAGCCTTGCCGGTCACTTCACGTTGTTCCAGTTGCACTGCAACTTCTTCCATATATCCTCCTTATTTGATAATCCCCTGATTACCAGTATACACCGCTCTTCCTGTAATCAGGCTGGACCTTTCGGATGTTTCAGGTTAGGCTAGAGACAGCATGATTGACCCCAACCATTTACTCGAAGGAACAAGTGTTCTTGTAGGCTTAACGCTGATCGGCCTTATTATTACCGCCGAAACAGGTCTGTTAATTGGCTTCTTTTTACCGGGCGATACCCTTCTATTTACGGCCGGCTTTTTTGCAGCCCAAGGCAAATTGCCGCTCGCCGCTGTTCTGACTGTTATCTTTTTTTCGGCCATTATTGGGGACAATATTGGTTATACAATTGGCAAAAAAACCGGTCCACGTCTATTCAAAAAGAAAGACGGTATAATTTTCCGTCAGGAATATATTCAGCACGCCAAAGATTTTTACGAAAAACATGGCGGTAAAACCATTATTATTGCCCGTTATGTGCCGATTGTGCGCACGTTTGCTCCCCTTATCGCCGGCGTAGCGCACATGAGCCGTGCCCGTTTTTTTGCCTTTAACGTACTGGGTGCATTTATCTGGACGGTTAGTATCGTACTGGCTGGGTACTGGCTGGGCAGTCTGATTGATCCAAAGGTTATGGAAAAATTCATAGTCCTGGCGATCAGTCTAGCGACCCTTGTAACTATGGGGCCAACCCTCTACCATTTACTCAAAGAAAAACGATTACGTGCTTTTGTAAGTCGTCAGTTTACACGCGTTATAAATCGCCTGCGCCGCAAAAATGGCGCCAACGACGACCCTTCCATCTAAACCCACCAGTGTTTGTTATTAATACGGACGGCCAAAAAATTAGAGCATTTGCTTTAGGAATTGCCCCGTGTAACTCTTTGGTTCTTTGGCCACCTCTTCCGGGGTGCCTTCGGCCACTACCAGACCACCGCCCGAACCACCCTCTGGACCCATATCAATTATATGATCGGCAGACTTAATGACATCCAAGTTGTGTTCGATAATAACCATACTGTTACCGGCGTCAACCAGTGCATGCAAAACGTGCAGCAATTTATCGACATCGGCCATGTGCAAACCGGTTGTTGGCTCGTCCAGAATGTATAGCGTACGACCGGTGGGGCGACGCGAAAGTTCGGCGGCCAATTTAATACGCTGGGCCTCACCGCCGGAGAGTGTTGTTGCTGGCTGGCCCAGGCCGATATAACCTAGCCCCACATCTACTAATGTTTGCAATTTACGCGCGATCGACGGGATATTGGAAAAGAATTCCAAGGCCTCTTCGGTGTTCATTTTTAGCACATCACTAATAGTCTTGCCTTTAAAGTGAATTTCCAGAGCCTCGCGATTGTAGCGCTGACCATGACAAACTTCACATGGTACGTACACATCTGGCAAAAAGTGCATTTCGATCTTTATAATGCCGTCCCCGGCGCAGTTTTCACAGCGCCCGCCTTTGACATTAAAACTAAAGCGTCCGGGACCATAACCACGTAGTTTAGCCTCAGGAGTTTGGGCAAATAATTCGCGGATGGGCGTAAACAGACCGGTGTAGGTAGCCGGATTAGAACGCGGCGTACGGCCAATGGGCGATTGATCAATAATAATCGCTTTGTCCAACTGCTTGATACCCTCGATGTCGTCGTGACGGCCCGGCACGGCGTTAGCGCGCATCAGGCGAGCCTGTAGCTCTTTGGCCAAAATGTCGTTGATCAGGCTGGATTTACCCGATCCGGACACACCCGAAACGACTACCATCTTACCCAGAGGAATTTCGACAGTGACATCCCTTAGATTATGTTCGCGGGCACCGCGGATGATCAACGACTTGTCGTTGCCCTTACGGCGCTTCTTTGGCACGGCAATCTGTTTCGTACCGGAAAGATATTGACCGGTAACGCTCTCTGGATTCTTGGCGACTTCGGCCGGTGTACCGCTTGCCACCACATGACCTCCGTGCACGCCAGCACCAGGGCCAATATCCAGCAGATAATCGGCTGTCTTGATCGTATCCTCGTCGTGCTCTACCACCAGCACGGTGTTGCCCAGGTCGCGGAGATGTTTGAGTGTGGCAATCAGGCGGTCATTGTCACGCTGATGCAGGCCAATACTGGGCTCATCCAAAACATACAACACGCCTTGCAGACCAGAGCCAATTTGCGTTGCCAAACGAATCCGCTGGGCCTCACCGCCGGAGAGTGTTGTTGCACTTCGTAGTAAGTTCAAATAATTTAGACCAACGTCGCGCAAAAATCCTAAACGCGCATTAATTTCTTTTAGAATCTGGTGCGCAATGTGCATTTCTTTTTCGGTAAATTTGACGGACGCCAAAAAGTCCAACGCATCGTCGATAGATAATTCGCAGATGTCCATGATAGACATGTCCGAAACAGTAATGGCCAACACTTCGGGCTTCAGACGACGACCCTTACAGGCATAGCAAGGTTTTTCCTGCATAAAACGCTCGATGTCGTGACGGATAAATTCGCTGTCAGTTTCTTTGTGGCGGCGCTCCAGGTTTGGAATAACACCTTCGTATGTCGTGTCGAAACCGCGGCCATTACCCAGGCTTACGCGGTATTTTTCAGCGCCAGTACCATATAGAATACGGTCTAGGTCGGTTTTGGAAAGTTCACCGGTGGGCACATGCAAACTAAAGTTGTATCGGTCGGCTACAGCCTGCATTTTTTTCATATACCAGGCATCGGCGTTGACACGATTGAACGGCCGGATCGCGCCCTCGGCGATGGTGAGGCGGCCGTTAGGAATAACCAGCTCGGGATCAACTTCCAGTCGCGATCCAAGACCGGTACACACCGGACAGGCACCGTGCGGGCTGTTAAAGCTAAAAGTACGCGGCTCAAGTTCGGGGATAGCAATATCCGGATGGTCAATACAGGCATACATCAGGCTGTATTGGTATTCT
Source organism: Saccharimonadales bacterium (SeqCode) (assembly GCA_036392795.1). Lineage (GTDB taxonomy): Bacteria > Patescibacteriota > Saccharimonadia > Saccharimonadales > UBA4665 > JARIHD01. The sequence continues at coordinate 14,265 of DASVXH010000056.1, forward strand.
TCGTTTTTGTCGGCGTCAACGATACGGATCTTGCCGTCGGCCACCTCCAGGGCTTGTTCAACGGACTGCGCCAGACGCGAGCGGCTTTCTTCGTCGTTAACCAAGCGGTCAATCACGATTTCGATGGTGTGTTTGTAGTTCTTGTCCAGCTGTGGAAATTCGTCCAGGGCATAGACTACGCCATCAATGCGGGCGCGAGCAAAACCGGCACGCATATATTGTTCTGGAATGTGTTCGAAGGCACCTTTTTTGTCGGCGACAACCGGAGCCAGAACCATAAGACGGGCGTTATTCGGTAGTGTAGTGATTTGATCTACAATGTTTGCGGTCGTCTGGCGCGTGACAGCCTTGCCGCAAACCGGACAGTGCGGCACACCAATGCGGGCATACAGCAGGCGCAGGTAGTCGTAGATTTCGGTGACGGTGGCTACGGTACTGCGCGGATTACGACTGGTAGATTTTTGGTCGATGGAAATCGCTGGTGATAGACCGTCAATTTGGTCGACATCCGGCTTTTCCATAAGTCCTAAAAATTGACGAGCATAGCTGCTGAGCGATTCAACATAGCGGCGCTGGCCTTCGGCGTAAATAGTATCAAAAGCCAGACTGGATTTGCCCGAGCCAGACAAACCAGTAATAACCACCAGCTTATTGCGTGGCAGTTCAACCGAGATATTTTTTAGATTGTGTTCGCGTGCGCCTTGAACGACAATTTTTTCCGACATACCAAACTCACCTGTTTAGTCGATTTATTATAGCGAAAAAATAGCAATTTTTCCAGTAACAAGTACGGTAAATCCGCACTAGCAGTCAGACAAACTATGTTGCTAGACAGGCTACGGCAGATAAGGGAGCGCCGTCAACCCACCTGCACATCCGGGCCAGCATGCGCAGGTAACAGATTGCGGTGCCGATCCTGCAGTCAGTCCGTTTTACGATCCGCAGCACAGCCAGTCCCAATACTAAGCCAAACAGAGTATAGTTAAATGATATGGAACACCTAAAACACCGCTGGAAACGGGTGCCGTCGACGATCAGACGGCCAGTAGTATTTATTGTCGGTTCGATTTTTATTATCGCCGCGGCGTTGACCGGTTGGCTGCCGGGGCCCGGCGGTATTCCTTTATTTTTAGTGGGCATAGCTATTTTGGCAACCGAATTCGAACAAGCGCAGCGGTTTCGCGACATGATTCTGCGAGGGGTCCGTGGCTTTGGTCAATGGTATCGTGAGCACCGGATTATTGGTACGGTTTTTCTTATTTTCTGTGCAGCCGTAGCCATATCGATAGGAATTTTGGCCTACAAAATGCTTCAATAATCCCTGTTAAGCATAAGCACTAAAAAATATATTTGACACAAAAACAACTCTATGTAAAATACATAGGTAAATAGTCAATATTACTTTAACAGGTGGCGCATATGTCAGAATTCATCGTCCTGGGGCTGGTTCCAGGCACCCAACTTCAAATCACATTTTTGCTATGGCTAGTCGTGGTATCTTTGTTGACCATTTGGACCCTAGCTCATATATGCCGGCGTGTTATGGCACTTCGCCGGGCGTTTATTAGTGTGTACGTACTTATTTTGAGTCGCAAGCGTCCCAGCACCGAAGCGCTGTGGTCAACCATCTAGCCCTCTAACGGTTCCGGCATAATACTTTCTGCATACAGCCGGAGCTCCTCTAATAGATATTCCTGATGAGATGTTAGTCCTTCGCGAGCCGCCAGTTCTTGCAAACGTGTAAAAAATCTACCCATTTTGCTATGCTGACCACCGGAAAGTAGTTTGCGTGCACAGATTTTTTCCCACTCAACGCGTTCTTCGCTTGTCAACTGGCCGGGATAATTACGCGCTTTATACAAAGGCAAGAGTGCGGTTAAACGCTGATCTCTGAATTGTAGGCCAAGACCGCTTAATTCTTCGGGGAACGCCGCACGCACTACCCGCATGGCCTGTTTGTCTTGATTATCAAAAAAGCCATCGTAAATACATTCGTCTACGTCCTTATCGGTCGAAATCAATGTAGTCTGAGAGGGTTTATCAAGGATCTCGATCGCTTTGAACAGCCTTGCCTCCAGATCATCCATCGACCGTAATATTTCGGCATGTTTCCGGATCTCCTGCATGTCAATTTTGAGCCGTTTTTGACTGGCCTCGTCCAAGACACCAAGTGGCGCCACGGCCGGGCATCGGTTATACTGTAGCAACTTTACGGGTAACCGCGGTTCATCGGAATCTTTTTTCCATTTCCAGGATTCGGCTAGCTGTTCGGGCGTGGCGTCTTTGTATTGCAATGGATTGTAGCGCAGGTCATAAACCAGCACCCCTTGTTTTTTTGGGTGCGGGCAGATACTGGCGACGACGGTGGTTTTTTCGTATTGTGCCGCATACTTACCACTGGTATATATAAACGGCTTGTCGCTTTCGGCCAGTTCGGCAACCTTGCGCTTATCACGCATACTTAACAGATAATCAAATAATTTGGTATGTTTGTTGCGGATTAATCTGGCAACGGCAATAGTAGCGTCCACGTCACTGAGTGCATCATGGGCATGGGCGTGATCAAGGCCGTTAAGACCGGTGAGTAGTTCCAGTCGGTTAGTAGGTTTACCATGAATATCGACCGGCCATTTTATACCTTCGGGCCGAAGTGCACGAGTCATACGCACCACATCCAGCAGGTCCCACCGAGATCGACTGTCCTGCCACTGCCATTCGTATGGATCGTAAAAATTGCGATAATGCAGACATCGCATAAATTCATCGTCGAAGCGCACGGTATTAAAACCAACAAAAATAGTGCCCGGCAAGGCGATTTCGTCTGTGAACTGTCGCAAAAATTCAGCCTCGGTAATACCGTCGGCGTTTGCCTGCTGCGGCGTAATGCCGGTAATCATAATGGCATCAGGATCGGGCAAATGATCGTTGGCCAACTTGATAAGTACATTCACAGGCTCGCCAATCGGCTCAAGATTGAGCGTCGTACGCCGTCCGGCAAACTGCATAATTCTGCCACTAAATGCACTCACTCCACTGGTTTCCAGATCGTAAAAGAAAAAACTGGCCGACATTACATCAACCAGTGTAGCAGACTTTGAGCACTTATCGATTATTTGCCTAGAATCATCCCGCTCCACAAAGATACTCTTTGAGGACTGGTTTGACGAGGCGCTGGCAGCTTATCGGGAGATAGTATTTCCTGCAACTGCTCAAAACTTTTAAGGAAATTCATGGCCTGTCCATGAGTAAGAGGATCACTTTCATGTTCAGCATATTCTAAGTCGCGCAACACAAAACCGTCTTGTGATAATAAACCCGCCTCCAGTGTTATCAAACTTGGCCGGCCTGATGCAAGCGGAGAAGCCACAATACTATGAGTGACGGCATGAAGGCCCTCGTCTTCCAATGATGGCGAATATGTATCAGTTGTCAGCCACATAACTTCGTCCGTATCATAGTAAATCGCCAGCTTATTTCTGACGGCCGGCCCCCCTGGTTGGTATTCAAAAGTTGCGCAAAATTCATCGGCCCTAACGGTGAGCTCGCCAAGATTCATGTCCGGATATACGCGGCGCGCCATGCTCCATATCTGTTCAGCTTGTGTCTGGAGATGGGACAATTCGGAAGGAGAGGCGTATTCGGGATCGCCCCAAGGAGAAAGTGCGACGTTATGGTTATCGGCACTCATACCCTTATTATATCACTTATGACAATAGTGTCAATTATTACACCTCATAACAGGGGTAAAAGCAATTATTAAATTAGTATGTAAATTGACCGTGTTGACCGATTCGGACGATATCTTCGGGTTGCACACCTTCGCGTACCAGGCCATGTGAAATGCCCATTTTGCGCATAATGTCACGTATTCGCTGTACCCCTTCTTCGCTTTCAAAATCAGTACGTGCGGCGAATCGCTCAATTTTACGGCCGCGAACAACATAGAGATTTGTGGCCTCTTTGGTAATTGTCCAGGCTTTTTCTTCCTGGTCCAGGGTTAGCACTGGGATGCCTTCGGTTTCTGGCTTTTCGGCAATTTGACGGGATCGCTCAGTTTCGACTATGTGGCGAATTTTACGCAGTAATTCTGGAAGACCTTTTTTGGCTTGAGCTGAAATAGCCATAAGCTCTGTACCTTTTGGAACAAGTTTTTTCAGCGTAGCCAATTGGTCTCTTATCATGTCTTCGTCCAGACCTTCGATTTTTGTCAGGGCAACAATTTGAGGCTTGGTCGATAGATCAATTTTATAGGCCCCTAGCTCTTGCTGAATAGTCCGGTAGGCATCGGCAACGTCTGACTGATAGGCATCGATCAAATGCAATAACACGGCCGTGCGTTCGACGTGACGTAAAAACTCGTCACCCAAACCCTTGCCTTCGGCGGCACCTTCGATCAGACCAGGAATATCGGCAAATAAAATACTCGCCTCGCCGTCAACGTCCACAACACCCAGGTTGGGTACAATCGTCGTGAACGGATAATCGGCGATTTCAGGGCGCGCGTTACTAATAACGCTGAGCAGCGTAGACTTCCCGGCATTAGGCAGGCCGACAAGTCCTACATCGGCGATCATCTTGAGCTCTAGCTGGGCGCTAATTTCGGTACCTTTTTCACCTTTTTCGGCAACACGCGGCGCCTGCCGGCGGGATGAGACAAAGTGGGCGTTGCCAAAACCGCCTTGACCGCCCTTGGCGATTATCACCTCCTGGCCATCTTGGGATAAATCTGCCAGCAGTTGACCTTCGGTATTTATAACCGCGGTACCTACTGGTACGGGCACTATCAAATCCCGGCCACTTTTACCCCGTTTGTTACGCTTGCTGCCGGAAGCGCCAGGCTCGGCACGAAGTTCCCGTTGATAGCGAAAATCAGCCAGAGTATTTTCGTTCCGGCTAGCCTGGAAAATAACATTACCGCCACGACCACCATCACCACCGTCAGGACCACCCTTATCTATATATTTTTCGTGACGAAAACTGACAATGCCGTTTCCGCCATCGCCCGCCTTAATTAATACTGATGCTTTATCGATAAACATAGCAAAGACTCCTAAAAACTAGTGAATGTAGTTGTAACCGCGAGCCTGGCTGGCGGGAATAAGTTTGTAGTCGACACGGTTAAAGCCACCAGCCGGTGTGGCGTCGGTCATAGACCGCTGACCACGTGAGTTCATTTCGGAAATCCAAACACTGCCGTCTTCATTAACAGCCTCGACGATAGCTACGTGACCCGGTCGGCGGCTAGTGTTGGTAACGATTGCTGCGCCAATAGCAGGACTGTTGTCGACTCGTATACCGGCCGCGGCAGCTCGATCATCCCAAGTCCAAGCATCCCCAAGATTAGACGGTAATGGTCGGCCAATAGCCGCACGGCGGTCGGCTACGTACCAGGTACAGAAACCGCGGTCATAGCCATTGTAACCATATACGGGAGAGTAGGATCCGCCAAGTCCACTCGAAAATGAACCCCGGCCTGTCGCAACTGGCTGCAAGCCATTTGGAATGATAATCAGCTGGCCCAATTTTAGCCCGCCCAATTCGGCGTCGTTGTAGGCAATGATTTGGTCTTTACTGGCGCGGTATTTCTGCGCCAGAGTATCCGGATTGTCACCTTGTTTAACGGTATATACGATTCCGTTAACGGGAGGGATAACCAAACGCGTACCTACTGCGACACTGTTGCCGGAAAGCCCATTGGACCAAACAATACTCTCTGACGTTACATTAAACTTGGCAGCGATACTGGCGACAGTGTCACCGTCCAGGACGTTATAATGCACGATGTCTTTGCTGCTCTTTAATTCGGTCGCCACTGCTTGGGGCTTGGCGATAACCGCCGATTGAACGGGAACCGTAAGCATAGTACTGGCACTGTCGGCCTGGTTGGTAACAGCAGGTGTTTCAGCAAGGTTGGTCATCTGTGCCAGATTGACAGCGATTTCAGCCGTGGACAGTTGGTCCAGTGGGTCAGAAGACTGCTCATTACCGCCGTTAACGGCCCTGACAGCGTTTTGGTGCGAAGCATCATTCGACGGGTTGCTTTGCAGGACAAAGATAATGATACCGCCCAACAGCAAAACATTGACCGTCAATAGGCCGTACCGCACAAAACGGCGGCTGGCTATCGTCTTTAGCAGCCGTTTTTTGATATGCGAAAAACGCCCTTTCCGAGGGCCCGACGAGTCACTGGCAGTGGCTGGATTGGAATTCAACTTATTGATAAGCACTCCTGGCGCCTAAAAAGACGCCAATTCTCCTGTTTCCAAGAGGAAACGAAAGGACTTGCCTTCAAAGGAGCACTCTTTCGTTTCAAGCATAAGTATAGCGTATATGGCAATTTTTGCAAGGTCAGCAGGACATTGCTACCCCTGTTAATTACAAAGCTTGGTGCAGAATTGTCGCACTTTCTGCTCGTGTTCAGCGAATGTCTTGGAAAAATGGGTCGTACCGTCGTCACCAGAGACAAAATAAAGCCAATCGGTGTCGGCTGGGTAGGCTACGGCTTTTAGCGAACTAACGGTGACGTTAGAGATGGGCGTAGGCGGCAGGCCGACGTGAGAGTAGGTGTTATATACCGAATCGAAGCGACTGGAGGGTTTTTGGCCGGCAAGCACCGCGCCATATGAAGCCGTGGCGTCTGATTCCAGTTTCATGCCATTACGCAGACGGGATAAGAATACCTGGGCAACCTGCTCACGGTCTTGTTGTTTAGGGACTTCCTTTTCCACGATGGATGCTAAGATTATGGCTTGATAGGTGCTAAGGCCTTGTTTAGCAAAAGCGCTGCGCAGGTCGGGAGTCAAATAGCCATTCATTTGATCCAGAGCACTCCCGATGATAACGGCAGCCTCGGTATTAGCAGTTTTTTGATACGAATCTGGATAGAGATAGCCCTCTAGCGTAGCAGTAGCGGGCTTATCTACCAGTGCGGGATGGCCTGCATATGCGGCCGGCTCCAAAGCAGCATCCACTGCTGATTCTTGGAACCCATCCTGGATCAAGGTAGTACGAAGTTGGTCAATACGACGTCCCGGTAAGAGGGTAACCAGATTTGTAGCTACTTTTCCGCGCGTTAACTGCGATACGATTTCGGCCACACTTTGGGAAGCCGCCAACTCATAACTGCCCGCCTTTAGATCGGCGCCAACTTCTTTACTACTGACGTACAAACGAAATGCCCAACTGCTGCGAATTACTTTTTCGTGCTGTAATAGGCCGGCAATCTCGTCCACAGACGCACCTTGATCCACGGTAATCAACCGAGCCTGCGTATCATTGCTGAGTGGCTGCAAATTTTTGTTGTACGCATATCGTACCCCGATTGTTCCGCCGCCAATCAATATTATGCCGATTACCAATAGAACAACGAGACGACGAGGCCAACGGCGCCGAGCCGGCTGACTCGTGTATTTCATGCGCGCACCTCAAGATGGTCGTTTAAGTAATCTTCTAGGATATAGACGGCAGCCAGAGCATCTATATCACCTTTTTGGTAGGGTTTACCTCGCTTTTGCAGCTCTTCTTCTGCTTTAACGGAAGTAAGGGCTTCGTCTTGCCACTGTATGGCAAAGCCGCTTGCCCGCTCCAATGCCCGGCCAAAGTCGCGAACTTTTTGGGTTTGAGGCGTTTCATCACCGCTTAGACTACGCGGCAAGCCCATCACCACCACAGCCACATCTTCTTTTTTAATGAGTTCAATTAGTTTTTGCATAATATCATCGGTATGGTCGAGTGTTGTAAGTGCATGGGCGATTCGAGCAACCGCATTGGCGATCGCTATGCCAATTCTTTTTTCGCCCACATCCAAAGCCAGGATTGAGCTACTACTAGTTAGCATCTTTCTTGACGACCGGTTTTTCAACCGTAATAGTTATCTTGCTCGTCTTCTTTGGGATGGCCTTGACCCAAAATGGGCTGTAGTCAACTTCGACCTCAGTTACGCCGGGGTATTTGCCAATAATTTCTTTGGCATCGTTGCCTTTTTTGCCAGCAACTTGATTTTTGATCTCACCTACATTCAGATCGGAGCCGGCCACTGCCGTAGCATCCATCACAACCATGGTTGATCCATTCCGCTCGTTTAACAGCTTGAACGTTGCGTCTTCAAGGCCAAAGTCGATAATCTGCTGCTTGTTTTTGTCAATCTTCTTTTCTACCTCGTGTTCGACGATTTTTTTAAGATCGGTTAGTTTCGCGCCGATCATTGAATAGGTGATTTTTTGAGTAACGGTTACGGATGGGGCTTCATCGCCCACTTTAACATTGGTTGTCACCTCTGGCTCGGAAGTTTTAAAGGTGTCCTCCAGAGAATAGAGATTTTTCGCAGTCAACCCTCGTTGCAGCTCCAATTTAATAGGATTGGCGTCCTGAGTGGCAATTTTTTGTTTGGCATTATCTATGTCTGTTTGAGATACGATCTTAACAATTTGACTGGTACCGCCGCTGGTTGCACTTCCTTCGCCTGTGACGTTAGCAAATCCAGCAACCGAATAGTTGGAAGCGGCCATATTATATTTCTCTCCTGCACCTTGGGATGTAATCCCAACTGGTGTGCTCTTTTTGTTGTTTTTGCAAGTATTACCCTGATAATTGCTAGGCTCCACTACAACGGTTGACTGAGTGATAAAAGTTAAACCATTGGCGCTCACCCCGGTACCGGCCGGTATTGTCACCGTATTTCCAGTGATCACATCATTGAGATTACAATAAACAAAACGGATGGTACCGGATGCTTTGGTGCCATTATCTTTTTGACCGGTAGAATCAACCTGTTGAGTGAAAGTTTTTTGCAGTTTCTGCTCAACCGAAGGAATTACGGCCTCTTCGGCATCCACCTCTTTTGCCGTGGGGCTAAGTGTTACGTCCAGATTCGCCTGAATGGCCGAGCTGTCAGTCTTGACTGAAATCGAAGCGCGCGGCATAGACACAAACATCATGTACCACAAAAAGACAAAGATAATAACCGCCAAGACACCGACAACCCCCCATAAACGGAACTTGTCAAAATCGGGGATGCTGAATTTTTTGCCTGGTTTTTTGGGTTTTTTACTGGAAGTAGCCGCCGCAACGCTAGCGGCCGACGTATTATCTAATTCGATCTCGTCATCGCGTTCAGAAGCCAGTGGCACAGCCGCACTGGCGGGAGTTCGGCGCAAATGTTGACCGACACTCTTTGATTTATCAATGGGCTCGTCGTCGGTCATATGTACGGTTTCTTCGGTGTCGTCACCAGAATCTTGATCGCCCATATGAACGGTAGGGATTTCGGGCCGAGATTGCAGCGATTTTGCCACATAGATACCGACACTGCCTGCCAGCGGCAGTAGTCCAGCCTCAGCAGTTATAAGCACCAAATGCTTCTTGGCTTCATCAGCAGTACGCTTGAGCAGTCGCATATTGACGACACTCTGCAGCACCGTTGCCCGTTTAGGCAAAACCAGTGCGACGATTTTTTCGTGGGAACCACGGACCTTATCTATAATAGCGGTAATTTCGTCGTCGATATCGATATAGATTGTGTCTTTTCCGGAAGAATTCGTACTCATTTTTTTATTATACCCGTAACATTTTATCTATTTTTTCTCTTACAGAATCGCCAGGAGAGGTTGAAAACTGCAATGTATCCAAACCGACGCGTAGCAAGCCCATGGCGGTAATAAAAGTATGGTCGGTTACATCACCAGTTGCGTCGACAATGCCAACGACTTGTTCAGGTTGGATATGCTGCACAACGGGTTTACGCGTAAATGGCAGCTCAGTATACCAATTACCGGACTCTAAACGGTCCATTAACATATCCAGACTCGAACCACCGCCACATAAAAACAGACGGTGGGGTAAATGGTCAAGCTTATTATTGAATTCGCTGAGTGCCAGTTCAACACCACTCGCCCAAACGTCCAGAGTTTTATTTAATGCGCCCTCGATAGCGGGTACTTTGGGCTGCGGGGCCTTATTCGTCGAAAGACCAACCTTTAATTCTTCGGCTTGCACAAATGACACGCTCAGTTCTCGTTCGATAGAACGCGTAAAGGCACGACCACCGATACCAAACATCTTGGTTCCCTGCACGCCACCGTCATTTATGACAGCGATATCAGTCGTGCCGCCGCCCACGTCCATCAATACCGCACTCATGCTGGCGTTGGCATCGTTGCCGATCACCGAGCGAGCAACCGCGAATGGTTCAGCCGCCACGGCCAATAAGTCCAGATCAAGTTGCTGGGCCGTACGCTCCAGGGCACCAATGTGGATCATCGGCGCAAAAGCGGTGTACAGTTGTACAACGACGTCGCGGCCCTGAAAACCGATCGGACTCGTCACTTTGTAGCCGTCGATCTCAATCCCCACCAGAGCGCTATTGACCAAGCGAACGTCAACTTCTTTGCCGCCCAATTCCCAGGCCAGCTGTTTTTTAGCCTTGGACTCGGCGCGTTCCTGGACTAATTTGATAATTTTTTCGACTTCCAGCAGGTCCAGGGGCTTATCGGGTTGTTTACGCGTAACGCGCACCGTCGTAGTCGTGCCCTTAACAAGTTCTCCCGCGATACCGATAACCGCTGTACGCACACTCACCCCAGACTGTTCTTCGGCCTGGCTGAGCGCCTTGTCACAGTTGGCTACTACGCTCGAAATATCGGCGATAGCACCGGCCTGCATATCGCTGAGCTCCTGATGGGCGCGGCCCACACCTACGATTTCGACAGTGTCACCCTTTACCCGGCCAATAAGCGCCTTTACAAATTCGGTACCAATATCCAAGCCAACAACGTATTGGTCTTCAGCGGATTCTTTGGCTTTTTGGCCAACTTTGGCATTAACCTCGGAGGCTTTATCGGCAACCTTTTGCGCCAACGATTGGCCCATAGTTTTAAACTTATCAAGCATAATCGCCTTCAATTATATCATGGTCACGGGAAGTGTGACGTTCAGTTTGTTAACTCGTATGTTTTGGAAGCATTATCAATAAAAAGCCGTCGACTGCGCTTTGGTATGCTACGCTAACACCGCCTTGATGCGGCGAACGCCAGCCGAGCTGGCTTCTTCTTTTAGAATCTTGAATCGTTTACCGTCTTCAAAAAGTTGCAAGGTATGATCGACATGAGGGCCGCCGCAAATTTCAAAGCTAAAGGGTTTTTCTGCACCATCAGCAATCATTTTATAGACTTTGACGGTTTCGCCGTAGCGGTCACCGAATTGACCCAGAGCGCCTAACGGCCCGGTTGCCTCGGCGGTCGGGTATTCGGCCCAGGACACCTTGAGGTCTTTGCTGATTTGTTCGTTTACGATATCTTCGACTTGTTTTAGTTGTTCGGGAGTAACTTTTTCGGGGTGACTAAAGTCGAAACGGAGTCGTTCCTCGGTTATATTGCTGCCGTTCTGTACAACGTGGTCACCCAAAACGTCGCGCAGTGCCTGATACATCAAGTGCGTGGCGGTGTGGTATTTTTTGTGCTGAAGAGTTTGGCCGCCCAAGCCACCTTTGAAGGTGCCCTTGCTGGCGGTTTGACTGCGTTCGCGCTGTTCTTTCATGAACACATCAAACTGTTCACGCCAATTTTCGGCAACGGCGATACCCTGTTTAAAGGCCTCTTCAACACTTAGTTCAACCGGAAAACCGTACGTGTCGTATAGTTTAAAGACTTCTTCGCCGGTCAGGCCGTCTTTGCCCATTTTGGACATTTCGTGAATACCTTTGCGGAGCGTCTGACGAAAGACTTTTTCTTCACGCGTTAAAATTTCGATAACTTCATCGCGTTTACTGACGATTTCCGGGAAATCGGCGTCGTACAAGCCGATTATGACCGGCACCACTTCTTGAACAAAGTTCTGTTCGATACCAAGATCGAATGCAAAACGAATGGCGCGGCGCATGAGGCGGCGCATGACATAGCCCTGTTCTTTATTACTAGGCTTAACGCCGTCCACGGCCAGGAAAGCCGCGGCGCGCAGGTGATCGGCGATTACGCGCATTGCATTTGTATTACTGTCGTAGCTCTTACCGGAGATGTCCTGTAGTTTTTCAATAATCGGCCACATAAGACTGATCTTAAAGACGTCAGGATTGTCCAGTGCGGCGGCGGCGATACGCTCAAGGCCTGAACCGTGATCAACATTGCGTTTCGGAAGTTTTTCGAACCCTTCTCCACGTCTGACGTATTCCATAAAGACATTATTACCAATCTCCATGAATCTGCCACAGTCGCAAGCTGGATGACAATGCTCGCCGTATGTTTCCTTCTCGGCATCGGTGTGCTCCGAGTCATCAAAACGATAGAACATCTCGCTGCTCGGCCCACCGGGTTCACCGTCGATCATTTCTGCGACACCCTTGCCACGCCACCACCAGTTGTTATAGCCATCGTAAAAGAAGATTCGCTCACCCGGTTTAATACCGCGCCTATAACCTTCTTCTTCTGTATTTATATCGGCCTCCAGCGCCTCTATACCGCGATCCGCGAAAAGTTTCTTTAGAAGGGTAGCACTTTCGGTATCTCTGGGAATATCAAAACGGTCATCGCCAATAAAACAGGTAGCGTATATTTTATTAATGTCCAGCTTCACGACGTCCAGCAGGAACTCGTACATCCACGTAAGCTGCTCTGCCTTGAAGTAATCACCCAAGCTCCAGTTACCGATCATTTCAAAGAATGTCGTGTGGCGATTATCGCCAATTTCATCAATATCTTGTGCACGTAGGCATGTCTGACTATCAACGATGCGTGAGCCCTCAGGATGTTCCTCGCCCAGCAAATAAGGAATCATGGGCTGCATGCCGGACCCCGTAAACAGCGTCGTCGGATCGTTCAATGGCACCAAAAGCGCTCGCGGAATCACTTTGTGTCCGTTTTTTTTGTAAAAATCTAAATAAGCCTGTCTGATTTGCTGCGCATTCATGAACTACATAATAACAGAGATAAGCGGCTTTTAACAGAGATGCTTTTACGACCGGTCGTCGCGTACAAGATAGAGGCTATGGCCTCTTGTTTTTAGGCGGCCAGTTTTTTCTTGTTTCATATTTCCTACCAAGCCACCAGCCTGATTGAAAATCGTCTCGAAGTCGCGAACGGTGGCCGGCATTTCCGCCAACGCCAATACAAACTTAACGCTTACGCCGGCAGTAACTATCTTACTCTCGTCAATGGTAAACTCGATGCGATCTTCGGGATCGTCAAAAACATCCTCTGGCGACTGACGCAGGCCGTATCCATACTGTACCGATAAGTCCGATAAGGTTTGTTCTATCTGGCGGCAACGTTGGTGATGCGACAAGAGAGGATTTCGCCTATCGCCCTTGCCGCGGCGAGGCGGAATAACACTAATGCCCAAGATCTCGTCGCCTCTAGCAAAGCGACCGAGACCCTGAAAACCCTCGCCCCGTTCGATTGCCACCCTTGCTTCTTGTTCTTTTTCCAACAAGCCCTGTTCTCTGCCCTGCTGAATACCGTCCGAAACCAAAAGATCGGTTTTTCTTTTAAAGTGTTGTGTGCGGAGCTTGCCAGCGATCTCTCTAAGTGCAGCGTCCCCGCCCTTCCAAGTGCCAAGCGTATTATGCGACTTCATTTTATCTAGGTCCAAAACGAGCAGCTCAATAAGGTACCCTTTTTCCCGCATTTCTTCTAAAAAGCCCTGCTCTTCCATGCGCCTAAGCATCACTTTTATAGTACTGTACGTCATAATCCCAAGTTCACTATCTATCGAAAGTTCATCGACGAGTGAGCGCAAGATCCTAACCTCGCGGTTGCGGTCTTCTAGTCTGGCCCTTAGCTCCTCGACCTCCCTGTGAAGCACAGTATTGGCGATAAGCAGGCTGCAATTGGTACGCGCTTGATTAGGTGTCAGGGTAGGATCTTGAATACAATCGGCCGCGAAGGGCTCGCAAGCCAGCCTTCCACACGGCAGGCTTAGTTCAGTAGGGATGGGTAGTCCTTCAACCGGCAGGTATAGTCCAGAGCGAGGGTCCAGTGAATCAGAAAAGCCTTCAACAGTCATTGACCTATAATACAATACCGCCGCCGACCACGCGATCGGCATCGTACAGAACAGCTGACTGACCTGGCGTAATAGCCCGGACTTCATCTTTGAGCGTCAGTTGCCAGTTGCCATTTGGCAGTTTTTGGATCTTTGTAACTTCGATTAGTTCGGCCCGATAGCGGGTACGGACATGATAGGCGCCAGACGTGCTTGGCTCACCGTTAATCCAGTGAGCAGAAGTTAGTTCGAGTTCTGCGTGCCACAAACGGTCATCCTGCAGATTGGTTGTAACGTAGACTTCGTTTTTGTCCATATCTTTACCCACCACATAATAGGGTAGGCCGCCGCCGACGCCCAGTCCTTGACGCTGACCAATAGTATAAAATAGCGCGCCGTCGTGCTCGCCAACGATCTGGCCGTTTTGGTCCAAAATAGAACCAGGCATGGTCTTAACAAATTGTTGCAAAAATTCTTTGATTCCCACTTTCCCAACAAAACAGATTCCCTGACTGTCTTTTTTCTCCGCCGTGTTTAATCCCAGTTTTTTAGCAATATCGCGCACTTCTGATTTTTTGTAATCGCCGATGGGCATGAGTGTTTTGGCCAGCGCGTCTTCGTTTACGCGGTACAGGAAATAACTTTGGTCTTTGTTTTTGTCAAGTCCGGCCAGTAGGGTTGCAGACCCTGCCACCGGCCGCGGCCCACTACCGGCTGCGGGTGATAACCCTTTGGGAATCGCTAGCCCACGTCCAATCCGCGCATAATGCCCAGTGGCGATCATATCCGCGCCGTCTTCCAAAGCAGTCTCGAGAAATAGCTTAAACTTGACCTCCTGGTTACACATGATATCCGGATTTGGCGTCAGACCAGCCTTGTAGCCATCAATCATGTAGTCTACGACTTTGCTGCGATATTCCTTTTCAAAATCATACATTTTGAAAGGAATACCCAATTTAACGGCAACGCGTTTGGCATCTTGGTAATCCTCTTTCCAAGGGCAAACAAAGCCGGGCAAATCCTGACTCCAGTTTTTCATATAGACAGCGGTGACATCGTAGCCCAGCCCTAACAGTAGAGCGGCCGTAACCGAGCTATCAACACCGCCGGACAAACCAACGTATACTTTCTTTGCCATAACCTGACTATTTTAGCAAAAAATTGACCCAAAAACCACCTGGAGCACTAGACTAAGAACCGGACATTAATAAGATTATCTTGTCGTTTTGACCATTATCAGTACTGACATACAAGTCACCGTTTGGTCCCTGCGTTACAGCGCGCAGTCGTCCGTAGGCATTGTCCAGTGCCTTTTCTTCTTTGATAACTTTATTGTGGTCGTCCAAGCGGAGGATTCTCAGGTGTTTTCCTTTTAGCATGGCAACCGCCAGAGATCCGTTCCACCCCTTCCAGTTATAGCCATTAATAATGGTTCCGCCGGACGGCGCCTGAGTAGGCGCCCCAGATGACCAGATGGACGCTATCGCGTTCGGAAAACGGTTTAAATCGGTCATGGGCACACTTTCATTGTAGCCAACAGCTGATGGCGCCCACCCAAAATTGCCCGGCCGTAGTGTGTTCACCTCATCATCTCTGTCGGGGCCGTGTTCCATGCTAACGCCTGGCACGCCATTTTTGGCCTTGGTAAAGAATGCCAAGCCTTGAACATTACGGTGTCCGTACGAATAAATTCGCGGATCGAATTCGCCGCCCATATTTCCGGCGACGGCCTGTCCTTCACGGGTAACGCGCAAAATTTTACCGCCCAGGCCTCTGGGCTGAACCGAGGTGTCACCTTGGGCCGTGTCGCCCGTCCCTACCCACAGATTGTTGTCCGGCCCAAAACGCAGCCTACACCCCGAATGACGCCCGGGAGTAGCACCGTTATTTGCCGGTATGCCTGTGATAATATCTTTGCGGTCAGTTACTAGCATCTCCTCGGTAAGTTTCCAGCGAGCCACGCGAATATCGCGCGCCATGCTATTAAAACATGCGTAGATATAGCGGTTTTGTTCAAAATTCGGATCGACGGCCAGACCCATCAGCCCACCTTCGCCCGCAGCCTTGACGTCTGGTATCGTATGAATCAACCACACCTGCCCATTGTGCCTTAGAAAGCTTATGTGGCCCTGGCGCTCGGTAAATAATAGTGTGCCACCCGGCAAAAAACCGATATCCCAGACGTTCCTGCGGCCCTCAACGAGTACTTGATCACTCACAGAAGGTGTCGATGTATCCGAAGCGAAAGCAGGGTTACGAGTAGGTATTGATTCGGGACGTAACAACGCAGCTACGCCCGCAGCCAAAAGCACAATACCCACAATTGCACCGATCGTTATTAGAATAATTTTTCGCCTCATTATTATCCCTCCAGTCGTTTTCGTAATGCCGCTAATTCATACCGCCTGCCCAGCCAAAAGGCCACAAATATTAGCGCGACCGAAGCGGCGGCTGGTGCCCACAACACTCTGGTTACCACTTGCTGCTTTTTTTCGGACTCTTCTGTGGGTACGTTGGTGACAATGGCGCCGTTTGCAACGGCTACCAGCTGCAGATAAGCAGTTAAACCATTTTTATCAGTCGCCTTGACGATTACCCGATAGACACCAGCCGAACTGTACACATGCTTTAAGTCAATAGTCCCGGCAAATTGTCGACTTATCAGATCCGGCGCCTTGTTGTCGCCCCAATCCACGCTAATGGCATAAGGGCCGGTACCGCCGCTCAAAATAACTGGCCACGTTAGTGTTTCGCCAGGATTAGAACCACGCTGGGCATAGCTGCTGGTCAGACTGAGTAGTGAACCGCCAAAGGGACTAAATTGTGTGTCGTTAAAGGTAACTTTAACTATGTTGGAATCTGGACCCGCCTGATCAAAGGTGTCGTAGGCCCTGGCGATCAAGTCGTTTTGTCCGGCGAATAGATCTACTAGAATGGTGTAGCTTCCCGAATCACACATGACCGAGCCAACGAAGACATTGTTGGCGAACACTTTTATGAGCAACCCTTTGGGGCAAAGTCCGGCCACCGTTATTGGCGTTTTTGTAAAGCCCTGACCATTGGTCGGCGTACTAATTGTTGGCGCCTGCGTGGGCGGCTTGCTGGGAATGCGTCCTTCTAGTCCTATTGAACCAGCCTGGGGATTTTCTACAGGCGAAGCAGCCCGAACGACACCCGCAGTAGCCGAAAAGACCACCCCCAGCAGGCATATAGCAATTACTTTTAACCGGATTCGGTGACCAAACATAGAGTTTCTACTGACGTCCTCGTCACCATTATACCTATTTTGCTTATGCTAAAGAAATTCTAGTGCCGATATCTAGTGCGGCGACCACTAAAAGCCCGTCTAATGAGCCAGATTAGGCCAACGATAAGCAAAATTACGACCACGAAAGCAACCACCGACCACCACGGCAGATACCAAAAACTGGTGCTAGCCAAAATTTCCTGCGAGTTATTGCCATTCAAACCGTAGTAAAGAGCAATTTGAGCAGTGTAACGGCCAGGCAACAGTCCGGGGTCGTCACATTCCTCTTTTTGACTTACCGTGGCGTTCGGGTCTTTGCTTTCCAGAACACTCGACTTTAAACAAGCCTGGATACGCCTGGTCTGCCCCAGCAGCACTAGTTGTTTTTTTGGATTTGCATCAGTTACCTCTTTGACCGTTGTGCCAAACATATTTTTGACAAGCAAGCTACCGGTAGGCTGTTCGGCAATATTACCACTATTAGTCAAGCGATAGGCGAATTCTTTAGGGGTCGATCCTAAATAAAAGCTTTTGAACTCCCCCTTGGCGATGTCTTTAGGGTCACCTACAAACATGCCAAATTTCTTAAGGTCCAATTTTTCTCGAGCTTCGCCGGGAACCGTGGCGAAGGCCAAGGTGACAGCTGACGCCGCAACGTTCATTTTTTCTTTAGTCACGGGGTTTTTAGCAGTATATTCGATGGCACTGTAGTAGCTGCCAGCACCCTGATTGGCGGGTATGGTGATGGCAATGGGCACATTGGCCGATTTACCGGCAGCAATCTTAACGTTTTGTTGCACGGTTGCAAAAGGCTTGAGGGACCACGGAGTTTGCGGTTGGTTTTCGCCCAACTGCAGGGCCGGCGTCCCCGTTTCGTTGGCAGCCCCAAAATCGATAAGCCGAATATCAACCTGCAAATCCTGCGTTAGGCTAAGATTGCGGATATATAACGTGTCCTTGACCGTCTTGCCCGGCTGGACGGTATAATCTTTGCGCGGCGAGATACCCAAGCCATTAGACTGCTGGGCAGACACGGATGATACAGAAACAAGTGTTATTACTGCTAGAAGCAAGGAAACAACACGTGCGATTTTCTTCATAAACCCTCTTTTTACTAGGAATTAACCTTTAGCCTTTAGTTTAACATCAAAAAGTCGCGGCACAAACATAGGTAAGTGTTGCAGTATACACACCAGGTGCCTGATCCGGCGGAACATTTACTATATAGCTGACAGTAAATTTGCGATTGTCGGTGGCAGCCGAGCTGGTAGCCACGGTGTCGCCACTTACAAAAGCATACCTATTGGGAATATTATAGCGGCCGGTAGGAGTGGTAATGCCAACTCCGGTGGGATTGGCGCCAATAGGCGGATCGGTGTTTTGGCGCAAGTTAAGACCAAATTGAGCATTACCCGGCGCATTAACCGTCGGATTGTCCAGCTGCCTGATCGTGTTGTTTCCCGAAGTCATTGTCGTGCCGTACACCCCTATTGCCAAGCCAAATTCTGCATTGGTAGCGGCAATCATCTGCGAAGTACCGCGAGCCGCGCGAGCCGTCGAGAGGTCACCCAGATCTATAATACTCTCATTGGCTGTCGAGCAGTCATCACCGAGCGTTAGGCCAACACAAAATTTTAAGATAGGCGGTACCTCACTGCTTACCAAGATACTGGTTGTGGTCGAGTTGACCACTGCTCCATAATCTATATAAGATCCCGATCCGTCACTACTAGCATACGTGCTTATCCTCACATAAAATGTATCAGGGTTGCCGGTAGGATTTACAATAGTGTCAAACGAATAACTGGAAGTACCTGTGGGGGTTGCCGGTGCGCGTGTTAAGACAAGGCGATTAGCCTGAGCATCCAAAATAGAATAACCCGTTTCTCCCGTCTGGTCAGCCAGAACGGCACCACTTGCGTCAATACCGGACGGGGCATCGCAGGTGAGCTCCAAAAAAGGATCGGTGCAGTATTCAAGAACCACCGAGCCCACTGCCGCCGAACTGGCATACGAAAATCGAAAAACATGACTAGTCGTAGCGCCTGATTGACTATTTTGGATATAAAGACTGCGATCCGGCAGCTGCAACGCCAGGGCGCGGTGCGGGTTTGCCATGAAATAAGTCGTCGCCAAGACAGCAGCCAGCAAACCAAACAAGCTATGCCGTGCGATTAATCGTAGGTTCGCTGCCATGCCGTACGTTCTGGCTAGAACCTATAGTTAATATGTAGGAACTACTAAATAAGTGATCGCCGTGGTATAGATGCCTGGAGGAGTTGTAGTCGAGATATTACCAAGGTAACGGACCGAACCGGTGTCACAAGTTACGGTACCACTTGCTGAAGCAATCTGAACTGGAGTGGTTACACTACTGGGTGCAAAGGCAAAGAGTGCCGTACCACCGTTGGTAATTGTTCCGTTACCAGCTGCATAAGGTGCGGTGGCGGTAAGGCTCGTAAAGCTATGGCCATTGCCCGTCTGAGTGTCGCTACTATCAATGGCCAGGCCAAACTGCGGCGATCCCACTGCACTGGCAACTGCTGTGCTCGGCGTAGGCTGTGTTGTACCTGCTGCGGCAATAGAATTGCTGCCACTCTTCAATGTATCGCCAGAGTAGAAAACAATCGTCCCGCCATTAGCATTAGTACTTAAGCGGAAGTATGAATGAGCATCGTAGGCTTGTTGGAAGCTCAATGTACCTTCGGTCGGATCGCCAAGTGCCAAGGCTCCGGTGTCGCTAAAAGCAGTACATGAAGAGCCCGGAGGAGTAACCGTACTTCCTACCGAAAAGTTAAGCGTTTCCTGGACCTTTGCCGTAATGTCGATCTGCTGAGCAGTCGAATTGGCAACCGAGCCCTGGTCAACGACCGTAGTAAAGGCATTGTCCGCGTAGGTCGTCATGCGAACAAAGAAGGCCTGGTTATCAGTTGTGGGGTTTGTAATATAGTTTGAGCCGCTGGCACCGAATTCAGCCGTAACAGTAGTACCACTCGTAACCGAAGCAGCGGTGCGCGAAATAGCAATACAGTTGGTACGACCCGGGGAAGTACCAGTACAGTTATATGGCGAGCCAGTTAAAACAGCCGACGTGTTAACCGTAAAACCGCTGCTAAATCCGGTACCGGTTGTCGTAACGGCAGTAACGTTAGCGGCCGTAAAACCAGTAGGCGATGTACAAGTAGTACCAGGCAGCGGAGTAGTACAAATTTGAAACAGTACCGAACCGATATTATTCGTAGTGGGGATAACAAAGCTAAACGTATATTTGGCGCGTGCACCATTACCGCCCTCACCAGGGTTACCAACGTTGATCCCTCCGTTGGCAGAGCTACTTATCGTCAGTTTACGCGAAGTAATCTGACCGGCAGCACTAGCCTTGCCGGTGAATATAAACATATCCCCGACAACCCAGCCACCAAAAAGCGCCAATGCCAACATTAACAGGCTCGAACGGCGCAGAAATGATCGGACTTTGGTCATGTAATTTTCCTGTTTATTTGTTGCGTTCATGGGTAAATGTAAACTTCGTTTTTAGATTAACATAAGCGGCAAGCCTTGCGCAAGATTTTTTAACACAACTATTAAAAGTCGATTAAAAGGTGGGGACAACCTGTAAATTCAGCCTTCCGCCATATTGACCGGCCGGCGTTGAGCGGCTAACATTGGCGATAATCGACAGAGCATATGTGGTTTGACCGCTACTTTTATTACTAAAAGCGACCACATCGCCATTGGCGTATTTGAAAAGGTCGGCCGTGTCATATCCGGCGGCTGCAGACCCAAAACTAAAGGTCGAATCAGGCACTTGCGATGGGTTAGCTCCAATATCAGGCACCGAATTATTAACCAGGTTCACGCCAAACTGCTCCTGCCCCGCCTGCGAAGACGTCGGCGACGTAAGAGCCGTTAAAGCATAGGCCGATCCGGCCGCCGCGGGCGGCGAACCATTCATAAGCACCACATATCCACTACTTAAATAGTTACGAACGGTGAATGTAGCTACGGCGCTGCCGGTGATACTTGCATCAATAATTCCCAAATCGTATACGCCACCGTTCACCGCAAACTCTAAAAGCGGCACGTCCGATGTATTAAACCCACCATAAAACTGATAATTACTACTCGCCGAATTACCCACGGTCAATTCTCCTGCCGACTGCTTGGCCCGGTAATTTGTAGACGACGCGTCCAGTTCGCCGCCCGTACCAAAAAATGATTCTTCAACCTTATAGTTGGTCGAAGAAGATTGCGCAGCAGCTATCCGCGTCATCCCAAAAAGTGCGAACAAGGCCACAAACATCCCAAGAACCGTAGCCAACTCACGGAGCTTCATTCCTGCTATTGTGAGCCAAACTCAGGCAAAACACAATCCGTTTACGCTTTTTGGACGACTCTAGTATTATGATACAAGAAAGCTTATGGATCCGTCTCACGTTCAATCCGATAAAGAAAATGACACCAATTCTCTTGAAACTCCAGAGACGGTGGTTGACAGCACCAAAACCTCAGCTACTGCCGACAAAAGCAATAAAGACGATTCGAATGGCATTGTCGATGCTCGTGGCCCCGCTAGTAGCGACCCTCCTACGCCTGCATCCGCCAAGACACCATTCTTCAAGCGCCTATGGCAAAAATTCAATATCTACCTACTCCTATTCGTCCTAGTTATTTTGGTTGCCATCGGATTGACCATCGGTATGTTTTTAAAAAATCGTAACGATTCCAAAAAAGCCGAAAGTATTATTAGTTCGCAAAATCTATCCGACAGTGCACTAAAGCAATTGGCCAATAGCGATGTAACCGTCGGCAACCCAAAGCAGGTATTAAAAGTCGAATCGAACGCCCTATTTTCAGGATCGGTCCTAGTGCGTGGCGATCTGGAGGTGGCGGGATCGGTCAAAATTGGCAATGAACTTCAGCTGCCCGGCATCACCGTGTCTGGTTCCAGCCGCTTTAATCAGTTACAAGCCGACAATCTGACCATCGGCAGCAATGCTACCGTTCAGGGAACCTTTAATGCGAAAAAAGGCATAAATGTATCCGGCAACAGTACCTTTGACGGCTTGCTATCCGCCGCTCAAATCTCTACAAACGCCCTTATTTTGAACGGCGATCTAAAACTGACTCACCACATTACCGCCGGTGGTCCCACTCCCGATCTAAACAGGGGAAGCGCTCTAGGCAGTGGCGGCACCGCATCAGTGGGCGGATCGGACACTACGGGATCCATCGTTATTAATACCGGCAGCGGACCGGGGGCCGGCTGTTTTGCAACCATCGTTTTTGCCAAAAAATTCGACAGCACGCCCCACGTAACCATCACGCCTATCGGCAGTGGTGCAGCCGCCATCAACTACTATGTCAACCGCAGCAGCACCGAATTCAGCATCTGCACCACCAATCCCGCACCCAGCGGTCAAACCTTTGGTTTTGATTACATTATCTTGAATTAAGATTACGCTAGCAGGTGGCAGACAGCGGGGTGGCCCTTTGCACGCAAGCCGACAGACGAGTACAAAAAATTGGGGCGGACTACCTGACAGGACCCGCAGAAAGATGATAGCGAATGAGGATTCAGCTTAAATATCAAGAAACACAGTAACCCGGTCGGCCTTGACGTGCATCAGACCCCCAGAAATACGGATTTTTTCGTCCCGTCTTTGAGAACGAATGATCAGCTCACAGGGGCTCAGCAGCGTCATAAAATTGTGATGGCGGGGCAAAATGTCAAACGGCCCGGTAGCATTGACCGCCGAGATACTTTCACCCACTTCGTCAAAATATACTTTGAACGGCGAATACACCTTGATATGCATGGTTGGTGTTTTGTCGGCAGCCTGCCTTTGCCGGGCCTCTTCGACAATTTTGGATGATGCAGTTTTTTCTTCGATCATACAATAATCTCTTCAACACCCTTAAGCATGTCGTCACGTTTTACAAATTCACCTTTTCGACCGTTTAACTCCTCCATCACAAACATGTCCTGCGAGAAATAATTGATCAGTTTCTTGGCCTTGGCATAATCTGCGCGATCGGTTGGCGATAATTCGTTTTCGCCAATGATAGCAATGATCGGCTTGAGCTGTTCGTATTTTTGCAGCAATGCCTGCACTTGAATACTCAACAAATAGTGGCGTTCACCAACAATTTCAGGAGTTAACAGTGAGGATGTCGTATGTAACAGATCAACCGCCGGGCGAATACCCTGTTCGGCCACGGCGCGGCTCAGAATAATGACCGAATCCAGTTCGTGCTGAATAGTCTGCACCGCCGGGTCACTCACATCGTCGGCCGGCACATAGATAGTTTGCACCGCTGTAATCGACCCCTTCGTG
This sequence comes from Saccharimonadales bacterium (SeqCode), assembly GCA_036392795.1. Lineage (GTDB taxonomy): Bacteria > Patescibacteriota > Saccharimonadia > Saccharimonadales > UBA4665 > JARIHD01. The sequence continues at coordinate 37,821 of DASVXH010000056.1, forward strand.
TTAGAAGTCAGACGATCCTGTAAAGTCTTTACATCAGAGAAAATCGTGGGCTCATATCCACCCTCTGAGGGCACCTGGCCAAGCATCGTGGCCACTTCGTTTTTGGCCTGAATGTAGCGATACATGTTGTCGGCAAAAAACAGGATGTCCTTTCCCTGTTCATCGCGGAAATATTCAGCCAAAGTGACCGATGAAAAACCGATCAGTGAACGCCGCACCGGGTTTTCGTTCATCTGGGCAAAAAACATGCAGGTATTTTTGAGCAGGTCGCGCTCCTGCAGCGTTTCATACAATTCGTGACCTTCGCGGATACGCTCACCGATACCGGTAAAGAAGCTGAGGCCTGATCCGCTCATGGCGATGTTGTGAATCATCTCCATGGTCAGCACGGTCTTGCCCACACCGGCACCGCCGACGATGCCGATCTTGCGACCCTTCACGAATGGCGCAAAGAAGTCCATCACCTTTATTCCGGTTTCTAGAATCTCCGGCGCGACCGCCCCAAACCCTTCTGTTGCAGGTGGGGGCTGAAAAATGCTGCGACGTCCGCCAGTGGCGTCAGCGATAATATCCTTGCCATCCAGCGGCATACCGGTAGCATCGATAACGCGACCGATCAGCTCTTCACCAACTGGAATCTCAATCGATCGGCCCGTACGCTTGACGCGCATACCTTTTTGCAATCGACGGTCCGAATTAATGTTTAGACAAACAGCTTGATTGCCCGGCTGCAAACTGTCTACCAGCAGCGGCACTTCCAATTCTTCAATGACAACCACTTCGTGGACTTCGGGAAAATCTTCGTCAAAGGTGACGATAACCACCAGATCCCGTACCGCTCGTATTACTCCGTGATTCATTGCGCCCTCGTTTTTCGTAAACCGTTAATCATTTCTTTTAGCCGTTCGTCCTGAGTGCGGCGTTTGGTGCGATTGTATAGCATCACCAAACTGTCATGTAGCTGGCCAGCCCGATCTTTGGCCATACTCATAGCGCGGAAACGACTGGCGTATTGGGCTAATTTGGATTCCAGAATCACCTGGCTGAGCGCAATCTGCATCATCGAACGCTCCAAGTGCGCCACCACCTCAAACGTCGACGGCTCAAAGATATAGTTGCGTTCACTAATAATCTCTTCTTTAGATGACACCCCCCGGGCCTCTTCTTTAACGGCGTTAAATAGGTCGATCTTTTTGACATCCTGAACCATCAGCGATACATAGGTCTGGTAATAAACCACGGTATCTTTGTAGCTACGCGCCTCTTTAATGAGGGGCAGGACGTTAATGTTGCGGTCTTTGCTGGGCAGCGTAAAGTATTTTTTAAACGACACACCAGCCTGAATCAACTGGATGGCGCCATGATGGCCAATAACGATGATATCTTGTTTTTCCGGATTAAAATCGGACAACATGGTTTTGATGAGCTTCTGGTCGATATCACCGCTAAATCCGCCCTCGGAAGTGATCACGATACAAAGTTGTTTATCGATTACTTCTTCGGATTCGGTGCGGCCATAATGAAATAGTTTGTCCACGCGCAGCTGGCTGTAGATATTCCACAATTCACTAAAGAATTGCTGCGACTGCTGTACCTGGTTTTTTGTTTGTGAAATGCGCATGCTGGCGATGCCTTCAAATACACTCGTCAGATTGACGATTGTATCCATGGCTGTGCGCTGGGCGGCGACTTCTTGGAGCCGACTCATGCTTTGCCCTCCAACAGTGTCTGCGCCTTCATGGTATCGCGATTTGCCTCGAACTCTTTATCGTCCTTGATCTTCGCAGCAAATTCGTTAGAAGATTTTTTGAGCGCCTCTAGATTAACCGTTTGGTTTTCTTCCAGGCCCAGAATAATATCCAGCATTAGCGTTTGAGCCACGGTAGAATAGCGCTCGCCCGGTACCTGGTTAAGCATTTTGTATAGCAAATTACCTTTATTAAGAGCCTGCTGCGCACTCACCGCCAGTTCGGAGCCAAACCGGGCAAACTCCTGCGCTTCGGCATGTGCTGTAAGCGTCTTAAAGGTTTGGCCGCCAAGCTTTTTATGACGATCGGTTTGGCCACGCCCACCAACACGGCTTACGCTTAAGCCTACATTCACAGCCGGCCTCATGGTGTCGCGAAAGATTTTCATATCCAAAATCCACTGCCCATCGGTAATGGACATAATGTTAGTCGGCAGGTACGACGTAATGTCACCACCAGCGGCAAAAACCATGGGAACAGTAGTAAGCGTTTTATGATTGCGCGCCAACTTACCGGCCCGCTCCAGCAGCGACGAGTGCACATAAAACATATCCCCAGGAAATGAATCGCGTCCCGGACTCATTCCCGAAAGCAAGGCAATTTCGCGGTAAGTGTGCGCATGCGCAGTTAGGTCGTCATAGATTAACAACACATCCTGATTGGCCTCTTGCCAAAAATATTCGGCCATACTACAGGCCACATACGGCGCCAGATAGCTCATAATCAGTGACTCATTCATGGTGGACACGATAACAATCGATTGGCCCATAGCATTATTGGCGTTCAGGCGGCCCAGCAGCATATCTACATCGCTACGACGCTTAGCGATCAGCACGTACACCGTAATGACATCGCTGCCGGTCTGATTAAGAGCGATCTGCGTTGCCAGGGTACTTTTTCCGGATTTACCATCACCGAGCAGCGCCATACGCTGGCCTCGCATCAGGGGAAACATCGTATCAATCACTGTAATTCCCGTTTCCAATTGTCGGTCTAGCGCCTCACGCTCATGAAACGGCGGTGCGGGGGAAAACACTGGCCGAACGCCGTCAGCGGCGATTGGTCCTTTTCCGTCCAGTGGCTCGCCAGTCACTGAAATGACGCGGCCTACATAATCCTTACCCACTTTTGTAACCAGCTGGTCATGCTGCACAACGGCTGTCATACCCACGCTGATTGTTTTGCGACCCAAATGCAACACCACAACATGATCTTCGAAAATGTGATGCACGTATCCCTTACTACCGTCTTCAAATAAAATAAGAGCGTGCATATTAACGGGTTGCATGCCTTTGATCCTGACCAAAAAACGGTCGACGGCAATGACCTCGCCGACGGGACGGCCTGCGGCCAGCAGCTGATCAAAGTGACGATTATCGCTCATGATTTGACCTCGCTTGGTGCGGCGTGTCCCGTCACCGCGTTCGTTCTTTCTTCTGTGCTCACTTCGTTCTGTACAAAAGCGGGTGCCACCCGCTCATCTGTGGTGCGTTTTTGGATGGATTCTAGTAGTAATGCGCGCTGGTCTTCAAAATGATGGCGCAGACTAAAATCGAACGTTTTATTGGCGGTGCGCACAACACAGCCAGCAGCAATAGTGGGTTGTAGCCCCAGTTGCAGCAGCGCGTACGGATGTATATTGCTTCGCAGCCATGACACAATCCGAGCCGTAAAAGCCGCCGACGGATCGGCCGCAAGGCTGATGTGCAGCACGGGTGCTTTGGCTTCAACTTTTTGTAAAAAGGTAAAAAGTTTGTGCTGATCTGCAGTCTGAAGCAGATTGAGTTTATTATCTGTCGCCAACGTTTCAAGCATGCGCGAAGTGCGGGGCAATGGTGCCTGTTTACCGGGCTCACGAATAGCGGCGGCCTGCAAGAATTCCTGTAAAGATTCCATTTCACGTTGTAAGCGGTGCACTTCTACCGGTCCAAAGATGATGGTCGGCAGTTCCAAACGGCGGGCAGTTCGCGGCCGGGCCGTCTCAAGCGCCATTGACGATATCCTCCAAGATGGCTTTTTTGTTGGCCTCTAGCTCGCCTAAAATATATTCCAGTTGGTCGTTCAGGTCGATCTGGTTGCCGATGGCAGCCAGCACGTAATGATTGACAACATCGGCCATGTTTTGGTCAAAACGCTGAATACGGCGGGCTTTTTCATCTGTCACCTCTTTTTCTAACTGGGCGGTCAAAGTGTGGCGTTGTTCGTCAATGGTGGCTTTGGTCTTTTCGATCGATTCTACTGCTAGCTGTTTCGCATCAGTAATGGCGCTTTCGTAGTTAGCAAACGCCTCTTTCAGATCTTTACTGATCTGATCTTTCATATATTCGTTCAGCTGCGAGGTGGTCAGCCGCAAATCTTGCTGCAAAAACATGGCGTTTTCGCCCAAAATCTTTTCAAAATGCAAACGACCGCGATTACGCAATTCTTCGCGGAACTCTTCGTTAAAGATGTGCTCGACGTCCTTTTCGGCCTCGGCCTGAAAATCCTCGATAGATTTTTTGGCAGCGCCGAGGCGGCTCATGCGAACAGCTACATAAATAAAGGCTAGTCCGCCGGCCCAGATCAAGCTTAGGATGAGTATCAACCCCCAAATTGTCATTGCCTGTTCACCACCTTTTCAAACACAAGCGTTATACTCTTAGTAATAAATATACCGCAATGCCGCCAATAACAAAAACGATTAATGCGATTAACACCACTTGAAGCAGACTGCGGAAAATTGTCTTTTTTGCCAAGGGGTTACGACCAACAGCCGTCATGCTGGTGCGCACGCCAGCAAATAGAATAACTCCCGCCACAATAATACTCAGCAAGGCGGTCCCCGCGCCGAGATAGACGCGAAACGCCGTTACAGGACGATCTGTCGCCAGTTGCACTAATTTTGCCAGTGCGTTGGGTACGCCCGCAATCGCTTGTTTGGAATATTTAGGATTGTGTGCCACCGATATTTCGATGCCGATACGACCCAGGCTCACCTGCTGGCTGCCATTGCTGGTTTTGAGCGTTGTCGTGCCTTCGGTCGTTGATTTACCATCAAAACTATCGAGCGCCTTTCCCAATACGTATTGCTGTTTGGTGTCGGCCTTCATGCCAACGCCGGCCAATGACGACAGAGCGATATAGTCACCAGTGTTAATTGGCCCATTCTGAGTGCTAACCAGCACATCAAACTGCCCGGAATTGGCTACAAAAATTTCTTCGGCCACGCCGGTATTAGAGAGCGAAACGCCGGCCTCCGCCGACGAAACCACCACTCCCAATACATCCCCACCATCATTTTGCTGAACAGCCTGAACCTTGCTGCCGTCTTTTGGATCCAGGCGAACGATCATGCCTTTTTGCAGGGGCCCTTCGGCCTGATAGCCCTGTGTAATTTTTTGTGCAGCGGCCGGCACGCCACTAGCAAGGATGCCTAGGACCAGGCCAACAACCAGCAATCCCCGTCTTACAAACCGCTTAACGTTACGCATTTACGCTTAAGTATACAAAAGACTGGTCAGCGTAGCCACTGTTTTGCGAATAGCCTCTTCGGTGGTACCGTGACCCATGCTAAAACGGAGTGAGCTTTGGGCATCTTGTTCTGAAATACCCATGGCCTTTAATACGTGCGAGGGCTCTTCATTACTGGCGCTGCACGCCGATCCGGCCGCACATAAAATGCCGGCTTCGTCCAGCTGAATCAGAATACGCTCGTTGTCGGTATCAGGAAGCGTGATGTGCACATTATTAGGCAGGCGATTTTTTTGCGAGCCGTTTATTATGGCGTGTGGTATCTTTTCCTCCACCAGATCAAAAAATAACCTTTGTAGCCTCTGTAGACGTGCCACCTCGTCATGACGGCGCAACTGCACTAATTCCAGCGCCTTGGCAAAACCAATCGCTCCGGCAACATTTTCGGTGCCGCTGCGCAGACCGCGCTCCTGTCCGCCACCGGTAATCTGCGGCTTAAAGCGGGCTTGGGCGCGAACAAACAGGACGCCGAATTGTTTTGGTCCGTAGATTTTACCACCGTTGAATGTAATAAAATCGGCACCCAGACGTGAAGCATGGACATCCAAATACGCGGCAGCCTGAGCCGCGTCGGTATGCAGATACAGCGGCAGCTCATTGCCGACACGTTGCCGCTCGCGACGTATCGCTTCTAGCCCCAAGGAAATCTGATGAATAGGCTGCACACTGCCCACTTCGTTATTAGCATACATTACACTGATCAGCACGGTTTTGTCGTTAATTCCTGCAAGCAGTGCGGGTACGTCAATAATCCCTTTGGTGTCGACGCGTGCCTCATGACAATCGTATTCATGGGCCGTACGCAAAACTGACTCATGTTCAATGGCACTCACGATCAGATTACCTTCCGGAAACTGCTGCATAACCCCCCGAATTGCCAAATTATTAGCTTCGGTACCGCCCGCCGTAAAGACGATTTCACTGGAACGGGCACCAATTACGCTGGCAATCTTACTTCGGGCAGCTTCCAAATCCCTGCGAACATCAATCGCCGCCATATAAGTGGCCGACGGATTGTAAAACCTATCTGAAAAATATGGCAACATAGCCGCCTGTACTGCGGGGTCCATAGGCGTCGCTGCTGCATAATCAAGGTAAATCAAATTCATGGCTTCATTATAAAAGAAGGCGGCTCGTTTGGCCGCCTCGGTTTCTAGATTACAGTTTAGTGTGCATCAGCTGCGTATACATGCCGACTGCTTTAAATAATCTGCGGCCCTCTTCCAGTTCAACGTAGCGATAAGGCTGGCCGTCCTGCGCCTTTAGCACGCCATTGGGACGGACATCGTAACGGGTCGTTACAATATGTTTTTTACCGTCGGCGTCGGTCCATTCTTCGTGCCAGATCCAAGTTGTGGAATTCAAGCAGAAGAATTCGCGGCGGACACCAGTCGGCACTGGACCGAAAATCTCGCCGCCCAATTTTGCAGCACGGCGCAACACTTCACGGTATTCGCGGGCACGCTTTTCTTCGTTGTGCTGCGATTTGAGCGATCCAAACAAGCTAAACATTATTTACTCCCGATTGCATCTAGAAATTGATCAGTGCTATCTACTTTGCCTTCGGACAAAAAGTCGGCAGGATTATCCAGAGGGGTCTCCACCGCCTTGGCCAGGCCGGGTACAGGGTATACGCGCTCGGTTGCAGTCTGTTCGTAGTTGGAGACAATACCATTAAAGGCCTGCTCCTCGTAGTGTTGCGTAATGGTGTCGAATGCGGCCTGCTCTCTAGCAGTAAGCGGCTTACCGTCCATAACTCCTGGACCGTTGTGTGTAATCAACGAAGCTTTGATAAGAGATTCGGCTTCGACAGCCAAGTTCTTAATAGCTTCCACAGCCGTTAATTCAGGAAGATCAAAACCTTCTCTTCGGGGACGTGATGATAACATAATCCTCTTTCTACCTCATACCGAGCACTTTTTGTGCGTTACTTGTCGTGCGGGCAGCCAGCGTTTCAAGGCTTTCACCTCGTAATTGGGCTAGAAACTCCGCAGTAATTCGCACATGCTTAGGCTCGCACATACTACCACGGAATGGCCTAGGAGTCAAGAAGGGGGCATCTGTTTCTAGCACCAATTTGTCGAGTGGGACCGCTTTGGCCGCATCTAACTGGCGCTCATCTTTTGTAAAGGTCATTATACCATTTAGTCCCACATATAGTCCACGTTTTAAGATATTTTTTAAACTCTTGGTGTCCGAACTAAAGCTATGTATGATGCCTCGGACACCTTTGTACTCATCAAAAATCGACCAAAAATCATCGAATGCATCGCGGACATGGAATACCATTGCCAGATCGTGTTTTAGGGCTAATTCTATCTGGAACCGCAGCATTTGCGCCTGGTCTTCTTTGGGCGAATGTCCGTAGTAATAATCCAATCCACATTCGCCCACAGCCAAAACTTTAGGATGATCGGCCAGTGTTTTAAACCGAGCTAACATATCTGGCCGGTCCTTATACATTTTGGCCTCGTGCGGGTGGATGCCAATGCTGACCCACACATTATCGTGCTTAGCGGCAAATGCTACGGCAATCTCACTATCTTCGACAGTTGTTCCCACCACCAACAGGCGTTCTACGCCTGCCTCGCGGGCACGGTCCAGCATTTCTTCCGGCGTCGGAGAGCCGGCTTTTATGTAGCGTTTTTTGGTTTCAGTGTTCAGCTGTAGCAGTTCGGAGGCTTCGTGGATATGACAATGGGTATCGGTCAATGAAATCATTTGTCCGTGGCAGCCGGAGCCTGTTCGGCTTTGGGAAAGAGAGTGCCGTTAATAGGGTGCACGACTCCTTCTATAAAAACATCTTTTATCCTTGCTGCGGTGCCGGGCAGGAATGGCTCTAGCAGTAGAGAAATCTGTAGCAAACACCCCGCCTGGTACGCCAGAACTTCGCGCAGATGGCTGCTGTCTTTTTGCTTGGCAATTTCCCAAGGTTTAGCTTCGTCAATATACTGATTTAGTCCGCGGACCTGATCCCAGATGTGATCTAAAGCGCGGTCAAAACGGCAGGCCCTTAATGCTTCCTCTACAGGACGATTGTCATGCTGAGCCGTAGGCACCTCGCCGATTACACCGTTTTGGTATTTCATGATCATTGCGGCCGTACGCTGGACAGCGTTACCCAGTTCGTTAGCCAACTCGTTATTGTAGGCATTATCAAAAGCCTCCCAGCTGAATTCACCGTCATTATAGCTGGGAATGTGGCGAAGGAAAAAGTAGCGAAAGGCATCTACCCCATATTTGTCTACAATTTCTTTGGGTGACACACCGTTGCCGTCGGATTTGCTCATTTTACGGCCATTGATATTAATAAAGCCGTGCACGTACAACTGTTTTGGCAGCGGTAGGTTCAGGCTCATTAACATAGCTGGCCAGATGGCAGCATGAAAACGGATAATATCTTTGCCGATTACCTGCGTTGCAGCCGGCCAAAATGTCCGAAAATCATCGTGTTCAGGATAGCCCAGCACAGTAATGTAGTTCATCAGAGCTTCAAACCAAACATACATCACCTGGTCAGAGTCGCCAGGCACCGGAATACCCCAGTCGACATTTTCTTTTGGACGGGAAATACTAATATCCTCTAAACCTTCGCGCAGAACAGATAAAATTTCGTTTCGCCGCGTTTCAGGCACTATTTTAAAAGCATTAGTTTCGATAGCTTCGCGAATTTGGTCATTGTACTTACTCAAACGAAAAAAATAGTTTTCTTCTTCGACGCGCTGATAAGCCTGAGGGTGGCCGGGCTGCATGCGGGCCGGATCGGCCTGCGATTCTGACACAAAAGTCTCTTCTTTGACATCGTACCAACCCGTGTATTTGTCTTTGTAAATGTCGTTTTTGAGCGCCTTCCAGATAAGCTGGGCGCGTTGTTCATGGCCTCTATCGGTGGTGCGAATAAAACGGTCGTTACTGATGTTTAGTAGCTTGGCTAGATCACGAAATTCCTGGCTCATTTCGTCGCAAAGTTCTTTTGGTTTTTTACCTAGCGACGCGGCTTTTTGAGCAATTTTTGCCCCATGCTCGTCTGTACCAGTACTAAAAATTGTAGGCAGTCCCTGCTGACGGGCAGCACGCGCCAGCACATCACTCATCACAAATTCCAGTGCGTGGCCAATGTGCGGCTCGCCGTTAACATAGGGAATAGAGGTTGTAACGTAATAGTTCATATAGCTTTAGTGTACCTTTTATGCGTTTGAATGAAAAATAAGTAAAAGAAATCTAGCCCCGCCAGGGCATACTGCGCATAGTCATAGAAACGAACGCATTGGTCATATGGTTGTTAGTATATCACTATTTACCGAGACCAGGAATCTCTGCTGTGCGTTTTACAAGGACAAAACCGGGCAAAAATCGTCTTCGATAGAATGAATGTGCGTCAGCTCTTTTTTTGGCACTAGGATCCCAAAAAACGGTTTCTCGGCCCTCGCCTTTGGCGAGCGTAGTTTGCTGATTAGAGGCAGCCACAACAAGCCGAGCCTGGGCAGGAACTTGCCGTGTAATCGCCCCGGCCGTTGAATCCTGAATTCGTCCATTTTTAGATGTATATACCACTGCCTGCGTACAAGAGTGAAGAACGACCGTGCGCTCACCCGTTTCGTCATCGGGTTGCATATATTCGGTTACCAGGCGGCCAATACTTGTTTCCCTCAAGGGAAAAACCGGTCTATCCTTACGGCGATAGCCCGAAGCATGCAGCTGAAAACCCCAACGAGATAACCCATTGACCAGAATTGATCCTGGGATTCCATGATCGGTAAAGACAACTGTGGATGGGATAATCTCAGGGGCATCGTGAGCCTCCGCAAACAATTTCATCTGCACAAAAGGACGATACGCGTACGAAGGCTGACGGACCTCGAATGGTACAATAATCTTACTTGGGTCAATGGTCTCAATCTTACCAGCATTCGCATTATTGTGGTCGCCGAATGCTCCGGAAAGATAGAAAACAGCTTTTTTTCGCCGTAGCTCTTCAATAAATGTAGGATCTTTCTTTACCAACCGAAGGGTATTTTGCAAGTATTCGCAGGGATATTCGTCAAAGTTGACGATCCCTGCTTTTTCGTACAGTGCGACCAGCGCATCGGTGCCGATTTGAGCAGCCACATGAGCAACTTGCCGGTACGCCTCCTTAAGCTTGCCTAACTTATAAGCCACCTCTTCATTCGAGTAATAGGCCAGGCCCGATCCGTCAGTCGCTTCAAACTTTTTGGGCCTAAAACGGTCAGTAAAAGACCGTCGTATATCGGTCACAATATGCTGTGGCAGACCGGCAAGATTACTCAGGTATAGACTTCCTGCTTGGAAAGCCCGCCGCGCTGTATCGGGATAGTTCTTTTGCCCTGCATCATTAGGGAAGTTGTGCAGAAACAGTTCCTCTTGCCTACCCCTGTCAAAAATGGCCATACTTAAATATGCAGGCAGATCTTCTTTTGGGGTACTCATTATTTCAAGCGCATCGCCGTACACCGGCTCTACCGTATGCAACATATCGAAAAATTGCCTAGAGTCAGCCCGATCTATGTTCCGGGCGTACATAGCGTCCAGACCCTCCCGATCACCCCTGCCGTAGAGCGTACGCAAGTGGTCCTTGCTTACACCACGTAGCTCATCCAACACCCGCGAAGGATGTTTCATGCCATTTTTATCCAAAGTGTCAACAGCATCAATCCTGGCCAAAGTATCAACGAACATAGCCGTTTGATCGACATCCAAATCCTGTACAAACTTCATTAGGGACTCGCCTTCGCTCCAAAAAAGCTCATCACTTCTTCGCGGAAGCGTGTCGATGTTATTTTGGTCGTCAATAAAGTCCTGGGCTCTCGCCTGGAAATCCATAAGATGCGGCGAATCCTCTTGCAATGTGTAGAGTTCACCTCGAAATTGACTGTATGGCCTCATAAAGTATATAATTATAACATATTTATGCTATAAACTCAATATCCTAGTGCTTTACCTCTCTGGTCCGGAATACTAGGATAAGACTTCTTAGAAGAGGCTCGTCTGATTTTTGGTAACGGGTTCTTTTTCGATCTTTGCGGTCACGGGAGCGGTCAAAGAAATCTGCAATAATTCTGCCAGGCGCTCCAAAAACATCTCTTGGCCTTTATGCATTTTGCCACCGGCCTGCCATATCGGAAACCATGCAGCTTTATCGAATTCGGGAAAACGCTGCATCTGGCCGGATTTTGGCGGCCACTCCATTTCAAACGTATTACTAACCATAATCGCCGGATCAATGTCGCCTTCGACAGCCCAGGCGTAAACAGTCTTGCCGTCTTTTCGCTTAAAAAAGCCTAACTCCTTCAGTTCGCCCGGGGGTACGGACACGCTAGTTTCTTCGGTGAATTCACGCTTCGCCGCCGTCAACAGATCTTCTTCCGACTCACATTCGCCCTTTGGAATAGACCAAGCGCCTTTGTCTTTTTTATTCCAAAAAGGGCCGCCAGCATGCCCTAGCAACACCTCGACTTGTCCGTCCCTGATTCGATAAACCAAAATTCCAGCACTTTGTCTTTTCACGCCTAGCCCCTATGCTCCAGCATAATATCTATCTTGCCGAAAGGCGAAACGTTCCCCCGAAAAATGAGAGCGCCTAGCGCCATATGCCTTGCTTCAGGATCGGCCCGTAGCAAGGGCAGCATATCCGCGTCTTCGGGTAAACGAGCAGCTCCGAAACCATAGTCTGCCTTTTCTCCGGGCATATTAGAGACAAAAAATTCATCGCCGTTCAAAGCACTCACTATGGCTCTGGTCGGGTCTACCCTATCCATCTCTAGTGTATACAGTCGACCCTCAGCCTTCCAAGATTCTGGTGTTATGTCTACCGACTCCCCCAGGCCATATGTATAAACCCTGCCTCCGCCATCCAAAAGCATTTTTGGCAATGCTCTCGCGTCATGTAGCAGATCGGGGGCAACAAGGATTGGCCGCTCGATGCCAATATGTACAATTTTCATAACCACCTTCTCCTAAATACGAAAAAATAAGTGGTGGGCGAGGAGGGACTCGAACCCTCAAGGCTTATTCAGCCAGCGGATTTTAAGTCCGCCGCGTATACCGATTCCGCCACTCGCCCGTGTCGGTATCCCCCATGGAACGGGGGAAGCTTCTGAAGTCAAAGCTTCCCTATTATACGACTAACTACTCCAGAATCTCAAGAGGGGTTGCTAGTTCGATGGTTGGTGCGGGAGGATAGGCGTACGTTTGCTTGTTGTAGCCCAAATTAGCCTTACGCACCGGCTGGCTGGGATCTTTTTGCTTATCCTCGCCAACCCCTTTTAGCTCACTAAAGACAGGACGACCGGAATCGTCGACCAAATAATACCCCTTGATGCCGCCCAAGTTGGCCGTGTTAATGGGAAGAAATTCGTATTTCCATTCCGCCTTGGGATGGTCACGCATGATTTTTTCGATCTCTCCAGTTTCGTAGAAAATATCGTATAATCGTTTGTTGACATCGGATACGCCCACACGCGGCGCGAAAGAATATTTGCGAAGCTGCTTGCCTTGCTGCGTAACCATACCGTCGTCTTTGATGGTAAACAGATTAGCGGCCTGCAGTTTGTTTTTCCAATTGTTTGCCTGAGACGTGGTGAAGGTGATCGGCATCAAGC
>DASVXH010000057.1:0-2788 GCA_036392795.1 Saccharimonadales bacterium (SeqCode)
TTACGGGCTGAAGAGAAAGTACTTTTTGCAGTACATTCTGCAGAATGGTAATGTCCTTTTTAAGCAACAGGTCTGAGCCGCCTGTTGGCATATCCTGAAGTCGAATCACGCGCGTATAATTTGTAGATTTATTCATAAGTATCCTTTAATGTTCACAGCTTATAGACCTTAGTCGGTTGTTTAAAAGCAGAAATTCCATGAATAACAAAACGACTTAAACGTTTGAGACTAGCAGCATTGTAACGGATATAAATATACGATTTGATGGATTTCCCATGGTATAGTTACCAAAAGTAAGAAATTTTTATGAATAAAACAGGAAGAAATAAGGAACGTTTGCAAGCCGAGTTGCTATTCAGGGAGCTACAGCGCTTCCGTAAAGGTCAAGGCCTTGTGCATTGGAAGCTCAAAGAGGCTACCTATCTTAAGAAGGTGGTTGCGATTCATTTAGGTCTGCCTGAAAAGGAATTATCCGCCGGCCAACTGTATTCCTATCTGCTGTACGAGATAGAAAAGCTGGGACAGGGGCCGGCGACCGAGGCACTGAGGCACGCCTTTGCAATCAATCGACGGGACGCGCCGCGAACCTTAACCGACCGCAGAGAAGATTTGGCGCTTCATATGGGACGTCACCCCGATACGGTAAAGGCTTACGAGAATCAGGCGATCAAGGAGCTTGCGTACCGCTTAGGACGGGCCGATATTCGGACACCCCAGAGTCGAGTGGCGGCGGCACCGATTGAACGCGCGACGCCCGATCACCTAAGGGCGCTCAAAAATGCTGCCACCGAAAGCATCACGGGTTTGTACGCTTTGGGAGAAAATGGTTCAAAAATATTGCAGACGCTGGGCCGCAGCAGACAGCCTTTTTTGGATGTCGATTACTCGTGTTCACTATCTCCTAGCGAGAGAGGATCAGAATGGTATAAGTTTTCGTTTGAATATCGCTTTAAAACTGCTAAGACGACGTTCAGGATGGGCGCCTGTGCTTCGCCTCTGGATACAAGTACTTTAATGGCATCGGGGGTTGTGGATGACATCATCCAGTTTGATGACAGTGCCGATTTGTCTAGTGAAGTATTATTGGAAGGATGGCATCTGGTTGCTCACGATACGCAGCAAGGTACTTCAAAGGTCTTGGCTTTTTCTGAGGTAAGTAAACAGGAGCGAAAAAATCTTTTAGATGGTGTTTGGCAGCTGGACCCTGATAAATGCCGGATATTAGAGGTGACGGTGCCGGATGTATTTCGTCATGACGCTGTAACGTATGAGATACGTGCAACGATGCAGCTGGACATCAACGGACATTATGCTTTCTGGGAGGCTCCGAGTCTGATGTATTTGAATACAATAACCATCGACCTGTCGAATTTTGGTGACGATGCCAAAGGTGGTTTGCAGTGCTCCGTAAAACCGTTTCTTGGGAATCTTTTCCCTACTGTCGTAGAATCCGAACGCCATGTTTTTCATCTCTCCGTAAATAGCTGGATAACATCTGGGCATGGTGTAGCTATAATTTGGCGGTGATTAGGGCTATACTGCCCTCATGAAGGATAAAATTATTGTTATTACCGGCGCGAGCGAAGGTCTAGGCAGGTGTGTAGCCGGCAAACTTGCTGGCCAAGGCGCGACAGTCGTGCTGGTGGCGCATGAAGCGGACAAGCTCCAGCGAGCCGCAATGGAAATCGGAGCAAATGCGCGATCCTACACCTGTGATATCTCCTCATCTGAACAAATTCGGCGAGTAATCGGAGAAATATGGAGCGATTTCGGTCGAATTGACATACTTATTAATAATGCCGGCGTGTGGACTGATGAAGAAATCGAAAAAAATAACCCTGCACAGCGCCGCAAAGTGTTGGAAGTCAACGCCCTTGGAACAATCGAAGTTACGAAAACCTTGGAGCCCTATTTTAGAAAACAAGACAGGGGCCACATCCTAAACGTGATCTCGACGTCTGGAACAGTCGACACGTCTTCTGGTGATAATACTCGTTGGCAGACCTATGGGGCCAGTAAATGGGCACTCGCCGGCTTTACTCGTGCCTTTAAGGATTCGCTAGAAGGAACGGGCGTAAAAGTGACCGGTTTCTATCCCGGTGGTTTTGAAAGCAGTTTGTACGAAGCTGCTAACCGGCCGGATGCCCACGACCAGCCTTGGATGATGCGTACCGAAGATGTAGCCGACGCGCTGATCTTCTGTCTGACTCGTCCAGACGACGTGCTCGTGGAAAAAATGGTTGTTACTAAATTTAGAAACGCCTAAACAAACCGCTATAATACGGGTATGCAACTTGTTGGAGCAGGGAAATGAGTCGTCCTCATTCGACAGTGTGGCTTTTGGCACGGTGTTTTCTGCCCTCGTGGACGGTTTTTTTGGTTGGCGGGACCCTTCCGTTGCTGGTTATCGCCCTGGTCATCGTGGCCATTAGCGTTAATATTGGAACTATTTTGCCGGATGTCCTAGATGGTACGTTGGCGCTAACCTACACCAATAACGTCGTACAGCCACTGGTGACGGTGGGAAGTACGCCTTTAGTAGGTAATGCCTTGGTAGTTGTGGTGTGGGGGACGCTCGGTGTCGCCCTCTATACGGTGACCGAATTTATTGTGCATGGTATCCGGAACTTGCGGGAAAGTGGACATGATGTTCAGTTCGTTGACGGCAAGATTATTCCTCATCCTCTCCTTGGTCAGACATTCGGCCTTTTAGTATGGCGTCTGGTGATTGGCATGGCTGCCGCTGCCGCGGTAATCTGGCTGCAGCCCTTGCTAAGTCGTGCACTGG
>DASVXH010000058.1:0-45051 GCA_036392795.1 Saccharimonadales bacterium (SeqCode)
TTCGCCGTACCTCAGCCGAGGCTGCCGTGCTGGACGCCGTGCCGGTGTATCAACTGTATGCTATTCCGGCCCGCGACGCTTGTGCCGCACATTCCCGGGGCGGTTTTGCTAACAGTACAGATTATTTGAATTGGATTGACAGAATTATCGAGGCGCTGTCGAGCGATGCGGTTATTGCCGTAGAGGCGGATGCTATCGCGCATGCGGTGGGTTCGAGTTGTATGAGCGAGCAACAGCAAAACGACCGCTACGCACTCTTGAAACAAGCGATTATGAGGCTCAGTCATGCTTCGCGAGTGACGGCTATTTATTTGGATGCCGGTCATCCTGAATGGCTGCCCAACCCGGCCGATTTAGTAAGACCGCTGCAGCAATCCGGAGTTGAATATACAAGGGGTATCGCGGTTAATGTATCGTTTTTCACCGAAACAAATACGGCGGCGGCGTGGTCGCAGAAATTACTGCAGTTACTTGGGGGTGAGAAGGCGGCTATTATTGATACTAGTCGTAATGGCAGGGGTGTTTATGGAGGTCAAGGAGATGCCAGGTGGTGTAACCCGCCCGGCCGTGGCGTTGGACTGGCGCCTACAACCCAGACGGGATTGGCTGGTATCGACGCCTATTTTTGGGGTAAGAATATTGGGGAAAGCGACGGTGACTGTGGTGGCTATCCGGCCGCTGGTGTTTTTGTGCCAAAGATTGCCTTGGAACTGGCGCGAAATGCTCGACAGTAACGCTTCTATTTAACTACTTGAACCATAACGGCGCGTGATGAAACTCCGTTTTTATCAGTGGCAAAGAGCATGTACCAGCCGTTAGGCAAAAGGTTTTCGTTGTCCGGAAGAGTGACGCTAAGCTGACCGTCGTTGTTTCTAACGACAGCGGCAACGGAGCGTTGTTCGATATTGGTTACGTGCGTGCTGCTGCTGGGGGCGATCAGGCGAACGGTACGGATGTCGCTAGCCCGGTCCGAACTAAACGTCAGTTCCTGGCCGCGGTTGACCTGCTGTAAATTGTGGCCTTGTAGCGTAGGCTGGCTGCCGCGGAAAAATTGTGGCGGAGTATACAGGTCGATGCGTTGTTCGAATTTACCAGGAGTGGTATTTAGCTTGTCGCCAAACAACGGATCGCCACCAAATACCAGTATGCGACCGTTTGGCAGTAACAGTGATCCCGAGTGATAGCCGCGGCCTACAGGAGCGTCGGCCATACGTGTCATCTGATTGGTGGTGGGGTTGTAGCTAAATGATTTGTAGGAATAGCTGCCGCTCTTGGCACGGTAGTCCATGGTGCCGCCAGTGGCAAAGACTTCGTCCCAGGGCGTAACGGTCATATTGAGATATCGAACAGGGTCCAGGAGATTTGGTCCGGGTGTGTAGTGAGCGTCGTCTGCAGCCAGGTCGATGATATCGGTGCGGGCGGTTACCAGGGGTGATTCGCCTACGCCACCTCCCCCGGCTAACATGACTCGGCTACTTTGGCTGCCGTCGTTGGAATTTTGCTTTGGCGGCAAAAAGACCGATGCGCTTGTTTCAAGTATATTGGTATCGCGCAGGCCTAAAACTTCCTTGAAGGTATTGTCCTTAATGTTCCAAAAGCCAGGTTGACGGCCCTTGTTTTCTGGTCCGTAGCCAGCACTGGAGCCGCTAAAGAACAATACGTCGGGGTTGGCCGTGCGAAAGAGGGCGGGGTAGGTGGGGAACAAACGGGTTGGACCCGCGGTCCATTTTTGGGTAGCCGGGTCGTAGTACTCGGTGGTGGGTGTGATAATGCCGGTGTTGTCCAGACCCGAAACAGCCAACACATTGCCATTAGTCATAACCGGCAAGGATGGATACCAACGGCCCTCTTGCATGTCGCCAACTTTGATATATTTCTCTTGGATCGGATCAAATTCGTAGGCTTCGTTATCGCCGCGGAAATCCTGTTTTTTCAGAGTCATCGGGCCGCCCTGGCCATAGATGTTTTGTGTGTCAGCGTCTTCCAGTCCTTCGATGTTGTACTGTTCCATGCCGGTGGTAATGTATTCGGCGCTTTCATCCACAGCTTCTACAAACACCTTGGTCGAACTGTGGTGAATCATGATTTCTTTACCATGCACCATTTTTGTGGCGGGCTGGACGGTCACGTCCTGCATGGACACATATTCTTTGCCTGAGGCCTTGCTGGTAAATTTAGTACCTTTTTTAAACACCTTTACAGGACTGTCGGGATTTTCGTTATGAATAGTCATGGCGCCAGCTGGTTTTTTGACATTTTCGGGCAGTAGCTCGTAACCGCTGGTGCCGCCTGCTACTAACAGATTGCCGGAGTGCAGCAAGGCATGGCCACTACAAAATAGATCGCTTGGCGTGTCTACTAATTTGACTCTGCCTGTTTCAGGGTCCAGAATGGCGGTTTTTAGTACGGCGATCTTGCCGTCGTTATAAAAGGCATCAAAATTTTTCTCGTTGTTGCCCGAACCGGCGACCAACAGTACTTTGCCGGTTGGCAGTAGTGCGGCGTGAATGGTATTTAGGCGAAATTCTTCGGGGATGTCTAGGGTCTGCCAGTGACCGTACGCCTGCTTATATTCCTGAGAGTTAATTTTGGCGTTGTAGCGCCATTCCGCCAAAGCTGGAACCGTAACAGGGGTGGAAGCGATGATAAGCGCCACGATAGTCGAAACAAGTAGAATGAAGGGACGGCCACGGCGCAGCGCGTCGTTCTTTTTAGATGTAGAAGAGGCGATTTTTTTAGGCATGTGGTACTCCTCCGGCTGCCAATGGGCGGTCGAACCTTATCTTGATCTTGTGGATAAACTTACGAATTTTAGGCAATTGGCTAGGCCCCCAGCCCAGGACGATGGGCGTGGCACAGACAGCGAGCTGTACAAAGGCCCAGACTATCATGGCTGGGTGGCTGTGGCCATGAACGGCACCAAATATAATGCCAGCGGCCAATAGGCTGCCCCAGCCCAAGTGAATCTTGAAGGTACCCAAGGCATCGTGATTTGGATTGCCGCCGCCTTTGGTGGTGACTACAAAATGGGCCTTTTTGCCCAGAATAATACCTACGAGTGCTGACAGATAGATTGGTGCAGTGATGCTGGTAATCAGCATGCCACTGACGCCGTATGAGCCTTCGGGTTCGTGGGGCGACACATTAAAACGACGATTCCAGAAATACAGACTTAGCTGCATGATCAGCGACATAAGATAAAGGGAGATAAACTCGGCCCACGGCGCCTGAATGGCGGTTGCACCGGTGGTCAGATAAATCAGTGTACTGCCAATACCCAGCAGCCAGGTGAGTGCCGTTATAGGGTAAAAGGTTAACATCAAGAAATAATGCAGCATTACCTGGGGCGACAATTTGAAGAACACGCGCCAGACCACGCGACGCCAGGTGTCAAAGGTGCCGGCTGCCCAGCGCCACTGCTGTGTAAAGTAGGATGCCCACATGTCGGGACCTTCGCCAATAGCTAGAACGTCGGGCGTATAGACCGATTTCCAGTGTTCGCCGGTTTCTGGGTTGCGGCGGGTGTGGATGGCTAGGCCAGTTGCCATATCTTCGGTAATGCAGGGCTGAAAGCCGCCAATTTGATCGATAACTGGCATGCGCACGGCGTAGTTGGTGCCTACGAACATTGGAGATTGGCTGGCGTTACCGGCGCGCTGAATGGTGCTTTGAAAGAACGAAGCTTGCGATTCGGACCAGCGGGCGACCAGTCCGGATAGGCCCGGCCGATAATTACCATACACTTGTGGTCCTACTACGTAGGCTACATTCGGATCGCGGAAATATCCCAGCAAGCGTTCCAAAAAGTTTGGCTCCGGCACTTGGTCGGTGTCAACGCCGGCTAGTACATCATAGTGAAGGCCTTTTTCCTGGAGATATTCACGCCAGGTGTTGAAGTTGCCATGTTTTGATTTGGCGGCGAAGTAAGTGTTTGGTCGGACGGGTTTGCCAGGACGCGGCTTGTGGCCCAAGGATACAGCCCATTTGGCATACACTTCGGCACGTTCTTTTAGGTGACGCTCAAATTTTGGCGTGTTCCAGTTGGGATTGCCCGAACGGCTAAAATAATACACACCTAGTTTGCGGCAGATTGGCCATAGTTCGGGATCCATGGTCTCGTCTAATAGCCAGACGTCAACGGTGCCGTCTTTGTAGCGGGCCCGTTTCATGGCTTCCAGAGTGTTTTTGACAAGCGACACTGGTTCACCGGGCGCGCGGGTGGTGGCAAAGGCGACCCGAAGTCCTTTTGGCGGCCGCACCGGAACGGGGTCTTTGGCTTTAATTGTGGAGCGAGTGGCGGAGTAGGTGCCGATGATCAAAAAGATCTGCAAAATCATCAAACAAGCCAGCATAACCCAGTTTAGGGTATTGGTAGGCGAGTTCGGCTGCAGTAAAGCAATCCAGTGAGCCGGCTGGAATAGCATAAAGGCCAGGCCCAGTGTCAGTAGCAGGGCACCATACGCGACAATGCGCGTCCAGTAGCGATAAACCCACTGATCATGATGCATAAGATCGGTAAAAGCAACGGCGTAATTCTTTTGCCTTGGTAATTTCTGAATTTGTCCGGCCAGCGTGCTAAATCGATGCATGCGGCGTGATTGTCGTTCGGTATACATTACTTTTCTCTTGCTTTCTTCCATCCATCTGGTTTTTGGCATGTAAAAAGAAGCCAAACCCACCCGTACTCAGGAATTATGCATATTATAGTACATTTTGGCACAAATGTCTATAGATGAGTATAATTTCTGTAAAATATATTACATATTTAGGAATATTTGTAAGAGGTATGCCGGGTATTGACCCCAGCCAAGCGTCAGGCATATTTTTGCCGATTGACACGAAAGAAAGGAAATTATAATATTCAACCATATGGTTGAATATACTGCTCTGGATTCAATTTTTCATTCCTTGTCCGATCCGATCAGACGCGATATTTTGCGCCGGCTTACGGGACACGAACTGTCGGTAGGTCAGTTGGTTCAACAATATGACGTAAGTTTTGCGGCAATCTCTAAACATCTAAAGGTGCTAGAGGCTGCCCGTTTGATTCGTAAGCGAAGAGAGGGGAGAAAACAGATGATAGCGCTCGACGAGGCGGCGCTGAAAGAAGCTGATCAGTACCTGGAGCAGTACCGGCAGATGTGGCATGGTCGTTACGATAAATTGGACGCGTTATTAAAACAAGGAGATTAAATATGGACAAGACAAAAGTGACCAAAGACGTAGAGAATAAAACACTCACCATCGAACGTACGTTTGACGCGCCAAAGGAAAAACTCTGGCGGGCTTACGCCGACAAAGAATGGTTTGAAAAATGGTGGGGGCCAGAGGGCTGGCAAACCACTACTAAAGCCTTTGATTTTCGTCCCGGGGGCCAGATTCATTACGGCATGAAGTGTGTGGACGAGAATCAAGGCGAATGGTTTGGGCAGGAATCCTGGGGTCTCATGCAGATCGAATCGGTTGATGAGCCGACTAGCTTTGCGGCCAAAGATCATTTTTCAGACGCCGACGGCACGCTGAACACGGAAATGCCAACGCAGCGGTTCGAGGTAGAGCTGGTCGAGGAGGCCGACGGCAAAACTCGTTTGGTTTCGCGCAGCATTACCGAAACCGTGGAGCAGCTAGAGCAGTTAGTTAAGATGGGTATGGTTGAGGGTTTCTCCAGCCAACTCAATCGACTGGAGGATCTGCTTGTCGAATAGTTCGGCAGGCGGAATCATTTCTTTCAAAAACGCCGGTCATAAAACCGGCGTTTTTGACGCGCATCTATACAAGCGGTCACTTCTCAATGACTGGTATACAATAGATGTATGAGTACGCTTAAAACGCTTCCCAATGATGCAGATGTGACAGATTTTATCAATGCTATAGACAATGAGGTAAGGCGTCGTGATAGTTTTGCGCTGCTGGAAATGTACGAACGTTTAACGGGTAAGCCGCCCAGAATGTGGGGCGACAGCATTATTGGATTTGGGATGTATCATTACAAGTCGGAACGCAGCAGCCAAGAAGGCGACTGGCCGTTGGCTGCTTTTTCGCCGCGAAAGCAGAATTTGACCATGTATTTTATGCCCGGATTTAACAACTATACCGATTTGTTACAAGGCTTGGGCAAATGTAAAACTAGCGTCGGCTGTTTGTATATAAAGAAATTGGCAGACGTTGACACGGCCGTGCTGGAAAGACTTATTCTACGGGCTTACGCCGACGCCAAAAAACAGTATGGCGAGAAGCAATAAAATTATCTCAATACTTCAAGTGGTTTGCCGGCTTACGGTTGGCCTTAGCTTTGGATGTATGTAGTATGGGCTATAATTTGAGCTGATTGCGCGTAAAGGCTACAAGGTCCATTAAAGGCTGGGTATCTAAGGGTTGGAATCCTTGCTCATTGGGGGGTAGTTTGCAGTCGGCGGCGCACACCCCTGGTCCTGTTGCAACGTATGCTAGGCGTTCGATACGATTTCGAAAATTGGCTGTATCGATAATCAGGCATTGTGTTGCTTGGCGTTTGTTGTTCTCGTCGTTGTGGTAAAGGGTGACGCCAAGAGCATACTCCAGTTTTCCTTCTGAAGCGCAGGCTGTCTTGTCGGCGTAGTCGAGAACGTTGAAATCTAATTGGGCCCAGTCGGCGGTTTTAGAACGGAGCAAACTACCCAGGGCAGCACAGCAGAACTGAGCTTTGTATTGGCTTGCCTCTAAAATTCTGTCGAAGCAGGTTTGCAGATTGCCAACGGCCGACTCCTCGTCAATGGTTAGAAAAGATGTGCCACTTGCGTGAATGTCGTGTATGCTTAGGGCGCTTTCTATCAGGCTTTGAAATGCAATTTGCGTATCATTTGATCGGAGTTGCGCGGGACGGGGTGCAAATGGATGCAGGGGTTGATCTAATTCGGACTTATTAAAATGAGTCATGCGAGAAGTCTGTTTAATAACGTATTTTATCACGGGTGAGTCTAGTATTAAAGGTGGATATCGGTCAAACTCTTCGTTTTTTTACAAACTTTCTGGTGTTGGCGCAGGGTAAACTAGGGGTATTAACAAATGAAACAAGGAGATATTCATCATGGATATGAAACTCGAATTAGTACCAGTACCAGTAACCGACGTAGACCGCGCAATCGAATTCTACAAAAAAGTTGGTTTTAATCTAGACCACGATCATAAAGTTCAGCCTGGCCTGCGCTTCGTGCAGTTCACCCCTCCGGGCTCGGCCTGCTCAATCACTATCGGTGAGGGCGTGACCGAGATGAAGCCCGGTTCCCAACAGCGATTGCAGTTGGTTGTCGCCGACGCCCGCAAGGCCTACGAGGAGCTGAAGAGCCGTGGCATCGAGGTTAGTGACATAGAGGAACAGCCTTGGGGTACCTTTACCTACTTCAGTGACCCGGATGGCAATACCTGGGCTATACAAGAACTTCCTAAGTACTAATCGCATAAAACCAGTAAAATAAAAATGCAGGGCCGAAATTGCCCTGCATTTTTGTAGATGATGACTCGGACGGCCTGGCAGCAACTATCACAGATGCTATAGTAGTCATAGTAAATCGAATTTTTATGAATATTGCAGCAAAGAGATTACAAAGTCAGCGCATCGACGGCCCGAAGTTTGATACGCCAGAAGAAATTGTGCGGTGGATGGGAGCGGTTCAGGCGCAAGATTATGGACAGGCGGTGTGGGCTATTGCCCTACGGATGAAGCGTCCGGCTCTGGCCGTGGTGGAGGAGGCTATCGCCGACCGAAGGATTCTGGCAACCTGGCCCATGCGCGGCACGATTCATTTTGTACCGGCCGAGGATGCCAGATGGATGGTAGAGACGCTGGCGTACAAAAAAGCATCGCGTCCCAGTTGGCATCAAAAGCTGCTGGGTATTGATGCGCTAGCGTTGGAAAAAGTCCGTAAACTTGTAAGCGCGGCGTTAAAAGGTGGCAACCGTTACACGCGGGCGCAGCTAATGGAATTGTTTGAAGACCATGATATGCCTACGCAAAATCAGCGCGGCTATCTGTATATTTCATATTTGGCCGAAACAGGGTTGTTGTGTCAGGCGCCACTGGAAGGTAAGCAGCAGACATTTGTGCTACTGGATGAATGGGTGCCGAACGCCCGCGAAATGGATCGCCCCAGTGCTATCACCGAACTTGCCAGGCGCTATTTTACGAGTCATGGACCGGCAACCGTGCAGGATTTCGCTAACTGGACTGGTTTGGGGCTGATTGAGGCGCGCCAAGGGTTGGAGGCAAATAAATCGGTGCTCTATGCCGAACGCTATGGCGATGACGAAAAAGAATACTGGCTATCCCAAGAGGTGGCCACGCATGCACGCCCGCCAAAGGGTTTGCATTTACTGCCTGGATTTGACGAGTTTTTGCTGGGCTATAAAGACCGCACTGCCGTGCTCGATCCAGCCCATGCCGGACTGATCGTACCCGGCAATAACGGTGTATTCAGGCCGATGATCGTCATGGACGGTCGTGTGGTGGGCACCTGGAAACGAACAATCAAAAGGACTGCTGTAGAAGTGGAATTTGCACTTTTCCCGGAATGTAGTGCGCCGCGGCCAGCGCTTTTGCGGGCGGCTCAAGTGTATGCTGCCTTCCTTGATCTGCCGCTTAAGGTTATAGAATAAGCGGGTCGCTGCCTATGGCAAAAGCCAATCGCGCGGCGTACCATCGGTGTAGGGTGAGTTAATAACCTCTTGTGGCATAGACCATAGAACGGGTGGGCGTCCTTGGGTGGCCTGAGTCAGTTTGCCAATTTCAATAAGGCCCAGTGGTGATTGTCTGATGGCGCGGCTGACGTTGGTTCTGTCAATTCTGGTGTGGGACTCATCGTTATTCAGTGGCTCGTAGAGTATCGACTCTAGGGTGGTGCCTAGCTCGTCCGCAGTAAAGCGGCGAGGATTAGCGACGAGCCTGGATAGAACGTGAATATACTTGCCCAAGCCGAGACAGGTAGCCCAGCTCAGATTTTTTGGCGGTCGAAAAGTATCAAGCCCTTCCCGGATGGTTTGCTGATCGTGTTCGGACAAATTAAAGGAGGGATCGGCCATAGCATGCAGCGGAATGGTTTGAATATTACTTTCATTTGGTGGGTCCACCAATCTGGTGACTGCGGCGTAACCAAGTCTAAATTGGTTATTATCGGAGTGTAGTCGCCCTTGTAGTAGCAGAGGTTCAAGTGTAGGCTGAGCATCTCCGTAGGCTGAATATAAGGCTTCGCGGGCTGCAGCAAGCAGTGTATCCGTTTCATTCTCTAGATGACGGGGGAGGAGTGGGGTGCTAGGTAATCTTAGCCCGTCTTCGCCACGCACTGCCATAATGCCTAAGCACTCGTTATGCATAGTAAACGGTGCGACACTGATTAAATTTGTCTCAAAATAGCCTAGTTGAACCACGGATACCATTCTATCGTACTGAGGGTGATTGACAAGCGGAGTGCCCTTAGCCACTAAAGAGGGAGGAGTTGCGACCAGCGCATCAGTAGGAGTACGCAAATTTGCTTAGTATCCAACTATATTTTATTATAATGAGTACACAATTAACTTATCTTATTCGAGAATATGAGCATAGTAAGTAACTCAGATTTTATTGAACGTAGAAATGCAATTAAGCCCACCTTGGAATCGGTGGGAATCGAGACGCAAGCGATATTGATTGGCGGGGCAGGATTGGCTCTGTATGGAATAAATACGAGCCGAGGCATTCCTGAGCAGCCTATATCCGCGGGCGGGTTCCTCCATAGGTTTGATGTCGACGTAATACTTCCCGAAGATGAATTTAAGATTTTTAGGGATCGTTGCCGTCAGCTTCGTGGTGCTGATGTTGGGTTTGGTATCGGCAATGATATGCGTATAGAACTAGAGGCCTCGGAAGAGGGTCTTCATCCGCTGCATGCCCTCATGGTTGATTCTGAAATGCTGGAAAATGAGCGGATAGATGTTATTGATGGTGTGCGCGCCTTGTCCCCGGGAGCTATCGCCAAGTCCAAGAATCACAGAGGTGAGGTACGCGATACCGTAGGGCTGATTCTTGGTCATGAAGACGCCTATCATCAAGGGGTAGTCGCGGTCGTCGATACTGCATGGCGTGAGCAGGTAGGTGTAGCCTTGGCACGTACCCGAAAACTGCAAAGCAACGATCCCCAACGTCTACAGGTGATTATGAAGGACTTTTTGACCCCTGTGCGATTTGCAGAATTGGTATATATAGATTTTGATGATCCTGCTTTTGAAGGTATGTAGCCCCGGTGTTATGGCTCGTTGCCTTCATCTGTAATCCAAATACATTCAAGAATTGTTAATCTCTCGCTTGCGGCAAAAATGCTCATGCTTTAATATTAACTTTTTGCATGGCAAATTGTCGCATGAAATAAGGAGATGTCGCCATAAGCGAAGTCCATCGAGACCCTGCTGGCCTTGAGCTGCCCCAAAGTACGGCCGTTATTGAACAGACTCTTGGTATTCCACTCAGGCCGGAGGGTATCGAAGGGCTCTCTGTCACCGAACATGACATCCGCGGTTTTACCTACCGGTCGGTTGGCGCGGTATTCCATGAACGATATGGTTTAACGAAAGACAGCCTGGCCAATGCGACGCCCGACCAGATAGCAGAAATACGGGAACTGCCTCAGGTACGGCTACTTGGCGCCAGCTTGAGCGCGGCCAATGATATGCTGCGTAACTGGCATCGACCCCCTGCGATGTCGCAAGCCGTTCATGGCATCGATACCCCGATCGGTTCCTTTCAGGCCAAGGTGATGGCGCGGATTGTGAGTCATGCCCAAGAGGCGCCTCGTCACTCCAGGCAGGAACGCAGTCCCTATAGGGACGGGCTTTTAACAGTCGCCCCGCCAGGCGCCGGCAAAACGCTGGTCGAAGCGCTCGTAGCCAATTATGCCGGTATCGGCCTGCCCGTAAGTGACGTAATCCCCGCTCGGCGAACAGCAGTCGGAATCGTGCATAGCAAGGTATTGTTGCGTCAGTTTTTGGATCCGGATGGTGACCTACAACGTTTTTCGGGTGCCGGGGGTCGTTCGATACGAATAGGGGGGTATTATATGGACCGCCGTGATGGTCATGACGAATGTGACCTGCTGCTCACGACTCCCGAATCATACGGATCGGCCGAAAAGGCCGGGGCGGTGCGTAGGGACACGACTGTGCGTTACATACTCGATGAAGCGCACCGTACGGCCCTGGCGCCAAGCATGCAAGAGAATGTCACCCGCTTTGGTTCAAGTTTGTATATGTTTACGGCCACGCCCGCCATTGCTTATGGGCGTCGAGACCTACGGCATCGTTTTCCACATTCACAGTTTGGAACAATGCGCGAGTTCATCGAGGACGGTATCTTGAGTCCCGTCCAGCTGTTTACCTATAGGGCAGGTCCGGAAGCCGACTCTGCCAAAAATATCGCTATCAGCCAGGCGGCGAATTTGC
The DNA here is from genome assembly GCA_036392795.1 of Saccharimonadales bacterium (SeqCode). GTDB lineage: Bacteria > Patescibacteriota > Saccharimonadia > Saccharimonadales > UBA4665 > JARIHD01. The sequence continues at coordinate 11,443 of DASVXH010000058.1, forward strand.
TGCGCAGCGGGAGAAAAACGCTCATTGTATGTCAGCCAGGCGAAAATCTAAAGCAGGCACGCGAGATCGCCGATGCGATCAACGCATTGTATGGACAAGGCCGAATCGAGCTCCATCCCCGTTTTGATAAAATCGAGGACGAAAAAATTGCTTGCGCCATCGGGTCTGATGCCTCCTTACGAACCACGGAAAACATTGAGCGTGTCCGTGATGGCAGACGGCTGCTTATAACTTCTGTTGCTACGGGCAACGAAGGACTCAATATCGTAGATCTTGATGCAATAATAATTATCGGGCCGCAGGGTGCAAGCTGGGTTGTTGATCAGTGGCTTGGCCGTATTCTGCGAAAAAGTGGACAATTAGCGATCGCTATCGAAATACTTCCCCGTCGGTTGCGACAAGGCGCCCCTTTGGCTTCCATTTTTCATTCAGTTGACGTGCCCGATAGGCTTATTGTGGCGGGACATTACGTGGGACCCCGTAATGATGAAGAAAACTTAGCTGAATGGATGTCACAAAAAGAACTCTCGACGCCGAAAAACCTTGGGAGACTGACTGTAGGTAGTAGGGGTCCGGTCAAGCGACCGTTGGAAGCCCCGCATCCGCCTTATATCCCGCCGGCAGACCTGGATTGTTTACTTATGGATAACGTATCAATACGCGAAGCTACCGTCGCGCCCGCAGACCTGGCAAAACTCCCGCCCGAAGATTACAAGCCGCTCGATATTCCGTTGCCCGAAGGCGTTCCCGAGGAATGGTTATACAACATACTCGCTAAACTACCCGATTCTGCTATCCGCTATGTGGGAGTGTGGGAGCGGGATCAGAACGGCAAAATGGGATATGTCCGCTACTATTCGCCGGCCGCACACGAGTATTTTCAAAATCATCCCATGCCGGAGCTGGCTGGCGCTACCGAACTTATAGATCAAGGAATAGCAGACATGCTGGGTGTCTCAAGAAGCCGCATTCAAAACATTATTGAGGAGCTGAACATTCAGCCTTTGCCCAGAATTACTAAAAGTCACCGAAGTCCCAAGTATTATGGCCTTGATGCAATTGCGCTTATTTCTCAGGAGATCGAAAAGATTCCACGGGCCGAGGAAACTGATGTGGCTGCTATTGACCTCGTCAAAGAATTGGGTATTGATAATATCTACGAATTCGCAGACAGATATGGTATCTCATTGGTAGATAAGCACCGCAATGCTGTATGGGGAGAGTTGGGAGTATGCGCCCATTTGAACCGGATTGACGCTCAAATTGTGCGTGACATATATGCCTCTGTGAGGCGGGCTGATCCTAAGCGATACATTGGTCTTGTGGAGATTGCATATCGGGCGGAAACATCGCTCAGTAACGTACACAACAAGCTCAAGGCAATAGATGATGACCAAAAACCACTTATTGAATGGATGCAGGGGGAGAGTGGCCTAAGACTGGGCATATATATCGAGCGAAAATGGGGTGAGGCATTTATAGAATACATAAAACCAGAGAAAATACTGCCGTGGGAAGTATCGCTTCCAATGCTGGCCAAATATTTTGGACGCCAAGCACAACTTCTTGTCAAAAAACTGCCTGCAGCTACAGCCAGAGCGCCCTTCGTCGGCGTTAGCCCTGTACTGCTCTATCCCATGTCTGTGATACCGGATCTGGTGGCCCGTGGTTTTCCGCCTGTCGAGGGCGCACCGAGCGTGACGCATGAACTTGCTGCTATGTCGTCAGAACACATCAACGACGAGGCACGGATTGCCTATAGCCAAATGGTTCAAAGCCATTTCCTTCCGTCCCAGCATATACCTTCCTGGGAAGAAATACCGTATTATCAAGGGCGTCGGATTAGTCCGCCTGCAATGCCGCTTCCAAAACTCTCGCGTAGGCCGTTCAAAGACGGGCCACATCCAAAGCCCGAACGAGTCACCGGGCCGGTCCGGCCAATCAGGCTCAAGTCAAAACAAACGGCCAAAGCACTCGTGATACCAGACGACTACGTTGGTCTTCACCAGCAGCTGGCTCATTATCATGCTCCTTGTGCGCCAACGCTCATTTTTAGGGTCGCGAGTGAAAATCGTATCGGTACCAAAAGCTGGCTGGCAACCAATCACGGTTGGTGGGTGCCCGAACAAGATATCTTACCTCTCGTTAAGGCGATCAGGGGCTACGAAACGGTGCCTAGAGATACGGGTGATCCCGACCATGACGTGGTGTCCTTGTATAGGATTGCCGCCGAATATTCGGGCCGACAAACCAATCTTAGTGAGGGCGATGTACAAAAGGTGGCACTCCTTATTTCGCGAGAGCGTGGCCTTGACCGGGAGGCATTTACCCGGGTCTTTCGTTTTCGTAATGGGGATGGATCTGTCGGTCCGCTTGCGCTCCATTACACAAAAAGAATGGCGGACCTGGTCCGGGCTAAGCTAAAGTCCCTTGAAGCAAGCAGGTCGCTCGACACGATTCGCTGCTGGTAGTCATTGGCCCTAGCGTTGATCTTCTTAAGAGTTAAAGATGCTCTTTTGTTACGTATAGGTCACGAATTACTTCATCATTGGTGTCTGCTAATACGATGCGACGCCACTCATCGTAATGAGTGTCCCCGGTTGGGCGGGTAAGACTTTCAAGACCGTGCGGACTGTGGGTTTTGGCTATAGAATCGTAATCCTTGAGAACCACGGGCCTAAATAACGTCAAGCCTACAGCGAGTAATGGCCGCAGGTCAGGAAACTTATCTGGAAAATGCGCAAAGTATTCTGTGTAGTATTCCGGAGGCGTAGGGATGTGTCCATATTCATTCACGACATTAGTGGTGAAGCAGCGATTTCCGGCATAGATTTCATGCAAGGCTTCGCCCAGCGCATCGTACTTGTCTGCATAGCACATTACCTGCGATTCGATAGAAGTATGATCGGCTGCGTCTTTGAGTAGGGTCTTATACGAGTAACCGGCAATCCGCTCCGGAAAACGCTGTGCTATTTCCCCTATGGCCTTGTGTTCGGCTTCCCGGACTTCTTTAAGCTGGTCAGGAGTCATTTTGCTTTTATTTCCGGCTTGTATGTCGCCAAAAATAAGCTCCGCATCATCATGTACGAATCCCAGTAGCTCCGCCTTAACAGGATCGTAGGTTGTGCCAAAAATTGACTCCGCCGTAGGATTGATTGCCCGCACTAGGGCCGCAACCCGTTCGGAATGGGTATAAAGATTTGTACGATATAACATTACCCGGTACAGGCTGTAGCGCGTCAGGGCACGCAGAGCATTGTCGCGACCGGGAAATTTTCGGAGTTCGTGGTAATACCCGGGCATAGAGTTCTGCTTTTGCCTTGTTTCTAGGGCGGCGTTTTGTCCAATAGGAATCTTACTCGTAATGCTTATAGCATATCAAATAAACGTGGCGCTTATAAGACATCCAGATTGCGGGGATCGCCCGCCGGGTTAAGGGGAGGGATGTCGGGCATGGGGTTTCCATGCTCGTCCCATATGGGGCGAACCATGCTGCGAATATCCCATTCTGGCTCAAAACCCAGTCCGCTCAAAAATCCTTGCCTGTGCCCCATGACATCTTGCCGGGGAATATCAATCAATTCCTCGGCCCACGGTGCGCCGCGTCTTCGGAGCTCTGCGAAAATATCGTTGTACAGTACGCGAGCTACCTCGAACCTGGCTTTTGGATCCCTGATCAAGGGAGATAGACTAAACCGACCAATCAGAGCCGGCGGGCCATCGGTGACATTGGCGTTGCCGTATATTTCGTTGCCATGCATGAGAGGGTCTTGGGCTACGACCACCAAAACGGCTGTAGGCAGGCGCCCCACTAGTTCGGCCAGGCGTTCAGGGTTGTCTTGCCCTTCTATATAAGGCCCACAGGCCTCTAGATTGGTTTTGACTGCGACTGCATCAGTTGTAGGATTGTAGCTCCGCGTAGTCAGTGGAGGCAGATCGAAAAAATTTCTCACATTCATCCAAAGCAGTTTAAACGAGCAAAAGCACTAGCACAATGGGCTTTTTACTGGACTCTGGATTATTCCACGACCGCAAGAAGTGCTAGAATAAGATGCATTAATAAAATATGACCAAATTAAGGTGTTTACACTACAGATGACCACGCTAGAACGAGTCTCATTCCACGCAGAAGTAAGTCCCGATGAATTTGTAGTTCCGGCTACAGCGCAGGGTGCTGAACGGCTGGGTGCGTTGGCGGCTGGGCTTTATCTTTGTATTCCTGCTATCCAGGCAATGGCGGACCGGAACCTGCCGGCAACCCAGTATCTCGATAACTTCAACGATGTTTATGAAGGGCTGCGGGCAGAATCCGGATCGGACGCGACCTTTGCCAGAGTTCAGGCAGCAACCGCAGCGTGGGTTAATCTGGCGCTCGAAAGCTCCGGCCAGTCGATTGATGAAATACCCTTGCAACATGAAGGTGTAAAGTATAGAAGCTTTAACCAGCTGGGGTTGAGCCGCGCTGGTCCTTCTAATAGCCGTCCCGCTGTCTTGCGGCCTACCGGGGATGATAACTACTTACGGATTCAAGGCCTGGAGTTTTATCCAACAACTGATGCCATAATAAACGAGCAACTGGCTTCGTTGGTGCTTGAGGATGTAGAAGAAATTGCCAGGTATATACGTGGGGCACGCGCAGAGCTGTCTTATCCGCTGGTAGGTGCAGAGAAGAGGCAGGATACGGACATGGCCACTACTAACGATCGCATCCAGGCTCCTTTGGATATTCTAGGGGTGTTCGGGGTTGAAAAACCATTGGAAGCCTTGCGGCTGGCTGAGCTTTTTAATGGAGAAGCGTTGGCGCTGCATGTCGGGGAGAACAGTTTTTACCTTCACGCCGGTTCGGTTGATGCTTTTGCAGACCCAGAGCAGCGTGCAAGGGTGGCTGGCGGGGGCCGGTACGTTGAGGTGCCTCTCTCTGAAGATGCTCAAATTCGGCTGCGGCTAACCCCTAGAGTGGTTAATGATTTGCCAGCGTCCCAAAGCTTTTTAAGAGATGCCGCCTACGGCGAGTTATCGCAGCAGAATTGAAAAGGCGTCCCTACTCATGCGTCTTTATCCAATGCTTTGCTAAGAAGGAAATGATGCGATCCAAATAATTCTGCGTCCAAGGCTTCTTCTATGGGAATCCACCTTGCCCGACGAGCGTCATCTTTGCCCCTTACCTTTGGAAGCTTATCCGAATGGCCCAGATTAAAGTGATAAGCGGTGGTTGCAGGCCAAGCATTGGCCGTCATGCGGAGGTCGGCAACGGGCCCACGATATATGCATTTGCCTATAGCCGTTAGTACCAGATCTGTTTCTTCGAATGTTTCGCGTATGGCCGCCAGTAACGGTGTCTCACCTTTATCTATAAAACCGCCAGGCAGTGCTGTGGTACCAGTATCGCCTCGCTCTATCAGTAGGACGTGATCGTTCAATTCAATAATCGAGTCGACGGTCAGACTTGCACCCCATCTCCAATATGCTCCTTTTCCAAAGAGCGAACCCAGCGCGGCATCGCCGACCATGGAGCCGAGCCAGGGATGGAGCGGTCTACCCCGTAAATCGAGGTCGAGTCCTTGGGCTGCAAATTTTTCCTGTTCCTTTGGGGTAGGAAGGGCTGTATCGGATCCGTCTTCAAGATTCCACGGACCATCGGGCACCACCAAACGGCCATCGGCAGACTGCTCCAGGGTTTCCAGGGCCGCAAACAGGCGATTATCAAATGACGGATATCCTGGATAAGTTTCTCCCCTTTCGAAGGCCGCTTTTAGTAGGTTTAGGTGTGGTCTTTGGCAGCCCTTAACAGAGCTCGGTACATCGAACATAGACACTCCTTGTAGTTTGTGTAGTTTAGACACTTAGTCTAAATACAGAATAGCTTTCTGTTAGTGTAGTGTCAACACTAACTCACAATATTTAAACTGCAAAGGGTTAGGCGACTGTCATCCAAACGTTGGAATAATAGACTGCATCGTTGGATTACGGAAAGTATATAAGCGGGCCGGCCGATGTGCGCCGCCGTGCGCCTGGTCACTGAGCTCTGTTAATAAATCCAGCGCCATGATTTTTTTACGGAAATTACGCTTGTCCAGCTTGCTGTCAAGTACTGCCTCGTAGGCCGTCTGTAGCTCCGTAAAAGTAAATGACGGGGGCAGGAGCGCAGCAATGGCGGCGGTATCGGTAATCATTGCCTTAAGCCGAGCGTGGGCAAAGGCAATCAGCTTATTATGATCATACGCCAGCTCTGGGAGGTTGGTTACTGGATAAAATTGAGGATTTTGCACTATATCGTCATGTCCTGGAGTCATGTTTCGCCCCAGCCCCATATATACTACGCTGACGGCATGGCCGCGGGGATCACGTTTTACACTGTCAAAGGTGTAAAGCTGCTCTAGCCATCCTAGATCTGTTATATGAATACCTGTTTTTTCGGCTAGGACGCGGTCGAGGGCCTGTCTGGTAGTTTCACCGGCAGGATTATAGCCGCCCGGTAGTGCATACGCTCCTTTGAAGGGCTCGAAACCACGCTTAATAAGCAATACTTGTAACTCACGCGTGTCATTACTGAGCTGAAAAACTATGCCATCTACCGTTAGTATCGGAGCAGTGTAATCCGGGGACATGGTGTCAAGTATACACCGGCTTTGACAAAGATAGAAATATCGTACCGCCGGGCCGCGGGCTTGACCGTTTGATGAAACGAAAAAGTTCGCCGCACGGCCTCCATTGACATATATCACATAGAGTTAAAATTCCCCGACCGTCCTTACATCTAAGGTCGGTACTTAATTCCGATCGCAAACAGTAAGTCCTAGAGGTCGTCGTAAGAAATAATTCCTTGCATATCCTCTAGCTTAAGTGCCATTTGATGTACAATACTGGCATTTCTGCTCATTCGATCAACCAGACGATCAAGCGCTTCATTTTCTGTGTCGCTCTCGGGACTGCGATAGCGGGATATGAATGCGCGCGCTTCCTCCGGTGATAGGTCCTCGATTGTGACGGTGGGTAGTATATTTTGAAGCCGATTGTTTAAACCAATGAGAATATTGCAGGTATTTGGAGCGGGAGGAAGAAGTCGATGAAAATCGTCGAGAGATATATCGGCAGGGATATTATCTACAACCCTGAGGGTAAACCTATCGGATTGGTCGGCTGCACCTATTTGTTGGATATTGAGTGGGCTATTAGATCGGTCGTATTGCTGCCAGTACACGTTCGAGAAAGCTGCTCCAAAATAATGAATGTATCTATTTACGGTTGAGGTTTTGCCTACACCGGGTTGGCCGGTTACTAAAACGCTGGAATATTCAGGTTTTACAAGGCCCCCGGTATTGTTATCGGTTAGTGCGGTGTGAATATCCCATAATCTTGGATAACGAGTAATATTATGCGTCCAAAACTTACGGGGCCCTCTCCTGTTGGGATGATGATTGTTGGGCACTATGCCAATCCCACCGTCTAAAGATAAGGCTTGTTTACTTATAGCTTGCGTAATTGATGTCATCCAGGTCGTCGAATTTGGCATGAAGGAGGCGGTGGATATGAGATGCTCTGAGTCTGTAAGACTTTTAGGAAAAATGTGATCGGTCGATTCTTCTGGATTGATCACAATAAGCCTGCCGCTATTTCCTGACTGCTGCGCGGCAATATAGGCTGCGCAAAGTTCTGCCTGGCATGCATCGCGATAGGTTAAATGTCTAGAATAATAAGCAACAAACAATTTCGAGGAGCTAATGCCATGTTGGATCTCGGCGGTAATACTTTTTCCCACTTCAATACTATGCTCGTCGAAGAAAACGCGAAGCCCTGCTTTACCCAGGTGCGCGTAGAATCTGCGGCCTTGTTCGCGGTCAGGCCCTGCGAAAGATAGAAACACATCATACGAGGGGCTAGAATCGGGGGAATGTGTTGCAGGGTTATATGACATAGACTTTATCCTAGTATAGTAGAAAGCGGCGTAGCCGAACGGCTTATTATTGAAATCAATGGAACACTTTTTAGTAAATTTTTGACGCCTATTCCAACGATGCTTTTAGGCGCGGCATAAATTAGAATTCTGACTTGGAATGGTCTATGCTATAAGAGTTATTCAAGGATTTATCATGTACATCGAAGATATCGACCTGCCCACTGAAGCTTACGAAGTGTTAAATGCCCAAACCCTTCAGTCCATCATGTCAAGCCTTACCTCAAGCCATGAGCTTCCGCTTCGCTTCAGCTACCTGGGTGAAGGGGCTACTCGCTGGGATAATGCCATTACCGTCCTATCATCAGAAAAGCAGAAGGCGTTACTGCCAAATTACGCCAGCATATTGAAGTCTTTGTGGGAGTGCATTGGTGATTCACCCGTGAATGTTATAGATCTGGGGCCAGGCAATGGCTTGCAGGCAAAAGAATTAATAGATCAGTTGCAGTCAAAGGATCAATTGCATGCATACGTCGGTGCAGATATTAGTTCAAAAATGCTCGTTATCGCCTCCAAAAATGTTCGAGACTGGACTCACTCCGAAACCCCTGTAATCACCCATGTTAAAGATTTTATTAAAGAAGATATCGACGACATTTTTAATGACGAGCAACTTGGTACGCATCCGCGGGTTGTTCTGATATTGGGAGGAACGCTGGACAACGATGCGTCACCGGTCGAAGTACTACGCAAAATTAGCCAATACCTCAGGCCAAAGGATCTTCTGCTCTATGACGTGCTCACCCCGATTGATGCACCATCATCTCAGGCAGCATTTCTCCTTTCACCAAGACATTCTTATTTACTGGAGCTTCTGGGCATCCGCAGCGATTTATACAAGACCCAACGTATATATGACGCCTCGTCACATACCCGGGTGGATCAGATTATTCCAACGGCCGACATTGAGCTTACTTATAAAATCAATAACATCCCCCGGGTCGCCACGCTCAGGGAGGGCGAACCCATTACCATTTGGCGATATCATTCTATCAGTCCCCAGGAGGCAAAGGACAATCTCCAGCAAAGCGGTCTACGCGTTATTGCTACTTCTGACAGCAAAGAAAGGCGCAGTCTACTCTTTTTGTGTGCAGTTTAGGCAGAGAGCGGTGGCAAAAACTGTAACACTGAAAAATTGTAGCTTCATCTTTACATTTTTGCGTTCAAACGCGACAATATAGGTAATGATTATCGTAAAAATAAAACAAGTTTTGTTATATAAGGCGTTTGCGGTGAAGAATAATGCATAAAAGCTCATCACCGCACAAATCGCTCATTACCTTGTTTGTGATTATTACACTTATCGCGGTGCTTTTAGGCTTTTTCCTTTATAAAATTCTATACTCCCAGGATGTGCCGGCCAACAAGAATGTCTACGAGTTGGTGGCCTGGAGCATGGTTGCTGTGCTGCTGCTTATAGCAATAAGCGGAACGATATCGGTACTGACGGTTACAAAACAAATCCGTAAGTTAAAAGATGAAGCCAGTAGATTTGCAAATGGGGACCTGTCGCGCAAAATCGAAGTGTCGGGCACCGACGAGGTAGGGCAACTGGCTTATGCCTTCAATCAGATGTCCGACCGGTTACGCGCTTCATATCAGCGAATTGCCTTGGAAAAGCAGCGGGACGAGATTCTTCTGGAGAGTATGGGCGAGGGTATGATTGCCCTGGATAAAAAAGGCCAGGTCGGGCTTATTAATAACAACGCAGTGGCTATGCTTAATCTAGAGGGCAAAGAGGTCTTGGGTCAGTTAGTGTATAAGGCATTCGCACTACAGAACGCCGATGGTAAAAAACCGCTTTCCGCTCACGACCGTCCAGAGATGAGGGCACTTCATACTGCGAAGCCGCAGAGCAACGTCTTTGGGTTTTTGATTGAGGGACAAAAACCCTTGATGCTTCACATTAACGCTAGCCCCGTGATCATTGATAAAAAGACTGCCGGGGCTATCGTTATCTTGCGCGATGTTACGCACGAGCGAGAGGTCGACCGCATGAAAACTGAATTTATTTCTTTGGCATCGCATCAATTGCGTACCCCGCTTTCCGCCATCAAATGGTATACGGAGATGTTGCTTGCAGGTGACGCAGGCAAGCTAAAAAAAGAACAGCAGGAATTCGCCCAGAATATTTACGATTCAAGTGAGCGCATGATTGAACTAGTGTCCTCGCTCCTTAATATTTCACGTATTGAATCCGGACGAATTATTATTGATCCGCGTCCGACGGACCTGAAGCAGCTAGTGGATGGCATCGTGAATGACCTAAGGGCCAAAACCGAAGAAAAACAGCAATCACTCATCATAAGCGTTCATAAAGAATTGCCAAAGATCAACCTCGATGCTCGCCTGATTGGCCAGGTATTCTTGAATCTTCTGACAAATGCAATTAAGTATACACCGCAAGGGGGTGAAATAAGTGTGTTTGTCTCCCGGAAAGAAGACCAGATCGTCGCACAGGTGAGCGACAACGGCTATGGTATTCCAAAGCAAGAGCAGGACAAGGTTTTTCAAAAATTCTTCCGCGCCGAAAATGCGGTCAAGATAGAGACAGACGGCACCGGTCTTGGTCTGTATTTGATCAAATCGGTCGTTGAGTCTTCGGGTGGCAAAATTTGGTTTGAAAGCGCAGAGGGCAAGGGCACGACATTTTGGTTTAGTTTGCCTATGAGCGGCATGAAGGCCAAAACGGGCGAAGTTACATTAGACGAACTTAAATAACGTTAGCGAGGTGAGTTATGTCAAAGACAATTACAACGGTTATGGTGGTCGAAGATGAGGCATTATTACTCCAAGCCGCGACCAAAAAATTAGAGCACGAGGGCATAAAAGTATTGTCTTGCCCCAGTGGGGAAGCGGCGCTAAAGTACGTAGATAACCTTGCTGCTGCGCCGGATGCCATATGGCTAGACTATTACCTCAAGGATATGAACGGCCTGGCCTTTATGCAGGCTATCAAAACCAATCCGAAATGGGCAGAAATACCTGTTATCGTCGTAAGTAATTCTGCAAGCCCGGATAAAGTTCATAATATGCTGGCGCTTGGCGTCAATAAATATATCCTAAAGGCCCAATATCGGCTGGATGAGATCATTACGATACTTCGTGAAATCATTGATGATGCTCGGGCTGGTAAAGATAAATAGACGGCAACCAGAGGTCTGGCGTCAGATCATTTAAGCGCTGTCTTTGATTTGTATGCCGCAACATACTGCGATGCAAGTGCTGCTACGATCATAAGGGCGGACAGGATCTGACCCTTTTGTTCGTTGACCGAAAAGTCGCCCGAAATAAAGGTGACGAACACAAGGAAAATACCATTACCAATCGTTTGCAGCACCATTGAAATAGCAAGGAATAAGGTGCTTTTGCTGTACACCCTGGTAGTTTTTGCAACACTCTTAAAACCAAGTATGGCCGAAATCGTTGAAAAGTAGACGCTGACACCGAAGCCGATAACAGCTAGGTCGAAGAATAACTCATGCGAAACAGGAACCGGATGAGGTAGTAGGGCCAACAGGGCAGCCAGCAAAACCGCGCTGACGGCGACTCCGGTTGGCCTAAGCAGCCGGGAAACGGCTACGTTAAGCTGTTTCGCGTAGATGTAAAAAGCCAAATAGTAAAAACCGTAAACCGGTATGGCTGCAGCCAAAAAACCGCCATGTTGGAACATGGGATGACTTTCCAGATAATCACTAGCGGCGATGATGGGAAAGTTAAGCGCGAACAAGCCTGTCCCGATGGTTGCTGCCATCAGATAGTTCACGGAACCCTGTAGTTGTGCTGCTAGATCTTTTTTGATTGACTGGAACAAAAGAGCCAGGCCAATAAACAACGTACATACAAAGAACGCAAGGATGACCTGTCCTTCCATGAGCCCTAAAGCCGTAAGCAGGCCCGTAATGGCGCCGCAAAGGGTGATTGTAATGCCTATCCGCGCAAGAGTTGCCTTTTTTAAATCCCGAAGCGGGTTTTTGGCGGCGAAGTGCCGTTCCATATTGGTGCGTAGAGACGTCTTCGTAAAGTTACGCAACCTTTCTTTGTGGATCAGATACTCTTCTAGCTCGGTTTGGATGGACTTTAGCGTTTGTACGTCGTGAGCAGTCGGCTGCGATGTCCGCGAGGTTATAATACGGAGCTTATCCAGCGTGGTATCAACGGTTTGAGGCTCCGAGGCCAAAGAAGCTAGATAAACTATCCGGTCAATTAACTGTCGAGCGTTTTTTTGCCCATCCATATTCATATAGTAACAAGTGATTATCTTTTAAGGAAGGCAGAGAATATTGATGTAGCAGCCGGCCTGCTTAAAGGGAATGATTCTGCCGGCCGCTACGGAAGTCGCCACTGATCTAAGTCGTCTGCCGATTTCAGAGGCGAAATGCTGAAAGCCCCACTGCATCAAGAATCAATACATATTTCTCGAAGCTGGCAAATCGGCTGTGCAACACTATGGCGCACAAAGCACCTGTCAGCGTGGGCAGAATGGTGATATTTAATTTAAATTTAAAGTACTTATGCTAAATTACCTGAAAATTAAGGTACTTTTATGAAACGAGCATATATTGCCGCAAGCTTATTTATTTTTCCGCTTCTGCCCATAGCAGCAACGTTCTTTTTTATACCACCAGACTCCAATGGCGTTTACTGGCAGTTCAATTTGATGGCTTTGGTTTTATACACGGGTAGTGCGGTGATGTTTTTGCTTGCTATGCGTGGTTTTCGCCAGCAATTCAAGGTTGCGTACCGATTTATGAGCGCGGGCGCCTCGATGCTGATGGTGGGTGTGTTTGGTGTGATAGGTTCACGCGCTTTCTTGGGTGAATCGTTGCTTGGGCGGGTATTATCCGAGGTGCCTTTTCTTTTTATGGCGGTATTCTTTTATATTGGAATTCGGATTTATGCCAGACTGATCGGTCTGAACGGCATGCTTACAAAAGCGGTCGGAGTTGTCGGAGTCTTGGTGGTTCTCAGTTTTCCCCTGGGATTTATAACGGCATTAAGCGGCCATTCAGGTCTTGACCCCATTATTTTAATACAGACATTTAATAGACTGCTCTTTACGGTGACGGCAATTTTGGCCTACCAAGTCTGGCGGACGACGAGCCCCATGTATAAACGCGCACTGGCGTTGCTATCTACTTACCTCGCCATAACGGCAATTATGGTAATAATTCGTATAACTGATGTGCAGCCTTGGGCGAAACCTTTCATTCCTTGGTATGACCCGGTTTATGTACTTGCGGGCATCGCGCTGTTTGTGGCCGCATTGCGATTTAATCAGATTGCTTACGCCGAGAAGATTAAGGCGGCCGCGGGCCAGGTAGCGGCTACAGGTAGGGATACGTTAACATCTGTAGATATAATTGTTTCCGTTGCCGGCCTGGCCTCGAACCTTCGAGCTGTGGACAAGATTTTGGACCCCATGCGGCAAATTACCGCCCTACAACAAGGTCCCCATAAGCAACTAAGTGAAGCCCAGCAAGCCACTCTAGCGAAGGTCTACCTGCAAGTGGAGGACTATTTGGTTACTAAGGAGCCACTACGAAAATTTGAGCAGCGAGACCTGCGCCAAATGATTGAGCTGCAATTTAAAGATACCGTAGACGAGCCAGCGTTTTGGCGGCGGGTCCACGTAGAATCCTCCCACTCTTAGAGAATAATAGTTTCATAAGTAAAACCCTGTTTACCCATGACACACAAAACTGCGTGGTCTTGATCTCGGCTCCGAGCGATTTAGAAATCTTCAAATAATAATTGCGTGAGGGAATTTCAGTCTTGTATACCTTATCCTGGTGGGATGGATGTGTTTTTGGGTCTTAAAATCGGCGGCAAGCACCTCTGATAGCCATTTCTTTGCATGCGGGTCGAGCTTGTTCATTGCATCAGCAAATGTAATGTTCGAACGGCCACAGAGACTAAATAATGCCCTACGATGCTACTTAAAAACATCTGATATAATATTCTAAACTTGAAAGATTTGATCTGTATGATTCCGAAGCCCGTCGCTATCGTTCCTGAGAAAATTCTACCCGCTCAACCAGACAGAATCGTTGAATATGCGACTACCGTAGAGGCTATGGGATACTGGGCTGTTACCGCCAAGGATCACGTTGTGTTGGGGAGAAAGCCAGATGGCAACAACGGATACACAAACGAACAATCCTTTTTTGAGCCAATGACCCTCTTCAGCTATATGGCAGGTGTGACCCGGCGTATCAAGATGATAACTGGAGTTATGGTGCTGCCGCAGCGACCAACGGCACTTATGGCCAAGCAAGCACAAGCTGTTAGTGACATGAGCGGCGGTCGCCTTATTCTTGGAGTCGGCGTTGGCAGTAACGCCACAGAGTTTGCCGCAATGGGTGCATCTATGAGCGATCGGGGCAAGCGAATGGATGAGCAACTGGTGGCGCTTCGTAACCTGTGGCACCAACCGTACGCTGATCTGTCCGTAGGTAATGAGCAAGGCCGTGGGGTTGGTATCAATCCGCTTCCAAAGCATGAAATACCTATTTGGTTGGGAGGATGGGCCCGGCAGGCGCTTATTCGCACGGCGAAATTCGCTGATGGATGGGCACCCATGGGGCATCCGGCCGATGCTGAAAAACTACTTCCTTTTCTGTATGAGCAACTGGATAAGAACGGTCGCGATCCTGACGCGTTCGATCTTTTTGGCGCCTTTTCTACGCTTCGGCACGGTACGCAGGCTCCAGATACGATTGAGCAACGAGAGAAGGATCTTGATCACTGGATGAATCTCGGCGCAACGGCAGTTGGCTATGGACGTCAGGCTAACTTCGCTGGACTGGAGGATCGAACCCTTTCGCAACGCGAGGCATTAGATGCGCACTTAGAAGACCTGGCGACGCACATAGAAATGTTCTCTCGGATTACTGGATATAAGCTGGGCGCAAGTTCTGCATAATACATCAGAGATAGGGAAATAATCATGGCGGTCTCAAGTTTAACTTTTCGAGTAAGCTACTGGTCCCATACTAAGGGCGGGTATGTGGCTGGCGTAGGCTAATGCCCGCAGTAAGCCTAGGCCGGTCAGAGCGCGCCATTTCGGTGCAATTGCTACTTTGTCCTGTTTGAGTAATTTGGCAATGACAAGTAAAATCTTAAAGAGTTATTGTAGACCAACCGTCCTTAAATTTATGATAAGCCTTCCTGCTATCAAGCCTCCACTCGTTGTCTTGTTTAAAAAGGACGTACAGATACCGAAAACCCAATCGGTGTTGACCCGTGCGAACGGTCTCAATTTCGATCCTTTTTGAACTTTTTTGTATAGTAGTTACAATTTCTTCCTCTTTGGGGTCATACTCTGGCGGATCGCCCAATGCACGTCCAGGAAGGTATTTGCGATCCCGCTTAGTAAAGAAGTCATCTAAGATGGGCTGAAGTTCCTGTCTGGCTTTCTCAAAGACTTTCTTTGTGCCAGTGACCTGGCCGTACCTCTTGTCATACCATTTTAATCGCCTGTGGTCCTTGACCTCCCATTTGTTTCTGGCAGTCATGTACTGCAAAAGTCTTGCTTTTGCCCATCCAACGATTGATCAACAAGTAAGATGGTATTTATACCATATTTATGATATAAATATATTTATGGCGAATGAGAAGATGGTTAACCCTGAGACCTTTGATTTGATTTATCTCTGGAATCAGACAACAGAGCTCGTACGTGCATTGCCCGCGCCGTACACTTCAAGATACTACGACGGAGAGACGCGCGTTTATGCATCCGTGGCCTGGGATGGAGCAGGGCAGGAACGGTTGGTTTGTGTTGATGGCGCCTGGTTAGACGACGCTACGCCAAGCCGAAGGTTGGCAACCGAAATTCACGTTAACATGGGAGGTCCAGACCTTTCGCAGTCGTGGATATATGATAGGGCATCTGCCCTATCTCCAGACCCTGCCACGCAGCACCAGATAGCTCGGCGTTTTCTTGATACATACAATAAGATAACGCTCAACCCTCTTGTAATAAAAGATATATGCAGCACCCCGGAAGGCAAAATTCAGTTCAATGAATTGCATGAGGTACCCAACCGTAAAAACATGAGCAAATTGGCGGTCATAAATCTTGGTCTCGCCACTCTTCTAGGCCGTCAAACAATAGAATACGAAGAGATTCTGGAGCAAGCCAAAACATGGTCTCCTCCGCGCGTACGTCCTTATCCCTGGCTTTAGGCTAGTGGCGGCCTATTTTTGAATTGTACATTCATACACTCCAGCATAAGGACATCTTTTAGGTAAAGTCTGAAATTAGAAAGGTTAGGTTTCATTATACCTTAAAGAGCTATAGACCTAGTGCCTGAGTAATTAATCCTAGTACACATATCAATCCGACTACAATGCCCAAAGCCAACATGAGGCGATAAAAACCATTAAGTTTAGTCTTCTTTCCTAGCCAGATATAGATGCTCCATACTCCTAGGACGCAAAGGACAATGCCCCCGGCGATCGATGCAAATAACTTATAACCAAAATCAGAATCCATTATGGAGGTAGCTATGATCATATTAGGAGTATAGCAATTTTATAGAGCCGAGAGAGCTTTTATGGAGAGGATGGTTGTAGTCCAAACTTTTAAAATCTTAGGTCTGCAGAAAGTTGAAAAGGAGATCCAGGAAATACGAAAGTTATTCGACTAGTTCTCTCAGAGGTGCGAAGTATTCAGCCCTAGAGGGGAGTTATTTGTTGTAAACTAGCTCTATGGAACAACTAAAAAGTCAGCCTGTCGACTGGGTAGGTAAAGAGCACCTTGGTTTTGTTATCAATGCCGCCTTTTCAGAGGAGAACACAAACACTATCACTGCGTGGCTTGAGGGCTTACAGAAAGTTGCAGTCGAGGGTGTCTATACTATGAAATCCGAAGGTCTTCACATAACTGTTTTGGATTGGGTGGCGCCACTCTTTGATTACGAAGGAGCAGACAAGCGTAGGCTTTACGATGAGCTTTATCCTAGCTACGATGCTGCATTTCGACGCATTACCGACAATATAAAGCCATTCGATGTGCACTTTACTGAACTACGAGTTATGCCGGGGGCAATTATCATCGTGGGCCAAGATGGAGGTCAATTCCAGTCATTGCGTCAAGAGTTTATGGATAGCGTAGGCCTGCCCAAAGGCGGCAAGCAGCCACCTACTATTGTGCATAGCTCACTTGTACGTTTCGTCGCGCCAGAAATAGATCTAGCACCGTTGGAAGAATATGCCCGAAATAATCCCTTAGACCTCACTCAACATATTGATGAATTCCGTTTAGTGAAGACTCGACGCGAACCCATGCAAGATTTTAGTATCATTGATACCTATAGGCTTGCCGGATAAAAAATGATAGACTCGCGATTAGAAAATGACACAAAATTGCTCTTTTTGTCATTTTCATGGCTGGCCGAACGATATATCAGAAAAAGTTGGCTGAGGGCAAAACCATGCGTGAGATATTCGGTTATCTGATTGGGTTGCTTTGATCCTGAAGATATCCAGCATTCGGAATATGTAGAAAAGATAACGGGCCAGAAGTTATAAAATATGATGATGTTCTATAATCGTTTTGTTTGGTGGCTAACACATAAGGTTAATCGTTGGCAGGTCAAAAAGAATTATGGCGATACAGGACTGTATAACCATTTTGACGATATGCATAAACGAGGTTTGCAACCTTTTGTCGGACTTATTCCCTTCATATTCTACGTGGGTCCTTTTGCTGCCTATTTATATTTTGTCATGGAAGTGCTGCCCTTTTCTAATACGGTGCGGACGTTAATAGTGGGAGGTAGCCTGGGCGGAGCGTGGATCTGGGGAGTTATATACCTTGTTAGAAGGATTAAAAAAGAAAAGCAGCGTTAGCCGCTCCAACCTATCAGGAGGGCATAAGTTTGTTGTTAGTTATGCTATACTCGCGCGATGGAAAGACTGTTCCCTCCCATGTGTGAAAAGGCTGGCCCTGTTCCTGCTCCCGTTATGGGTGCCTGTCTGAATCATGGCTTTAACCATGAGATCAAGACTCTCATTACCGTTGCATTCTTCAGTGACTACCTTAATCCGCACTCTGCTGTGGATATACGAGACATCTTGGCGGAAGCACAAAGTAAAAATCCGACTCCTCCCGGCACTCTAGATCAGATCGCCAGTCATTGTCAGAATTCTCTGGGATACCGTGGTGCGAGGTTATTGTCTCCCGCTGTCTGGAATGAAAAGACCGGGAGCACGATAGCATGGAAGGCTAATCCGCAGGACTATATGGGTAAACTTGCTTTGGCCGGATTTACCAGCGAATGGAGTTTGACGTACCCTAAACTGTCATTACAAGACATCTTGGGGCGACAAGGGACAGGAGTGTTGCGGTATAAAATTCTCGGAAATATACTTAGGTCCAAGGAAGCACTGTCTGCTGCTGAGTTGGCTTCTCTGATTGCTGGCGTCGAGTACGGTCAGATTACTCCTCAAGTTAGAGAGCTGACCCGGCTTGGCATCATTGAAAGACATCCAAGCCCAAAAGACAAACGCGCGATTCAGCTTTTCTTCGCACCCGGTGTCAAGAAGCCTTTTAAAGCTTTACACAAGGGTATCCAAGACATACGTCAAGGTATTAAATTGGAATCTTATACCGAGGTTGCCACCAGCCTTTTATCCAGGCCTGTAGCTATAAGGAAACTCATAAAAAAGGGTTTGACCGCATTGCCCTATTTAAATAAGTCCAAGACTGAGCAGGAGATTCTAGAAATCCTGAGCGCCGGTGCCTGCAGGTCAAGTGACATTGATGTGGCGTTGGGCAGATGCATGAGTGCCAGCTCGCTAAATTACGTTTTGAGCGGACTCGTCCAGGCCGGTAAAATATCTCGAGAGGTTCCCCCTCCCAACGAGAGAGGAAAAGGGGCGTCTTACATATATAGACTTTAGGCCAACTGTTAGAATGCAAATCTAAAAGACCTCCGAAGAAGTCTTTTTATGGTGTTTATGCGTGGCTGGCCACGTAGCCCAGAATTGGAACACCATTCTGCCCAGTTTGTTGTTGATGTACGAAAAATTAGTAGAACTTGATGCGAGCATGGGTCGAGATGGTCTCCCGCCATGATTCGTACCATTGGCTACTCGGCTACAAGACGCCTTAGCTTGTTATAACTAATCTCGCTCCAGTTTCGTACCGTCGCAACAACCCCTTGCAGCGGTTTTTCCGGTGGGTTGTACTGTGTAAACCCAACAACCTTACAGCCGGCCGCATGGCCAGCCTCTATCCCCGTCAAACTATCTTCAAAAATAACGCAGTCTTCCGGTGAGAGGTGTAGTTCCTTCATTGTATAAAGATAGGTGGCAGGGTGTGGCTTATGCTCCTTTACGTCACTGCCGGTCACAATGACCGAAAAATATTGCCGGATGCCGAGGATGTCTAGTTTTATATCAATACCTTCCCGCAGGCTTGATGACGCAACTGCGCAGGTTACCCCATGTTTTTTAAGATCCTGTAAAAATACTACTAGTCCTGGGTCGGCTGCAATGCCTTCGGCTTGTAACTGCTCACGCATATGTTTTTGTGCCTGAACGGCAAACTCATCATGATCAATGTGAATTCCAGAATGATTCTTCACATTTGCGAGCAAGTTCTTGAGTGAAGCAGCTCGATGGCCTTCACCCTGAGGATCAGGTATGGAGTCTAAATCAACCCCGTGGTGAGATAACAGCCTTTTCCGTACGCGCAGGCCAATCTCGACAGTGTCAATTAAGACACCATCCATGTCGAATATAACGGCTTTAATCATGTACTTTACTGTATCAGTAACAAGCGGCACTGTGCCAGGAAGGATTCGAACTCATGCAAAGTAAAACTTTACAAGTGATGAATATGTTTTCTAATAATAACTTGGCTGGGGAGGATGGCCCTAAGTAGGGCAAAACAAAAAGCCGAAGCATACTCTTCGAAATCCCCCAATATCTCGGCGTGGAGGCGAGGAATATATTGAAAGCTCGTGTATGATAGACAAGTTATTCAATAAGGAGGATCTGAATGTCCGCTGTAGCCGAGATACTTGTTATGGGTGGAGTTCACGGGAATGAACCGCTAGGGATGGCCCTAGTTCGATCCCTGAAAGAGGATCGTATTGAGGGTGTAGACGCACTGATCGCTAATGAGCGAGCAGCCGAACAGGGCGTCAGATTTATCGATAACGAGCTAAGTTATGACAGTGTTCCAGGGAGAGGCTCTTATGAAGATACTCGCTTTTCTGAGGTTTGTGAGGAGGCCAAGCCCTATTCACTCATTTTAGATATTCATAATGTTGAAGAGCCCGGGACCTTTGAAGCGTGGATGTATGAACCCACCGATAGGCTTAAGAATCCTGTGCGTTGGCTTATGCAAAAAGCGGGAATTCACCATGCCATAAAAACACCAGAGGATTGGGCGCTGTACAATCTGTTGCAGCAGACCGTGACACTTGAAATCGGTATGCCCGCAGAGAATTACGACGGATGGGAGAAGGCACAAATCAAAAAGTGGCGTTCAATCCTAACAGAAATGACTGAAATAGGCCTTGATAACCTCCGACCAGAATCCTGGAGCTCCGCTACCTGTATGTACCTGGAATCAGCGGGCAGTGTAGACCGCGCGCAGGCCAAACAAGCCGGCATTGAGCAATCTCCCATACTTCAGCGATATGACAGAATACCCGACGATGTAGCACGGGCACTGCAATTAGAGCCCGGTCTTAGGGTACAGACTTGGAACTACAATAATATGAGCAAGCCCATCCCAGGGGCAAATGGCGAGCGTGAATACTGGGGAAGCTATGCGAGGGATATAGCGGCGTTTCTATGAGATAGAGTAGTCCAAATTGTGCATCTCGTCATCGTAGGTAAAACGACAAATATCGCCATTTTCAGGCGATATTCTGTTGTAATAATCTCATGGCTGAGCGTTAGGCATGGGAATATAACTAGCGTTGGAGTTTACTATGGCCGAAATTAGCGACGATGCGTACGAGAAGCTTCGACTCATTTTAGAGAAACAATATGGGCAAAAGTTCACATCTGAAGAAGCAAAGAAATTGGCAATGGACTTATCCAATTTTACGAACTACTCATAGAACTGGACAAAGTTATAAAAGAGTTGCCTGACTAAATATTCTAGTCATATAGAGTATAATGTTTCATAAGAACTCAGTCTATGATCACTCAACAGATACAAGAAGCTAGACTAAAAGTTGCGATTTCAAGTGCAGGCAATCGCTACAGTACAGTTGTCAATTTGCAAGTCCAAAACATTCTTAAAAATCTGCACGCGCTAAATCGTGAACCGGCGTATCTGGCGGACTTGCTCGGACTGACATATAAAGTTCAGCGAGCGACTCGCTATTTAGGCAATCACACTGATAAAGAAGCTGAGATAAAACAATTGCAAGCTGACGCTAAGACTATAGTAAATAGGCTCGTTGGGCTAAAGGCTAAGACGAAATACCAGAATATCCTTTGGAGTGATGTATCAAAAATTATCAAGCGCGCCGCCGACCAGTCGTATGAACTGTACTCCCTATTTCGACAACGTAAGGAGGAAAAGCAAAAGGAAAGGCCATATGACTCCACTGATTATGGTGCGAGTAATATGTGGAATTTATACCGCGCACTTGCAGAATTGCAAAGATTTCTAGATGATTCCAGGCCAACATTATTCAATAAGCCACGCATGATATTGCGTGGTGAGGCTGGTATTGGAAAAACACACCTTCTTTGCGATTACGCGAAGATACGTGTCGAATCTGGCAGGCCGACATTGATCTTCTTGGCACATGAACTACTAGGAGTGCAGAGCAAAAGTAACCCCATTGAGTGTATGGCCTCACTCCTTGGATACGCCGATGTCCCTGGATTCATTACGGACTTAGAGCAACTTTCGAAGAGCTCCGAGGATAGAGTCTGTCTAATAGTTGATGCGGTAAACGAAGCCGAGGGGCTCAAGTGGGCTGAGTTATCGACCCTGTTCAACATTAAAGGGTTGTCACTAGTTGTTAGTGTAAGAAATGGATATGAGCCAATTATTAAGGACTCTGACAGGTATACAGCAATTCAACATTTTGGCTTTGCCGAGATGGAATGGCAAGCAATCTCCACATTCTTTAAACATTACAAGATGGAAATGCCAGAAATTCCGATCATTGACCCGGAATTCAAGAACCCTCTGTTTCTAAAGATATTCTGCGAATCATATGCAGGCAGGAAAGACAAAACGCCTCGTGGTCATGGAGCGACCCATGTTTTTGAGCAGTACGTAGAGACTCAGTCTAAAAGAGTCTTGAATGAGCTCGGATTGAAACTGCCAAAGGACTATTTGTGGAAGCACGTGATTAAGGAGATGGGGGTGTGGATGGGTAAAAACGGCAAAGCGAGAATGCTACGGCCAAAGCTACTTGAGATTGTGGCACGAGACACAAAACTGTCCCCACACAGCAGCCGTTTAATTTCACTGATGGAGCATCACGGTTTACTTATAAAATACCCAAGCTACAACAAGAACGGCAAACGCAAGGGATACGGCTACAGTTTTACCTATAATAGATTTAGCGACCACCTTATAGTTAGATCGATACTAACCGAGAATAGAATTGACAGCTCCGATGCCGCAAAAGTATTTTTCCGGCAAAGTTCTTTCCTCCAGAGGAACAGATATAATTCGGGGCTCATGGAGGCCTTAGCCATCCAGATACCAGAGCGTTGTAAGGGTCAGGAGCTTACATGGCTAGTTCCCAAGAAATACCGCGGCGACTGGACGATGAAGATGGCTTTTATTGAAGGCTTAAAATGGCGTGACGTAGCAAGTGTTGATAAGCAAACTGGCGCATTAAAGTTCATGGACGCGGATCAAGTGAGGAAATACATGAACGAATATTTTCACGACACAGAGCAGGATGAACATATTATTCTGAACTGTATGCTTGACGTATGCGCCATACCCTCTCATCCCTTCAACGCTGATCGATTGCACAAACTACTGAATCGACATTCTTTAGGTAAACGGGATTCTTGGTGGCAATATTTCCTATTAAACTATGAGGATAACTCAGGTAACGCTGTAGAGAGACTGCAATCTTGGAGCTTGAGCGAGCTACCCCAGAGGGCATCATCTGACTCGGTTCGCTTGGCGGCCGTAGCCCTGT
Organism: Saccharimonadales bacterium (SeqCode); assembly: GCA_036392795.1. GTDB lineage: Bacteria > Patescibacteriota > Saccharimonadia > Saccharimonadales > UBA4665 > JARIHD01. Next base: position 34,549 of record DASVXH010000058.1, read on the forward strand.
CATGGACCTTGGCATCCTCAAACCGTAGTTTACGGGACCGCTCATCACGGGCGTTAGTGTGCTTGCTAACTTATCATCAGCAAGCACTTTTAGAAACCTTGAAGCAGTTCGCTGATAATAACGATCCCTATATTATGCAGAGATTGTTTGCCGTTACATATGGGGCGCTATCGCTGAATCCAAGAGAGAAGTTAAACTTTAAAAGCATAGTCCAGTGGATCTATAAGAGTTACTTCTTGAATACTAAACGACGACCCGATGCACTTATGGATGATTACGCCAAGGGCACCATTGAACTCTATCTGCGCAACTATAGGAACGATGTTCAAGTTAGAACAAAGAAGATCACTCCACCGTTCCCTTACTATAAGTTTCCAACAAAAATTCCGACCGTCAAATCATTGCAGAAAAAATATAGGGGTGAAGATCATAATTACTACAGCATATGGGGATCGCTCATGTACGGTGAGGGTGGTGCTGCTATAGCCGACTTCGGGAATTACACCATGGGGTCGATACTTAGAGGCTTCTCCGATGTGCCGTTGTCAGCTAGGCCGCCAAGAAACATAAAGGCAGGGCATGATGCGTTCCTAAGGTCGCTATCTGAGAAACAGAGAAAGCTGTTAGATACATATAATACCCTTCGATTCAGTAGAATTACATTCCCCTGGGCTGAGGCAATTAGGGCCAAGAAAGAAACAGCTAATACTGAAGCCAAGCCGACAATTAGTGACTTAGACATTAAGGGAGCTTTGCGGGCTTTTGAAAGATCCCTGGGTCCAATAAAGCGCATTAAGTACCGAAAGTATGGGCCATACATTAGAGACGAGAAACGGTTTAATTGGAAAGAAAATGATTACGATCTAAACATAGCCCGGCGCTGGATATTCAAGCGAGTGATAGACTTAGGTTGGAATCCAAAAGCTCACGAAACATTTGACAAGCATTACAGTAGTCATGACCGTTCTCGTTCTTCGGGAACAGAGCGTATAGGTAAAAAGTATCAGTGGATTGGGCTTACGGAATTCGTAGCTCTTTTAGGATCGAATTACTACTACCAAGAAGACAAGTGGTCTAGTGGTGGCAATCTGACCCACTATCATGGCGCATACCAGACAGGCTTGCGTGACTTTGATCCGACGATAGATCCCTTATGGCTCATAGGCAGAAAAGAAGATGATGATTCAACTGAGGTTTGGTGGATGCCCAAATACAGCAAATGGCATCTTAAAAACTGGCGACATTCAACAAAAGATATACCTTCGCCAAGTCAGCTTATTCAAGCAAGCAAGGACGGTGTCGAATATCTCAATCTCCTGAGTTGGAAAACCTGGAAAGGCGAGACGGATGCACCTGAAGATAAAGATAACCACAACTACCCTGAACTCTGGATGCACGTTAACGGTTACATAGCGCATAAGAGGGATTTCCTAGCTGTCAAGAAATGGTGTGAGACAAAAGAGTTTTGGAATCGGGCTTTACCCGAACCGAACGATGAATCTAGCGGGGTGTTTCTTAAAGAGTTTGCGGATAGTTCGGCGTATCGTGAAGTACTTGGTGTATATCAAGAAAAAGAGGGCTGGTCTATTAAGGGCGACGAAACGCCTTTTGACGTTCTTGGTCCGATCGAAGGATATAGTAGCAGTAGTTTTGAAACAGACGATACGGTCAGCAATCATGTGAGGCTGTACGCTCCTAATAGCTTCTTGCGAAAAATCCTGAAACTACGTCCGTCCACTAAAATTGGCGAGTATATTTCTGTAGATGGTAGGCTGCGCTTTTTTGACCCATCAGTTGATTATCCTGCTCATTCGGCTTTGCTGGTCAACAAAGACCAATTTCTTAAAGAACTAGATAGGCGTGGGCTAGTGATATTTTGGACAGTACTAGGCGAGAAGATGTATTTAGGGGAATATGGTGACGGTGAATTTAGGGGTCAGCGACTTGAAATCCATGGGTACTGTTATTTCGACGATGCGGGCAAGTTGATTGAGAACACTCGCTACAAGAATGAGTGGAAAAATGGAAACTGAGTTTATTGCTCAAGGCGGTTTTTTAGCCTTGTGCGCTTCATCCTGAAATTGCGGCTATCAATTAAAAAGTCCTTACCTCTACTCTGCGACCATGCGGAGATGCATTCTAAAATCTCTAGTGTACATGACAGTAAAAGCTCCTTACCGTCGTTATTAGGTTTCATCGGTGTCAATAAGTCGATTTTGTACTTGCCCATTTTAAGATCATTGAATGCAGCTACGGCGAGTTCGTTTGATTTCTTAGTTTTTGCCATTAGCAAGTAACGATTTTGAAACTTTGTTACCTGATCAATCTCACTACCTTTAACAATAGTGTATTTGGGATTGGCATCGCCGCCTTTTTTGTAGAAGCGGGGGCTTGTGGCGTACTCTAGAGTTCTGACGGCTTTAATTAGTCGAATGAATGCGTTACGTTCATCTACTGATAAGTTGTTGTATATTAACTCATTGGCGAGTAGTAAGGCGAATTGATCTTCACTGTATCCCCAATCGGTTGCTAAATAGTATGCCATGGGCGAGTAATTCTCTAAAGTCTTTCGCATTTTCTCTTCATTCATATTCAACAGCTTTAGGACTTTATTTAAGCCTGGCGTCGGTGTACCAATCACGAGAGGACTTACTCGGTTCAGTAACGATAGGATCTCTCTATCGATGTTCATTTTCACATACTCTGAGAGGTCCCTATTATCTTCTTTTGCAACCTTTTCCTTTATCGCTTCATAGCTAAAGATGACTATAGGTATTGTCACCAAGCTGGCACTGATATTTAAAAGTAGGCCTGAGAGATTATCTGATGTAAGACTGGCTAGTAGGTAAAACAAAAGTCCAGCAATAATAGCTATCGCATAAGGAAAGCGTTTTAGAATGCTATATACATAATTCATGCTACAACTCGCAGCTCTAAGCGCTTCTTAAGCCATGAAATTATTGGTGCCTGGCAGTCGTAGTATGTCTCAAAGACGTTGCTAACGATCTCTTTGTAGTCATTATTTAAGGCCTGAGTTATTCGAATGCCGCTATCATCGCCATGAGAGAGGACTATGCCACAATATTGGATATTTTGAACTGAATACTGATGTGCCATTTGATTACGCAGCATGCGCATTCTCTCGATTGCGTTAAAATTTATCCCATTCAATTCGGGTATTTGCTTAAGCCCTGCGATTTTATTGTGGGCATTCTGAGACCGTATTGTTTTAAGTGTGTATTTTGGGTTGCCGACATCTGAATAGACGCCACAATTAACAAGTGCGAGGTGGTCAAGAAGAAATTCTATTCTTGCGAATGCTTCAAGAACAGCACCGCGTCGATTGCTAGCGCTTTTCTCATTAAATGGAGTATCAAAGTAGCTGTCTTGCTCGCCCTTATTAAGCGCTCCATTGCCTTCGCCATCTTCCCAGAAAGTAACAATCTTGTCTCTGTCCTTGGAACTTACTATGAAGAAAGGTTCACCTAAATTCATGGCCCTATCGCTACCTGATCCGATCCATAAATGAAGAATTTTCATAATGTCTTCATTATCTGTACACCACGCCCAGCCTTGAATCAGTCGCGACTCTAGCTCACTTTTTTCTTTGTGATTAAGCTGGTCGACTGGCTTTCCGGATACGCTATCTACTAAAATATAATCTTCTTTTTTATCCATCATATAGTCTTTTGCTAGTGCTCTAGAGTTAGGATGTCTGAATTTAGCTCTTTGTGCAACCACTCCGGGATAAAATATATGCAATAGGAGAAAAGGGATTCGAACCTTGATCAAACTTTCCTAAGGTGTAATGATTTTTTGCCAAACAAAAAAGATGCCCAAATTGGGACATCTTTCTTGCGTTCAATAATCTCATGGCTGGGGAGAATGGTCGCAAGTAAAACTTTTCCAGAGGTAGACGATGAGCTGAATTTACAACAATCTATTCAAGAAATATATAACCTGTTGAACGACCTCCCCTAACCGTAGTGGGCCACCCTGCTAGTCGGCCAGCGGCCGTCCTGCTTCGCCGCGTTAATCTGTGCGAGTCCGGCTGGCTTCATACGACCGGCTGCTATGAGTTCCTCTGCTCTCTGTGCATTGATGAGCGACCAAGGACTTCTTGCACGGCGCGGTGAATACCGTTGCAGGTAGTAAGATTCGTCAAAGGATTTACGGTGACTGTCGATCCACCCGTAGCACAGAATAATATCCAGGGCTTCCGGAATTGTGACAGACACTTTTCCGGAAGCCTTTTTAGCGATTCTAAGCCAGACTTCATCGCGCTGATCATGATTGTCTGCCAACCACTTCTCCCAATCGGCTACGCTTGCAATATCGATATATGCAGGGTTGACAGACTTATTCATGGATTAGCCCTTTTTGCCTTTCAGGACCTCAAGATAGTGCGGGCTGTGAATCAAACCTAATACATTGCCGAACGGATCAACAACGGATGCCGTTACCCAACCGGCATCGCCGCGAGGCGTGATTGGATCGTATTCGGTAGCGCCCATTTCGATCAATTTTGTCATGACGGCAGCCACGTCGTCAACGTGCCAGTATAGGATCACTCCTCCGGGGCCATGTGCGCTGGCTTTCTTTGGCGCGTATTTTTTGTCGATAATACCGAGCTCGTCCTGAGAGTCGCCAATTCGGTACTCGATATAAGCTGGATTCTCAGCGCTCGGTCGCTGGAAGTACGGCTCGATCCCTAGCAATTTTGTGTACCATTTTTCCGCCGCCCGTACGTCTTCTGCCCAAAAGCTGACATTCGCGAGGCCGCGTAAGATTGTTGTATGTGACATAACTAACTCCTTCTATTATTGACTGTCATCTTTCCATGGGAGATGCTACCTCCTATACTAGAGACAAATATGAGTGATGTATTACAAAAACCCGCAGATCGTACTGATCGCGACGGACACCTAGACCCCGCGGGTTTTGACCAAAACGTTAGATTTCGGATATATCCTGCGCCACCCGAACTTGCTCCGTTCATATACCACTTTTGGACGATTGCGTGGGAAAGGACGGGGCTACCCCCTTATGTATCCGAACAAGTGCAGCGTCGACCATACGTTGATGTTTTTATCTCAGAAGCAGAGTCTGGCGTTCAATGTACGTTTCGCAATCGGCGGGATTACGTGGCGGCCGGAAAAGGTCGGATTATTGGGGCTCGCTTTTTGCCCGGGGCGTTTCACGCATTTTGGCACTGGTCTATGACCGGACTCCACGACCAACGCCTCGAACTCGAACGAGTATTTCCTGAAGCTAACGAGCAATTTATTAAATATGTGTTGTCATTGGAAGACGAAGCCGCCATAGCAAAAATGATCGAACTTATCAGCACAAAGCATCCTGTTCAAGATGCCAATATCGAACTCGTGAATAAGGTTATCACCATAGCAGAGAATAAAAGTGTACGGACTGTAAAAGATGTCGCAAAAAAAATGGCAAAGAGCGAACGCTGGGTGCAGCAGCTATTTCAGGAATACGTCGGTGTAGGCATTAAATGGTTGCTCCAGAGGAATCGGCTTCTAGAAGCAGCCGAATATATCCGCCAGAGCGAGAGTCCAAATTGGGTAAAAATCGCCTACGAACTAGACTATAGCAGTCAGCAGCATTTTATCAGTGATTTCAAGCGAGTACTTGGAAAAACACCTCGACAATATAAACGTGAACTTAACCACACCGCACCGAGCATACGTTTGCAGAAGGACGAGGTGCAAACGAAGAGAGGGGATTCGAACCCCGCTAACAGATGACAAAATAAAAAGAGTCCAAAGTTTGAACTCTTTTATATCTGTAATAAATTCATGGCTGGGGATGAGGGATTCGAACCCCCGATCACGGGACCAGAACCCGTTGCCTTACCGCTTGGCCAATCCCCAATGGCTGGAACAGATGACATTATAGCAAAGGGCAGGAATTATTTCTAGAGCGGCTTTCGATGTGGGCTGGTATGTTATCTTTCGGGGCGAATCTGCGGTATTCTTTATAAATGAGGGGTTGGGGTTACGAGCTGGGTACCGACTATGAGGCGCCAACCAGTGCCGACTTGGATATATTGGGCGCGCACCGCCTGGCACCGGCCTGCTTACTGCTACATGCCAATAATCCGCACTGGATGGATGCGGACGATTTTTATAAAAAAGCACAAATGGCGCTTGGCGTGCAACAAACAGATGACCAAGAAGCTCTTGACTTGCCTTCCAGGGAGGATTGGGAGCGGGCTCGTCGTATCTTGGCCGCCGACGAGCGTGTTTTGGAGACATCTTTGTCCTCTGGGGCGAAGCAGACGGTTATTGGTGGCCGTGCCCTGCGGGTGGCTGTGCCATTGGCGGGTGCGATTTTAGGCTGGCAGGTCGAAAAGGGTATGGCTGCCTCGTTTTGGGCAGATTCCGAAACGACGCTGAGTAATCAGTTGGCGGGTTTTAGAAATTTAGGTGCAGTGGCTTCAGGTAGTCTAGCGCCTTTTGCCAAAGAATTTTATGCAAGAATAATTAGCTTGCAAGGCTCCCGTGCACGCGAACAGTATGCGGAGTATGGCAGTGAGATCATCGGTGATCCCGCCCTTTTTTCGCAAGCATTTGTCGCTAGACGTGCGCCGGAAGTATCGGTGTCAAGCTCGCAGCCAGAGCCAAGGCCAGAACGAAGGCTCGAATCCCAAACAGAGCCAGACCCGAAGCCAGCCCCTAGATCTCCGCCGCAGTCACCCGCACAGAAGCCGCGTCCGGATGTCGCGCCTCTAGAGACGCCGGTGCCGAGTCCCGAATCGTCTTCGCCTTCACGGCCTCCTGGGACCAAAAAAACGCAGATCCGACGCTTACTCAATGCCCACGTACGAGAGGCCGCCGCAGAAGTGTCCCTATTTGAGCTTCAGCCACAGCTTAGGGACGACCTGGCTGGTATTTGCTATGATTCGCTCGCAATGGCCACTTTACTCATCCTGGCTAAAAATCCTGCCGAGAAAACTGCCCTTTATGATCTGCGAATGTCCCTGATTGAACACGCTGATCGAAGGGTTTCGGCCAGTCAGGTAAAATATAGTATCGCTATAAAATCGCTCAGGACGCTTGCGAGGAATAATATGATTGATCTCGACGAGGCGGCACAGCAAGCAGTTATTACCCCACGGGGGATAGAAGACGGCGTACCGCTGGTTGGCGTAGTGGGTAATTGGATGACCTCCGGTTCGTCGCCTATGTCTCCGGAAGATGTTTTTTTACCCAAGGTTGAGCGCCTGCGGTTCGATCTGTTGAATGTGCTGACAGCTTCGGGCGGCACGGTTGCTTCCGTCTTAAAGGTTGCAGATGTGCTGGGCCAAGACGTAAGGCGTGTGTACAGGCAGTTGTCTACTTTGTTCCAAAAAGACATCGTTGACATTTATTATGTGCCCGGAGGGCGAAAAGACATTGCGAAAGTTGAGCTAAATCCAGCCTGCCTGCCTCCTCTACAGCGGCTCATGGAAGGCATTTTGAGCCTGCAGACAAAAGAGGGAAAAGAGATGCAGACTTCCCAGGCCAGGCTGCTTACTGAGTCTCCGGAGCATTTTCATCAGCTGGTGCTGAAGCGTTTTAGTGCGCTGCCATCTGTGGCACGCACTGAACGGATTCAGGAGCAGGGCGGCCTTGACATTGCAGTCGCCGCCGACAAGTCAAGACCCCTCAAAGACTGCCCTGAAACGCTATTTTCCGATTTCGACGCCATAGGCACGAGACCCTTGGCGATGGCTAGCTTGCTCGCCAGCTTTGCGCGTCGAAAAGTATGGATGGAGACCGGTCAATTACTTTGGGAACTCCAACGACTCAGCGATGACCGTGCCGACCACTACCCCCAGACCTCAACACTGCATGATCTTGCAGTTAAAATGGCTGGCAGCTGGGGGTTTTGCAACCAAAAACCCGGCAGACAAAACAGGATAAGTATTCAAATAAATCAGGCGGGAATAGAACGAGCCTTGCCGCTTATTGGCGCTATAGCCGATTGGCAAAAAGAGGAAACAGAAAAATATGTGGATCTCATTTTGCCTTATCACAGCAATAAGGCTAGTTCTCTTTTGGGGGCGTACGAGGCGTTGGTGCGGCACGATGAGCTCGATTCTTCTAAGGCCCTTGGGAAGGGTGGTAACGATCATTTGGCTCGTATACTCGCTCAGCGGGGTGTCATAGAGATTGAGTACGGCGGCAAAATGGGTACCAGCGACAAGCGCATTGCGTCAATTCGGCTGGTCAGCACCTTTAAAGATTCAGTATTAGCTTTAATCACAGGAATCGCCGCATTGGGGTCTGAGGCTGGACGCATTGAGGCGGTTATTCAGGCATATTCCCTCTTGTCGGACCCAAAGCAGTTTGCCCGCCTAATCCGTTTTTGATGACGCGGCAGGAGGACTGGCGGCGACGGTCGTGGTTCCGTATAATAATGGTAATGACATTGAGAGGGTGGAAAGACTAGTCATGCACGGCGACGCATTTATTCAGCTAAGCGTTGTGATTGTGCTGGCTGCCGTTATGGCGGTAATTATGCGGCTGTTGCGCCAGCCCTTGATTATTGGACACATTCTAACCGGAATTATTGTTGGGCCGTGGGCACTTTCGCTGATCGATGACAAGTCGTTATTCCAGGTGTATAGCGATATTGGTATCGCGCTGCTGCTATTTATTATTGGCCTGGAACTGAACGCCGCAGTCATTCGGCGCCTAGGGAGACAGGTGATTGTGACGGCCATGGCGCTGTTGGCCGGTGTAGGCGGTGCGGGCTTTTTAGTAGCAAAACTGTTTGGATTCAATCAGACAGAGGCGATTATTTTGGGCCTGGCACTGTTCTTTAGTAGTACGATTATTATTGCCAAAGTATTAAGTGACAAGCGGGAATTGACGCGACTACATGGACAGATTGCCATCGGTATCATCCTGATCGATGACATGGTGGCGACTTTTGCTCTGCTGTTTGTAGCGGCGGGCGCTGGTCATGCCTTGGGTGCGGGCGAAGTCGGTACCTTAATTCTAAAAGGTATTGGACTGGTGGCGGTATTCACGCTGGTAGGTGCCAAGCTGTTGCCGCGTCTTGGGCGTTTTATGGCGAGTTCGCAGGAACTATTATTCTTGTTTGCTATCGCGTGGGGATTTGGTGTGGCTACACTTATCAACCGAGCTGGTTTTTCTATAGAAATCGGTGCATTGTTTGCTGGTGTGATGCTGGCACACTTGCCGTATGCGGCCGAGATAGGGGCGCGGCTCAAGCCGCTGCGTGACTTTTTTATCGTGCTGTTTTTTGTGGTACTGGGCGAAGGATTGGTGCTGGGCGATTTGGGTGCGGTGCTGGGTCCGGCGCTTATCTTTGCGATAATTGTGATGGTGCTAAAGCCCATTGTCGTCATGGCTGCGCTGGGAGCTCTGCGATACACAAAACGCACTAGTTTCAAGGCTGCAATTAACCTTTCTCAGATTAGTGAATTCTCTATTGTGCTGGTTGTGCTGGCAACGGCAACGGGGACTGTTGATCCTCGTGTCGGCTCTATCATTACAGTTGTGGCGCTGATTACCATCGCATTATCGACCTATATGATGCAATACGATAATTGGTTGTACGAAAAACTCGAAAACTACTTGCAAATATTCGAGCGTGAAACCACCCGCGAAAAAGAGTATCGCGCCAAAACCTATCCCCTGATACTATTTGGCTACAAAAAAGGCGGTCACGAATTTGTAAAATCATTTAAAGCAATGCGTCGCCCCTACGTTGTGGTCGACTACAATCCGGACGTTATCGATCTATTAACGCGTCAACACATCGAATGTTTATACGGAGACGCCACCGATCACGAATTGCTGGCTGAGCTGCACATGGCCAAAGCCAAAATGGTGGTCAGTACCATTACCGACTATCCGACCAATATTACGCTGTTACGCTACGTCATGCACCACAATCGTAGGGCGGTTTTTATCTGTCACGCAGATGATTATAACGACGCCGCTACACTCTACAAACATGGGGCTTCCTATGTGATCCTGCCGCATTTCATTGGCAGTGAAAAAATGAGCCTATTCATTAATCGTGTTGGTCTGGACCGTGAAAGCTTTGCTGAACACCGCAAAAAACATTTAATATCGCTCGGCAAAGCGGCCATTGACCGCAGCTAGTTTTGTGGCTTTTTGCGATAGTGCTTGATATCGAGACCTTCTGCTCCCAGCTTTGCCTCGATATCGCGGCGAAGAAGCGTTCTATGTACGCGAACAGTCGCCGCAGGAATACCCAGATCATCACTGATTTCTTCAGTGGTTGCCCCAACTAATAGCCGTGCAGCAACTTCGCGTCTGCGAAATGACAGTGTGGCGACAGCCCGCATAACAAGTTCTAGAGTAGCCCGGTAGTCTGCGCCATCCGCCTCAAATATTTCCGGCATGTCTTCAAGGCTGGTGGTTTGACGCCGTTTGAGTTCTCTCCATTTACTCAGTAATTTAAAATGTGCTGTTTTGTAGAGCCAGGAAACAGCTAATCCAT
>DASVXH010000059.1:0-1534 GCA_036392795.1 Saccharimonadales bacterium (SeqCode)
GGACTAACAGCAGCGATGATGAAGAAATGCCGATGGGTCAGGCCGATTCTGGTGGGTCAGTTCGAGTTTACGGAATGGACGCCGGATAATCATCTACGGCACACGCGGTTTACCGCGCTTAGGGAGGATAGGGACCCGACATCGGTCTTGAGGGAGCATTAGGCGTTCTCCGTGGCGCTCCCTGCGCTTGTTGCAATGCTATTGATGGAAAAAAAAGATGAGAAGGGCTTTTAGGCGGCGGGAACCGCTAGAGGAGCGCCGATAGTGAGGCTTTGCTGCATATCCAATTGTTATTATCGGCCTTTTGTCAATAGATGCTTGGGGGCGTTTCTTAGTTTCAGTCGGGATTTGCAGTGCCGCATGGAACGGAACATGGCCCTGCTAGAACAGGGCCACGTTGCTCCTTCCGTTAATTTGCACCGAACCTAAAAGAGTCTATCTTAGTTATTTGATTCAGTTTAGATACAATTGAATCGTCGCGGTACGAAATCCGACCTGTGCACTGCCAGGATTAGCAAGGAAAGCAATATTGACGATCTGGGTGGACCCGGCGGGAATCTGCGTCTTCATCCACTGAAAAGTATGGGTGTCAGCGCCGGGTAAAGCGGTGGTGGTGGTTGATTCTTCCGCCGGATCGGCGGACGGAAAGACAGCTGATCCCGTTCCGTTTATGACCACATCAATTGCGGAGTCGGTGTTCTGAGCCACATTAAAGAAAAGTGCGGATACCTCCACCTTGATAGTGCAGCCTGCCCTATGAGTTGCCGGGCACAGTACGCTTGTTGGTCCAAAACCAGGCACGGAAGTGGAAGTGAGGTGGAGTCCTGTCCCCTGTGTCCTGATTGTGGTGCTAGAGAGCGTCAGGTTAGACGCTACATCGTCGGTAGCCGCAGCATCTGATACTGGTTTTAGGTCGACCGACTCCGTCGATTGTTCTCGAGCTTCCGCAGCAGGAATGCCAGTAGCAGCGGACGGCTGTTGTTCTGATTGCTCCTGAGCGAAGACGTTGACCGGTCTCAATAACAACGTGGTAACTAGCAAGCATGCGACTCTAAAATACTTTGCGTTTGTCATAGCAATTTCAGTTCTATCGGGATTTACTTAGAACTGACTCCTTGTATGGGTATAACACGGGTACATGGCGTTTATTCCTATCTGCACCGAAATGCAACTGGGATCTGCGAAAGAAGGCAGTAGGCCGGGATACCCCATTCAACGTCAGTCCAGATTACTTTCAACATGTTCGCCGCCGAATCCAGCGCCTTCGCCCAGACTCGTCACTCCCACCCTCCAGCCATTGACCCCGTGAACTCTCACAGGGCGGCCACGCCTGCGGCGTGGGATGATGCTGCCGCTGCTTTCTTCTGCTATTACAAATCCTGTTCTTAGCCTTGGTCACTTCAGAAGAGCGCTACTTGATTGTTCTTGGCGAGCGCCTAAGTGATTCGCTAAGTCCTTTTCCATCCACATCCGTTTTTGTTGTTTGGGGGTGCGTCGAATATGTTCGTTTTTCGCGCACTGACAAGCCGTAGCC